>DAOUAK010000029.1:0-20159 GCA_034433695.1 Chloroflexia bacterium
CAAAGTTCTGCGAGGCTATCCTCAGATGCCTTCGGAGGGGCCAGGAATGCTTGGCCCATGCCGGATATTCGGCTGTTCTGAGACGGCTTCCCGAACTTCGGAAGCCCCCAAAGTTACAGCATTGAAAAGCCCTACCTTTCACGTTGATCCCTTCGCTGGGTAGACAACAGCACTGCCGTCGCCTACCCAGCCCGACAAAATTTGGACACACCCCTCCTTTCCTCCCTCTTGTTACGTCTGTTTCCACCTCGCACCGACGTTTTCCCCAGCCGGCGGTAAAATTGCTCCTCTCAATGCCTCCACCTCGCTTCTTTCATGCTCTGATTATACCACACTTGCCTTTTCCTGTCAACGGTTATCCCAAAGTATCCTATAGAATCCGAACCTCGGCCCCGGTCTCCCTGGCGATCTCCACCGCCAGAGCCTCCAGTTCGGCAGCGATGAACTGGTCGTATTTCCCCTGGGGCCGACCCAGGATAACCGTGGTTGCCTTTTCCTCCCGGGCTACGGCCTGGATCTGTTCGCGGGGAGAGCCTTCCCGGAGGAGCGCCCGCACGGTCAGGCCGGCCCGTCGGGCCCGCTCCGTCGCCCGCTTCAAAAGAGCCTGACCCAGGCGCAGGAGTGCCGCCCGCATGTCCAGGCCGGGGGAGGTAGCCGGTGTCCCCAGGAACGATGGATCCAGAACCACCAGGAAAAGAAGTTCGTCTCCCTGCTCCTGGGCCAGGGCGATGGCCCGGTCCTGGGTAGGATAGCCTTCCGGCCCTCCACGGATGGCACAAAGGATTTTGCCCATCTTCTTTTACCTTCCGGCCGCCCGGCCCCTACAGTCCGCAGGCCTGCTCATAGACCCGGCGCACCCGCCGGTAGACGTGGGCCCAGGTCATCTCCCGCTCCACTTTTTCTTTCCCTCGCCGGCCCATCTCCCGGGCCAGCGCCGGGTCGTCCAGCAGGCGGGCGATGGAGCGGGCCAACGCCTCCACATCGCCGAACGGCACGAGGAGGCCGTCCACGCCGTCATCCACGACCGCCGGGATGCCGCCGGCCCGCGCCCCGACGACCGGCACCTCGTTGGCCCAGGCTTCCAGGAAGACGAGGCCGAAGGAATCGGTGCAGGAGGGCAGGCAGAGGACGCTTCCGGCGGCCAGGAGGTCGCGTTTCTCTTCCTCGGTGATCGGTCCCAGGTAGTGGAGGAGAGGGAAGCGTTCGGCCGGCAGGCGCGCCAGATAGGCCCGCATGGGCGACATGGCCTGACCGGCCAGGACGAGGTGGGCCGGCCGGCCTTCTGCCCAGAGCCGCCGCATGGCCTCGATGAGGTGGACGGTGCCTTTGTCATAGGCCAGCACGCCGATGTAGAGGACGAGCGGACCTTCCCAGCCGTGTCGCGCCCGGAGGCGCCGTCCGTCCCCGCCGGTGACCTCCTCCGGGTTGATGCCCGATCCGGTGCAGAACAGGCGCTCCCGGGGGATGCCCAGCGCTGCCAGTCCTTCGCTTTCGATGGGTGTCTGGGTGATCACGGCGTCGGCCTGACGCAAGATCTCCAGTTGATGGCGCATGGTGTAGTAACGCTTCACGCGCCGCTGGCCGGCCACGCCCAGATGGGTGAAGGGAGTTACGATAAAAGGTATGCCCCTTTTTCGGGCAAAGGCCAGGGCCGGGGAGAGCATAAAGTCCAGGGTGATGTTAGCACCGTGCACCACATCGAAGGAGGTATCCACCTGCGCCAGGAACGTTTCGTACTCGGGCAACCGGGGGGTGAAGCGGGCCAGGCGTCGCAAGAGCGCCGTCGTATCCAGCGGCAGGCCGGAAATCTCCGCCATCAGCCGACGGTAGAGACTGAAGAGAAGGGCCCGGTTCAGACGGCGCCGGACCGGGAAGCGGTAGACCTGAACCCCGTTGACGACTTCCTGGGCCGGCCCCAGCGTGCGCCGCCCGGGCATCCAGAAATGCTCGAGTTCGCCGGCCTCGGTGGTGAGCACTGTCACCCGATGCCCTTCGGCCACCAGGCGCTCGGAGATTTCCTGGAAAAAGCGTTGCGAACCGCCTCTCCAGGGATAGTAGCCCTGAACGACGTGAAGCGCATGCATGGCCTGGCCTCTTGTGCTTTCCTGGCGCTGCCGGGTTCAGTCTACCACGAAAATGACCTGCTGGCAACCGGATGGCTTTTTGTGATATAATGGGCATGGAAACGCGTAAGGAGGGTGTCATGGCTGGCTACGCGGTCTACCTGGAGATTGCCCCGGACGGTCTCACCATGGCTCACGTGCCCGACCTGCCCGGCTGCATCGTCCGGGCCTCTACCCGCGAAGCGGCGTTGCAAA
Source organism: Chloroflexia bacterium (assembly GCA_034433695.1). Taxonomy (GTDB): domain Bacteria; phylum Chloroflexota; class Chloroflexia; order DTKN01; family DTKN01; genus JASFBA01. The sequence goes on from DAOUAK010000029.1 coordinate 2,319, forward strand.
GGCTGCCCGAGGCCATACGCCGCTATCGGGACTGGCTGCGCCGGCACGGTGAGCCAACCCCACCGGAGGAAGAAGCCGTCGAGATCGAGGTGGCCGGGGAAAGCACCGGATTCGGACCCTTTGCCTCGGGCGATGCCGCTGCCCTCTTCCCTCCCGACCGATCTCCTGTTTCCCTCCGGGAAATGGAACGGTATCTCCGTCTGATGGAACACAGCCGGGCCGACCTCCTGGCCCTGGTGGAGGAGTTGCCCGACGAAACGCTCGACCTCCAGGCTTCCCCTCATTCCCGCACCATCCGGGAAATTTTGCGCCATATCGGCAATGCCGAAGAGTGGTACGTCTCCCGGCTTCTCCCTCCGGAACGCCTGCCGCCGGAATGGGAAGGCGATGAGACAATGCCCATCTTCGAGTTTCTGGAAATGGAGCGCCGCACGGTCGTGGAGTGCCTCCGCCGGCTCGACGAGGAAGAGCGCTCCGGCCTCTTCTACCCGACCTGGTGGACCGAACACCCCGAGGAACCCTGGACGGCCCGTAAGGCGCTCCGCCGTTTCCTGGAACACGAGGCGGAACATCGGGACGAGATCCGCGAGATCTTGGCCCTCCGTCGCCGTTTCTTGCTGGCCTGTTTGTCGGAAGCACGTAGTACGTTATTGGAGACCCTTCTGAATCTGGACGAAAAAACCCTCACCGAAACGCCGGCCGTTGGAGAATGGACGGCCAAGGACCTTCTAGCCCATATCGTGGCCTGGGATCGTTGGGCTCTGAAGGAGGTGGGGAGGATGGTCGCCGGGGAAGAACCGGACCTCACCACCGTGGTTGACCAAGACGCCTTCAATGCTGCCGCCGTGGCCGCCTGGCGGGACCGTCCCCTGGAAGAAGTTCTGGCCGGACTTGGGCAGGCACGTGCCGCCTGGGTGGAGTGGATGAAGGGCCTGCCCGAGGAGGACTTTTTCCGCCGTCGTCCCCTGGGAGGGTTTGACTGGGCTTTACCCGGCTGGATCGAGGTATACATCCGGCACGAAGGGGGACACACAGCCGACCTGGTCGAGTGGAAAAAGGCGCAGGGCAGGTCCTCTGCCGGACCCAAAGCACTCCTCCTCGCCGCCCTGAATGCCGGACGCGAGGAACTCCTGGCCGCTGCGGAACTGGTCCCTCCGGAAGAACGGTCCTCCCGCCCGGTCTGCGGGGTCTGGACCCTTAAGGACGTCCTCGGCCATATCGCCGACTGGGAGGTGTACTTCCTATCCGGCCTGCGCGACATGGCCGCCGGCCGGCCTCCCCAGGTCGAGGCCGTCCCCGGCGTAGAGGCCTGGAATCAGGCCCGCGCCCGCTCCCGTCGGGATCAACCCTGGGAGACGGTCTGGGCGGACTTCCGGGGCGTGCGGGAGGCCCTCCTGGAAGTTCTGGAGAAGATGGACCCGGCCGGCCTGGGGCGCACCTTCCCCGGGGTGTGGGAGAAGGAGACCTGCCCGTATTCCTGGGCTCTTCTGGCCCTGGAGCACGATCGGGAACATGCTCGGGACCTACGGCAGTTTCAGGCAGGAGAATGTCCTGTCGCCTGGAAGGATTCCCTGCCATCGGCAAGGAGGTGAACATGGCTTCGGTACTCCCCAAGATTGAGGTGAGCCGGGAGGTCGTCGGGGAACCCATCGTTGTGGGGGAACGCGTCGTCCGGCCGGTCGTCCGGGTAAGCACCCGCATCCTCGACCTCCGGGTGCAAGATGGGGGCATCACCGGCATCGGGGTGCGTATCTCCCCCTGCGGGGCCATCGTGCGTGAAGGCGACGGCACCGAGTACCGCATGGCCCTGACGGACCCCACCGCGAAAATGGTGCGGGCCATGATGGGGGTGGCGCTATTGGCCCCTCTGGGGTACTTTTTCCTTCGCCTGCTTCGTAAGAGGGCCATCAGGAGGTGAACGATGAGCGAGGAAACCGAGGTCCAGCGTATGCTCCAGTCCATCGTCCAGACGGTGGAGCAGATTCGGGTCGAGACCGCCTTCGGCCGGCCCATCCAGATCGGGGAGCACACCGTGATCCCGGTAGCGGAGGTCAGTTACGGCTTCGGCTACGGTGCCGGGCGGGTTCCTGGGGAGGAAAAGGAGGCGATGGGTGGAGGAGGCGGTGGAGCCGGCGGCCGGATACGTCCGATGGGCTATATCCGGGTCTCGCCCGGCGGCCTCGTCTTCGAGCCGGCCGTGGATGTAAACCGCCTGGGTATGGCCGGAATCGTGATGACGGCCTGGTGTGCCTTCTGGTTGGCCAAGGCCATCCAGTCCCTGGCCCGAAGGAGATAGGCCGGGGCGTAGGGGGCTGGGTATGCCCTGTCCCTGCTTCATCGGCCGTTCATTCCGGTGGGGTAGTATAGGCCCAGGGGCGATATATCGTTTACGTCCCCAGGAAGATTTGGATGATCGAATCCGGCCGGCCCGTTACCGCTACCGGTCCTATCGGGTACCGCCTTCGGCATTGGGCCGCCCTGTTGGCCATTCTCCTCCTGGCCGCTTTCCTCCACTTTTTCCGTCTGGAGCAGGAAGGGTACGGCAACCTGTACTATGCCGCAGCCGTAAAAAGCCAGCTCGGCAACTGGCACAACTTGTTCTTCAACTCCTTCGATCCCGGTGGTTTTGTAACGGTGGATAAACCCCCGCTGGGGCTCTGGGTGCAGGTGGCCAGCGCTGCGCTCCTGGGTTTCGGCGGCTTTAGTCTCCTCCTCCCGCAGGCGCTCTCCGGCGTCCTCTCCGTCCTCCTTCTCTTTCACCTGGTGCGGCGGACCTTTGGCCCGACGGCCGGCCTCCTGGCCGCGCTGGTTCTGGCGGTAACTCCCATCAGTGTGGCCGCCAACCGCAACAACACGATGGACGGCCTGCTGGTGCTGGTCCTTCTCCTGGCCGCCTGGGCGATGCTCCTGGCCGCCGAACGGGGCCGTCTGCCCTGGCTTTTGCTGGCCGCTTTCCTGGTGGGGGTGGGCTTCAACATCAAGATGCTCCAGGCCTATATGGTGCTGCCGGCCTTTTACTTCCTCTACCTCCTGGCTCCCCTCCGTTTCTGGAAGCGCCTGCTCCATTTGGCCCTGGCGACGGCCGTGCTCGTCGCCGTTTCTCTTTCCTGGGCCGTCGCCGTGGACCTGACTCCCGAAGGGGAGCGCCCCTATATCGGCAGCACCCAGAACAACGCGGTGATGGAACTCATCATCGGGCACAACGGGATGGCCCGCCTGTTTCCGGGAGGGCTGCGCGGGTTGTTCGGGGGTGGCCGGCCGCCTCAACCGCCTCCCGGCGGGTATCCGCCCGGCTCGCCGCCCTCCGGGCAGCCGCCCTCGCCACTCGCGCCCGGAGGAGGTCCGTCGCCGGGAGGCACTCCACCGGGCGGAGGTCCTTTCTCCCACGAGACCGGCGAACCGGGCTGGCTGCGCCTGTTCAACCGGCAGTTGGGCGGACAGGTCTCCTGGCTTCTGCCGATGGCCGGCCTGGGGTTCCTGGCCGCGTTCTGGCAGGCGCCTCTGCGCCGGCCTCTCGACCGGCGCCACCTGGCCCTGATTCTATGGGCCGGCTGGCTCCTGCCCCAACTTGTCTTCTTCAGCATCGCCAATCTCTTTCACCGCTACTACCTGGAGATGCTCTCCCCGGCCATTGCCGCCCTGGTGGGCGCGGGCCTGGTCGCCATGGGGGAGGATTTTCGCCGGCCCGGATGGCGGGGCTGGCTGCTTCCGGCGGCGCTCGTCGCCACCGCCCTGGTGGAAGCCGGGATCCTGGACGATTTCCCCCGGTGGGCCGCCTGGCTAACCCCCCTGGTCGTCGGTCTATCTCTCTCGGCTGCCGTCGTCCTGGGCGTGCTCCGGTTCCTTCGGCAGGCCTGGATGCGGGCCGGCTCCGAACCGCCCTGGCCGGCCTGGACCGGGGCGGTAGCCGCGCTGGGCATTCTGGCCCTCCTCATCGCTCCCACGGTGTGGGCGCTCATCCCCGTCCTCTACGGTGGCCACGCCGGCCTCCCCTACGCCGGCCCGGACCTCCTGGCCGATCCCTGGCCGGGGGGTGGTGGGGTCATGCAGGGACGGCAGGGCGGAAACCTCCCCCCTTTTACAGCCCCCCTGGCCGATTATCTGCTGGCCAACCGCGGGGGCGAAAGGTTCATCGTCGCCACCATCAACGCCAATACTGCCGCTCCGCTGATCCTTGTGACGGGAGAGCCGGTCATGGCCCTGGGAGGCTTTTCCGGGGGCGACCCTATTCTGGATGTGGAAGAACTGGCGGCCCATGTCCGCAGCGGCGTGGTACGCTTTTTCTATCTCGCTCCGCAGGAAAAGCGGCAGGGGACACTGGTCCGCTGGGTCGCCGCGCACTGCCGGGAGGTGCCGAGGAGGGAGTGGTTCGGAAGAGGTATGCCGGGGCCGGCCGGAGCCCCGGAGGCTGCGGCCCTGTTCGGCTGCCGGGCAGCCAGGTAGGCCGGGGATGGGCATCGTCCTTTCTTCTACCTGGCAACTGGGAGAGGTGGAGCGTTTCTACCGGGTCCTTCCACGCCTGCAGGAGGCTTATAGCGGCATTGCCCTGGCCCTCCCCCCCGAGGCCGACCCCGAGGAGGTCCTCCGTCTCCAGGAGCGGACGGGCTGTGCCCTGACCATCCCGATGGACGGGACCCACGGCCGGCACGCCGCGCTTCAGAAGGCGCTGGAACTTTCGGGTAGCCATTTTCACCATATCGCTCTGGAGGTGCTGCTTCCCTGGGTGGAAGGCTTCCCGGCGGAATGGCAAAAGGTCCTGGAGGAGATCCCAAGGAGCGACTGCCTCATCATCGGCCGGAGCAAGCGGGCCTGGGCGACCTATCCGCTTTCCATCCAGGAGACGGAGCGTAGCGTCAACAACATCTTTTCCACCCTGCTGGGGCAGCCGGTGGACCTGGGGAGCGGCGTCCGGGGTTTCAGCCGGCCGGCCGTCCTCTTCCTCCTGTCCCACAGTCCGCCCGGCCGTGCCCCGGTGGACGCCGAGTGGCCGGTGCTCCTCAAGCGGGCCGGCTTCACCGTGGATTACCTGGCCGTGGACGGCCTGGAATGGGGGAGTTTCCCCGACGAAGAGGCCCGACGGCGGGCAATAGCCCGCTACGACCAGGAGATCGGCAACTGGTTACGGCGGGCCAAGACCGCTCTGGAGGTCATCCAGGCGGGGCTGGACGCCACCCGGCGGGAGATCGTCCGGGAGGCGGCCTACTGGCGCAGGGAAACTTCCGGCTCAGGGTGAACCTTCCTCCAGAGGATAGCCCGTTTGCTCGTCCCAGCCCAGTTCGGCATAGGCTCCCTGGAGGAGGCGCCCCAGGTCGGGGACGTGCCCCTCGGTCCCGCCTCCCACCAGCGGTTGCAGGAGCAGGGTCGGCAGGCGGTCGTTGGCGCGGGTGAGACCCCGGCGCAAGTTGAGCCGGCGCTTGAGGGAGAGGATGCGTTTCCCGGCCCTCAGGAGGTCCTCGGCTTCCCATTCCCACCCCGTCGCCGCATGGAGGGCCTGGAGCACGCATTCCACCCCCGGATTCTGGAACTGGCAGAGGACGAGGGCGTTGTAGAGGCTGCGCCAGGCCTGTTGTCGGGCGGCGATACGCCCCTTTTCGGGGCTGGAATCGAAGCGATCCCCGGGGACGATGCCCAGTTCCACGGCCGGCCCCTGCCCCGTGTCCACACCGTACATATCTCCCTGCATGTGGCAGGCTCCCCGCGGCGAGAGAGCGTAGGTCACGGCCATGCCGCTGAAAGCACGGGGGTCGTGCAGGGGCACTTCCAGGCGGTTGACGGTAACGGCCAGTTCCGGGACGCCGAAGCGTTCGGCCAGGGCAGCACTTCCCTCGGCCAGGAGGTCGCCGAAGCCCTCGCGTCGGGCGGTCATCTCGATCAGCCGATGCATGGCCTCTGCCCGGCCGTAGCGCAATCCGCCGGTTTCCTCGGGCCGGAGGAGTCCCCGCTCGGTCAGTTCGCAGGCCAGGGCCAGCGTGGCCCCGACGCTGATGGTATCCAGGCCGTAGAGGTTGCAGAGGTGGCCGGCGTAGATAACCGCCTCCAGGTCGTCCACGAGGGTGAGCGCTCCCAGGGCACCCAACGTTTCGTATTCGGGGCCATCGGCCTTTTCCAGGCCGTAATGGGGGGCGCGCGTCTCCCGGCCACAGCCGATGGGGCAGCGGTAACAGGCGGTGTTCCGGTTCAGGTACTTTTCCGTGAGGAGCACGCCGGAGAGGTTGCTTCCCCCTTCCCAGGCGTCCTGCTGGTAGTAGCGGGCCGGCATATCGCCGTACATCAGGGCCAGGTCTATGTAGCCGGCCGTGCCGGCCAGAAGCAGAGATTGGGCGGCCAGGTCCTCCCGGGTGGCGGTCAGGGCTTTCCTGACCGCGATTCGGAAACCCTCCGGGTCGGCCAGCGGCACCCGGGCGTTGCCCCGTGCGGCCACGGCCTTGAGGCGCTTGGCCCCCATGACCGCGCCCAGGCCGGTGCGTGCCGCTGCCCGGCCGTGGTCGTTCATCACGGCGGCGAGTTTGACCTGATGCTCGCCGGCCGGCCCGATGCAGGCCACGCGGGCCCGGGGGTCGCCCAGGATGTCGCGCACCCGATCCTGGGTGGCGTAGGTGTCCAGCCCCCAGAGGGCCGAGGCATCGTGCAGTTCGGCCCGGCCGAAGCGAATGGAAAGCCACACCGGCTTCTCCGAAGCCCCGGTGATGATGATGCCGTCGTAGCCGGCAAAGCGCAGTTCGGGGCCGAAGAAGCCGCCGCTACAGGCTTCTCCCCAGAGGCGGGTGAGAGGGGAGAGGGCACAGAGGCTGTAGCGGCCGGCCGAGGGCATCGCCGTGCCGACTAGCGGGCCGGTCATGAAGATCAGGGGATTTTCCGGGCCGAGGGGGTCGGTATCGGCTTCTACCCTATCGGAGAGGTAGCGTGCGGCCAGTCCGCTCCCGCCGACATAAGCCCGGGCGTAGGCTTCGTCAAGCGGTTCGTCCCACAGCCTGCCGGAGGAGAGGTCCACCCGGAGGATTCGGCCCATATATCCGTCCACGGCGCGCTCCTTTCGTGTGAATTTGGCTCTAGAAATCCACCGGCCGGCCCTCGTAGGCATAGAGGAAGAGTTTCCCGAGTTCCTCGTAGGAGGGCGAACGGACGGCGGTGACGATCTGGGTATCGTTGAAGGCGTTTTCCACAAGTTTCTCCAGGGCGGTCTCGTAAGGAGGGCGCGCCAGGCCGGCCTCGGTTACGCTCAACGGGAAAGCGATCTGCCGGCCGAGGTTGCGGATGGCTCCGGCGAGGGCCCGGGCCCCCTCCTCGCCGCCGGCATGGGAGCATCCCAGGAAGGCGGCCAGTTCGGCGAAGCGCGCGGGTGCCTCCCGGGCGGCGAATTCGATCGTATAGGGCAGGAAGATCCCCACGGCCCGGCCGTGGGGGACGTGGAAGAGCGCTCCGAGGGCATGGCCCATGGCGTGGGCCAGCGAGGCCATGGCGTTTCCGAAGCCCAACCCGGCGCAGGTGGCGGCGTTGTGCATCCGTTCGCGGGCCTCCCGGTCGGTTCCGTCGGCTACGGCCCGGGGCAGGTAGGTAAAGATGAGCCGGAGGGCGTTCAGGCATAGTCCGTCGGTCAGGTCGGTGTGCCAGGCGCAGGTATAGCCTTCCACGGCATGGGTGAGGGCATCCATCCCGGTATCGGCCGTGAGTTGGGGCGGCATCCCCTCGGCCAGGCTGGGATCCACGATGGCCAGGTCGGCGGCGTTCTCGCGGTTGCCCAGGCCCATCTTGCGCTGATCCACGGCATCGGTGAGGACGATGGCCCAGGTGACCTCGGCCCCGGTACCGCTGGTGGTGGGGATGGTGATCAGGCGGGCCTTTTTCCGCAGTCCCAGGCGGATGAAGGGGTTGATCGCGGCCGGCTCCAGGTCCGGCCGCTCGTAGAGGATCCAGACCGCCTTGGCCGCGTCCAGGGCCGAGCCGCCGCCCAGGCCCACGATCCAGTCGGGTTCGACCTCCAGGGCAACCTGTGCGCCCCGGCGGACGGTCTGGAGGCTGGGGTCGGGTTCCACCTCATCGAAGACGTGCACTTCCAGGCCAGCCCGCTCCAGGTGTTTCCGAACGCGCTCGACCAGCCCCAGGCGCACCAGCGTGGCATCGGTCACGATGAGTGCCCGCCGGCCCTCCAGTTCCTCCAGGGCCTCCAGCGCCCCTTCCCCGAAAGCGATTTGGGGAGAGATAAAGTACCACATCGTCTAATCTCCGAAGTCGGTGGGGATGAGCGCGCAACAGGAGACGATCTCTTTGGCCGCCTTGGGGTAGCGCATGATTTGCATGAGATTTCCCCAGAGGCGCAGTTTGCGCGTCATCATCCCCTGGATCGGGTCCAGTTTTCCCTCGATGACCTGTCGCCAGGTGGAGAAGGGTGCGGCCAGGGTATAGGCCGCCTTCTTCTCCTCCGGGCCGCCGACCTGGGCGGCGCTGGGGCTTTTGCCGTGATAGAGGTCCAGGTAGAGGTAGGCCGTGTGAGGGTAGGCCTCGTCCGGCTCGATGATGAAGAGGAAATCCCCCTCCCAGTCGCGGGCCGAGCGTTCGTAGGCTTCGCTCTCGTTGAGCAACCGGCTCAGTTCCTTGATCCATTCGTCCGAAGGAAAGCGGATGGCCATTTTTCCTCCTTTGTCTGTCCTGGAGGGGCGGATCATCCCCCGCCCCTATCGGTGGACCCGGAAGGTTCGGGAAGCGGCCGGCCGGTTTCCTCCCGCCGCAGGGCCGGGACGGCCACCGCAACGCCCAGGGCAAAAGCCAGGCTGACCGATGCCCCGAAGGCCGTGGCCCAGGACGGTCCGAGCCACTGGGCCAGCCCGCCGGCCAGAAGCGACATAAACGGCATCGTCCCGAAGAAGGTCATCGTGTAGACCCCCATCACCCGGCCGCGTAGTCGGTCGGGGACGATGGTCTGAACGAGGGTGTTGCTGGTCGAGTTCTGAATGACGAAGCCGAAGCCGGCCAGCGCCAGGGAAAGGAGAGAGAGGGGGAGGTAGGGCGAAAAGGCCAGCCCCAGCACGGCGGTGGGGAAGAGGAGGCTACCGGCCATCAGGAGGAGGCCCTTGCGCCGGCTCCGGCCCAGGGAAGCGACCGTCAGCGCGCCGCTCACCGCCCCGAGGCCCACCGTCGTCTGCAGGAGGCCTACCCCCGATTCGCCGATGCCGAGGAGGTCTATGGCAAAGGCCGGCAGAAGCACCGAGTAGAGGAAGCCGAAGACGGAAGAGACGGCCACCAGGGCGATGATGGTGCGGACGACGGTGTGCCCCCCGATATACTTCAGGCCCTCCCGCAACTGTACCGTAAGCGGTTCGGCCTGTAGGGTCGGCCGGCCTTCCGGCATCCGCATCCGCACCAGGGCCACGATGACGGCCAGGAAGGAAATCGCGTTCAGGGCAAAGCACCAGGCCGGGTGCAGGAAGGCCAGCGCCAGCCCGGCCGCGGCCGGCCCGACGATGCGGGCCAGGTTGAACATCATCGAGTTCAGGGCGATGGCGTTCATGAGGTCCCGCCGATCCTCGACCAGTTCCACGGCCAGAGCCTGCCGGGTCGGGGCATCGAAGGAGTTGGCAACGCCCAGCGCCGTCGCCAGCAGGACGATGTGCCAGAATTGGACCGCCCCCGTGGCGGTCAGCACGGCCAGGATCAGGGCCAGAAGCATCATGGATGTCTGGGTGGCAAGCAGGATGCGCCGCTTATCGAAGCGGTCGGCCAGGGCCCCGGCCGGAAGCATGAGGAAAAGGGTCGGGATCGAGCCGGCAAAGGAGACGGTCCCCAGGGCGATCTTGGAGTGATCCGTCAGGAGGTAGACGACCACCTGCTGGGCCACCGATTGCATCCAGGTGCCCATGAGGGAAATCGTCTGGCCGAAGAACCAGAGGCGATAGTTCCGATAGCGGAGGGCGGAGAAGGTAGCCGCCCCGCGTTGTTTTGCCGCCGTCAAAAGGCGGGCCGTGCAGATGGCCATAGAACGCTCCGTAATCCGAGTTTCAGGTATCTGCCGCCATTATACCACCGGATGCGATTTGTGAAGAAACGCGCCCTGGGATATTTGCCGGAAGGGGCCGGCTGCGGTAAAATAGGGCTGGATAGCCTACCCGGAGGAAGACGATGGCCGAGGCGTGGTCTCAACCTATCTCCTGCGCCGAACCGAACAAGGTGCTCATCTGTGGCTACCGCATCGAGGACCTGATGGGACGGCTTCCCTTCAGCCATGTGGTCTACCTGGTGCTGAAGGGGGAACTTCCCACCCCGGCCCAGGGGAGGGTGCTGGACGCCATCCTGGTTTCCTGTGTGGACCACGGCGGAAGCCCGCCCTCCACCCTGGCGGCGCGGACGGCAGCTTCCGGCGGTGCCCCGCTGACTGCGGCCGTCGCGGCCGGCCTCCTGGCCATCCATCGCCACCACGGTGGTGCCATCGAGGATGGAATGCGCCTGTTGCGGGAGGCGGTGACCCGCCGACGGGAGCGAGGGCAAAAGGCCCTGGAGGTGGCCCGCGAGGTGGTAGCCGAGTATCGGGCCCTGGGGAAACGTCTCCCCGGCTATGGCCATCGCCTCCATACCGCGGACCCCCGCGCCGACCGCCTCCTTTCCCTGGCCGAAGCGGAGGGCCTGGCCGGCGAGTACATCGAAATGGCCCGGGCCATCCAGCAGGCACTCCGGGAGGCCCTGGGCCGGGAGTTGCCCATCAATGTGGACGGGGCCATCGCCGCCCTGCTATGCGAACTGGAACTACCTCCGGAGGTGGGCAACGGCTTCTTTGCCCTATCCCGCCTGGTCGGGCTGATCGCCCACGTATACGACGAACAGACCCATCATCCCCCCTTGCGCCCGATTTCGCCGGCCGCCGAACGCTACAGCGGGCCGGCCGAACGCCCGCTTCCCCTGGACTCCCTCCCCAGGACCGTTGATGCCCGATTCTTCGACCGGGAACTCTATGCCGTCTACCGGGCCATCGGGGAGAACTGGGGAAAGGAGGCCTGGAAGGTGGTCTGGCGGGCCGGGGAGATCCTCTTTGACGAGATCGAGGAGGAGTTACGGCCGATCCCGGATTCCCCCCTGGACGCCGTGCGGGAGATGGCCCGCTACCTGGTGGCGGTGGGCTACCTGGCCGATGCCGATGTCCGCTGGGTGGCGCCCGACGAACTGGAGTACGAGATGGTCGGGCCGGCCATCCTTACGGGCGCGGAGCGCCTGGTCGCCGAGGGGGGCGTTCCGGCGCATATCTCCACCGCCCTCATCTTCGCCGGCTTGAAGAAGCGCTTCGGCCTGAAGGTCGAACTGGTTGGCCGGCCCCACTTTACGGCCGACGGCCGGGCGGTCGAGCGGTGGAAACTGACCCCGATCTCCGGCGAGGTGGTCTGATGAACGCGGTATCTCCCTCGGGGAGAACCTCGCGACCGCGGAGGCGTTTCCTGTGGGGGCTGTCCAATGTGCTCATCCTGGCCGGCCTCTTTCTCCTCCTGTACGTGGGCGGGCTATACCTCTTTCCCATCGGCCGGGCTGCGCTTCGCCCCTCTCCGCCGCCGGCACGCCGGGCGCCGGCCCTGGATGTGACTGCCCTTCCCGACCCCACCCCTACACCCTCCCCGGCCCTCCCCGTGCTGAACTGGGACCGGCCGGAGATTTCTCCCCTTCCCACCTCTCGGCCGCTCTGGCATTCGGAGGTCCTGCGCATCGTCATCCCGGCCATCGGGGTAGATAGCCCGGTCGTCGCCGTAGGCTGGCATGTGGAGGAGGTGGGGGGACAGGTGATGACGGTGTGGGATGTGGCCCGCTACGCCGTGGGCCATCACCAGGGGTCGGGAAACCCCGGAGAGGGGACCAACATCGTCCTGGCCGGCCACTCCGGCGGCTACGGGGGCGTCTTTCGCCGACTGGTGGAAGTGCAGCCGGGGGACGAGGTGATGCTATACACGGCCGGCGGACAATACCTTTACGTGGTGGAGGAGGTGTTGCTCCTGAAGGAGGCCGGCGTGCCGATGGAGGATCGGCTGAACAACGCCCGTTATATGGCCCCCACGGAGGAAGAACGCCTCACCCTAATCACCTGCTGGCCCGTGCACATCTATGACCATCGGGTCATCGTCCTGGCTCATCCGTACCGCGCCGCTCCCTTCCCCCGCCCGGACCTGCAGGAGAACTAGGTCCGACTACACTTGTTTTCGGATAGGTTTAGGAGTTACGGAGTTGAAGGACCGCACCCCAAGGTCCAGGGCCCCGGGTCCTGAGCCCTGGACCTTTCAATATAAGGGGCAAGCCTCTGGCAACCACCTGATATGGTGCTAAAAGTGCCCAACTGCGCAAGTTTTAACTGCCCAGCGCCCGGTCCAGGGCCCGGCGGATGGCGGCGATTTCTTCCAGGGCCGGCCCGCCGACGTCGTAGAGGGCCAGGCCCTTCCGGTCGGCCTCGATGACCTCGGGATGGTAGCCGATGATGCCCAGGAGGACAAAATCCGGCATATTTTGCTCGATAAAGGCCCGTTCCTCCGGTGTGCGGGCCTTGTTGCCCACGGCAAAGATGCGGTGGATGCCGATGTCGGCAGCCAGGCGCCGGATGGTGCGGGCGGTCTGGATGCTGCGCTGTCCCGGCTCGGCCACGACGATGAAGGCGTCCACGGCGTCGGCGGTGGCCCGGCCCAGGTGTTCGATCCCGGCCACCATATCCAGGATGACCACCTCGTCCCGCTCCAGGAGCAGGTGGCGCACCAGGGAGCGCAGCAGGGCGTTCTCCGGGCAGAAACAGCCGCTCCCACCCGCCTTTGCCGCGCCCATCACCATCACCCGCACGCCCTCATGCTGGACTGAGAGGATCTCGGGCAGGTCGTCCACGCGGGGGTTCAGTTTGAAGAAAGGGGCCTGGCTGCCCGGCCGGGCTCCGGTGCGCTCCTCGATCAGGTCTTCCATGGCGGCGATGGGGACGAGTCCGGCCATCCGTTCGGATGGGATTCCCACGGCCGTGGCCAGATTCGCGTCGGGGTCGGCGTCAATGGCCAGGACCGGCCGGCCGTCGGCGGCATAGAGCCGGGCCAGCGTGCCGGCCAGCGTGGTCTTGCCCACGCCGCCTTTTCCGGTGATGGCGATTTTCATCTTTCCCTCCAGGTTGACGAGATGCCTCTTTTCTGGTACACTATGGGTAACCCGGAAACCCTGATTCCAAGGAGGGCCAGGGCCGAGGAACAATGATCAAACTGCTGATGAGTTGGGACATCCGCGAAGGCAAAGAGGCTTCCTATATGGAATTCGTGGTGCGCGAACTGGGCCCCGGCCTGAACCAGTTGGGCCTGACCATCACCGATGCCTGGTACACCATCGCCGGCGAGGGCCCCCAGGTTATCATCGGTGGTGTGGCCGAGAACCGGGAAGCGCTGGAACGCCTCCTCAACCATCCGGACTGGCACAAATTGCAACGCAAGTTGCTGACCTATGTGGTCAATTATCGGCAAAAGATCGCCACCCCGCAAGGGCTTTTCCAGTTGTGAGAAGCAATTCGGGTGCACCGGGCATTGTAACACCGGAAACGGGCCCTGTCAAAGGGCGATGGAGGTGACCGATGTGGCTCGATATCCTGGCTGTAGGCATCGTTGTGGTGCTGGCCGCGCTGGGTGTCTGGCGCGGTCTGTGGCGCGAGGTGCTGGTCTTTCTGGCCGGCATCGTGCCGGGCGTGTTTCTGGGGGACTTTTGGGTCAATTCCTGGGGGCAGGGTCAGAACAAAGACATCCAGGGCCTTATCCGACTGGGCAGCCTGCTCTTTATCGTCCTGCTCGTTGGATACGGTAGCGCCGTTTTCCTGCATAGGCCGAGGAAACTCGCCTGGTGGCAACATCTGACCGGTGGTCTGGTGGGGCTTCTCAACGGCATCTTCCTGGTGACTTTTGGCTTCAGTTACCTTCGGGACCTGGGGGGAGGGATGGAGACGGCCTTGAAGGAGGCCCGGCTTTTCGAGCAGGTTCAGAGGTGGCTCCCCTGGGCCTTCCTGGTCATCGTGGTGGGCATTGCGCTGGCCGTGGTCGTGATTTTGCTGGTACGTCTGGCCCAGTTTATCAGCCGGCTGGCCGTGCCGGAGGCGTTGCCGGCCACCCCTACCGGGACGCCACCGACCTCCGCTTCTTCGCCGCCGGTGTCCACAATCCCGTGCCCCAACTGCGGCCAGCCGGTGCCGGCCGGGGCCAGTTACTGCCCCCACTGCGGGAAGATCATCTCCGGCTGATGCCCCTGTAGCGGTTGCGGTTTGTATCCGGAAACCGGGGCGTCTCTGGAAGGGCGAAAGCGACGCCTTTGCCCATGCGGAAGGGGTTTTCGGAATTATTCCCCCGCGCCGGTTTCTTCTTTCCCCTCGATCCCGACTTCGGCCAGGGCCCGGCGCAGTTCTTCTGCCGCCTGTTGCACCCGTTCCTCGGCTTCGGAGGCCGTGTCGCCGTAGGAGGAAAGGGTAACCCGAACCTGCAAGCCGGTCCCGGGCCGCACCCGGCCGGCATGAGACTTGACATAAATATCGGGATATTTCCGGGCGAGGTGGTGGAGGAGTGGGGAAAGGGTAGCTTCGCCGGCGTTCACCAGGAAGGAGCGGCGGGTGTGATGGCCCGTCACCAGGGTTCGGCTCAGGTGCGCCTGTAGCGGGCCTTCTACGATGCCCTGCACCTCCTCGGGAACGCCGGGCAGGCAGACCAGGAGCGTTTTCCCCCGGCGAAGGAGGACGGCCGGCGCCGTCCCGACGGGATTGGGGAGCGCTTCTCCGCCCTCGGGGAAGAGGGCCATTTTCCGGCGGGGTGGGGTGAGGGTGGCGTCGGCGATCAGGCCGCAGGAGAAGAGTTCGGCATAGCGCTTTTCCAGCAGGGCCAGAGCCTGGGGATTTTCCACGAGCGGCCGGCCCAGGGCCTGGGCTACGGCCGAGAGGGTCAGGTCGTCCTCGGTCGGCCCCAGCCCGCCGGTGGTGACGATGAGGTCCGGGCCGCGCTCCAGAGCCCCGCGCACCTCGGCAACGATGGCGTCCGGCTCATCGGGCAGCAGGACGACCCGGCCCACCTTGCCGCCCTGCCGGGTGAGATGGCGGCAGAGGAAGCGGCTGTTGGTATCCAGGACATCGCCCTGTAAAAGTTCGTTCCCAATGGCCAGGATCTCTGCGGTGAACACTTCCTACTCCTGCGGGCGAAAGCGGACGACGCTGAAGCCGATGCTGAGCGGCCTCGGGTCGTCTCCGACGCCGGCCTCGCGCGGGATGTCGTAGCCCTCGGAGCGGAGTTCCAGGCGCGTTTCCCCGGCCGGCAGGTCTACCCCAAAGCGGCAGCGTTGGAACGTCATCCCGATGGAGCAGGAGGCTATCGGTTTCCCTTCCCATATCACGTCCAGCCGGCGCGGACGCAGGAAACTCACCGCCTGCAACTCGATCGTCGTCGGGCCGGCCTGCGGCCGGATGACGAAAAGTTCGGCCCGGTCGCGCTCCATCCAGCGAAAGGGTCCCCAGGGGCGTTCCTCGACCTCGTACCAGCCCCGGCCCAGGCGGAAGAAGGGCCGGAGGGCATCCTCTTCCAGGGGAGGCACCCGATAGACGATCAGGTCTTCGTCCTCCTCATCCGGCGACCGGCCGCCGAGTGCTTCTTCCACCAGGGCTCGGGCCTTCTGGAGGAGACCTTCCTCCTGGAGGCGCGCTTTCTCCAGAACGATAAAATCAATATTGTAGTGATGGAGCACGCTTCCGGCCAGGCTTCGCCAGTCGTCGTAAAGGATGTCGCCGGCCGGGGACAATTGGGCCAGTTGTCGGAAGAGCGGCGCCCCGGCGAAGGGAAAGAGGGGGTCTCCGCGGGAGATATAGCCCCGAAAAGAGGGCCTCCCGTGGACCGTCTGGTAGAGCATCCAGCGGGTATAGTACCAGGGGGTATTCGGCCTTTGAAGTGGTATCTCCAGGATGGCCCCGTTGCCCGGAGACTGGGCCAGTTGCCGGTAAAAGGCAGGGATGTGGGCCGGCGTGAGCGGGTAGGGGATGGGAAGGTACTCCAGGATAAAGAGGGCGAGGAGGGCAAAGGAGAGCAGCGTGGCCTTTCGCGGCCGGATGCCCTTCAGGAGCGCCCGCACTCCCAGCGCGGCCAGGATGGCCAGGGCCAGTTGGGTGACGACGACATAACGGGAGGGCACGCGGGTGAAGCGGATGATGGGCAACGGGTGAAGCCAGAGATAGGGCAAGGGAACTCCGGTAAACTGGTTCAGCACCTTGAGGTATGGCCCCAGGGAGAGGAGGGCAAAGAGGCCGGCCGTGGCGGCCCACACCTTTCCCGCCTTCCGCTCCTTCCATAGCCCGACGGCGGCCAGGGCGAGGGGTACGAGCCCCAGGTAGACGATTCCCTCGGCGGTATTGCCCTCGGCAAGCGGCTCGCTCCAGGGGCGGAATAGGTCCCCCCACAGAGGGTGAAGTGGCGAAGGGATGAAGAAGGCGGCGAGATCGGCCCCGTAGGTTGTGCTGAACTCCAGCGGCTCCTCCAGGTAGGGCGCCGTCCCGGCCTCCTGGAGCATAGGAATAAGCAGCGGGGAAAGGAGGAGGCCGGCCAGGAGGAGCCCGGCAGCGAGGGTAGACGCGCTTTGGAGGAAGGATCGCCCCGTCCTTCGACGCAGGAGCGTTTCCCCGGCGGCCCAGAGGAGGAAGAATCCGGCCAGGAGGAGCATGTAGAGCGGGTAATGCCAGTCGATGAGCGCTGCGGCCAGGACCGAGAGGGCGATGCCCAAGGCCGGCCGCCGGCCCGGGCGGTTCAGGGCCCGAAAGGCGTAGAGGGTAAAGAGGGGTAACATCTCGGCAGAGATCAGGTTGAGATGGGCCAGAAGTTGGACGCTGCGATGAGGGCAGAGGGTGAAGATGGCGCCGGCCAGGAAGGCGACCGGGTCGGTCCCGTCCCTAACCTTCAACCTTTCGGCTTCCGGCGGAGGGACCGGTGGGTCGAGGTCGCCCGGTCCGCTTTTGCCGGCCCGGAGCACCTCGCGGGCCAGGAGGAAAGTGGTATAGCCGGAGAGCGTGCCGGCCAGGAGGACGATGAAGTTGTAGGCCAGGAAGTAGCCGCCCAGGAGACGGGCCGGCAGGGCCAGGAGGCTATGGAGCGGGCTGAGGGTGTGGAAAAGGAGAGAGGTGCCGTGGGGGTAGTACTGGGCCTGGGTGAAATAGAGCGGTTTGCCGTGGAAGAGGGCCTGGTCGAACCACCAGAAGTTCCACAGGCTCTGCCAGGAATCGCCGCCTTCGCCCGGGAGGGCATTCGTCAGGTGCAACGGAAGCGGCCAGGTGAAGAGGAAGGTGAGGAGGAGGTAGCCGGCAAGCGCCAGAAGGTGGGGAAGCCAGGCCCGGGGCCGGCCGGCCTTTTCCCCCTGGGTTGGGATGTCCCGGTTCATAGGTCCCGCCTCTCAGCAGGTCAGATGCAGGGCGGCGGCGACCTCCTGGCCGGCCCGACGGAGTTCGTTATAGGTGCGGCAGGCCTCCCGGGTCTCCCGGGCGATCAGGCGGATGCCCTGCCGGGAAAGGAGGGCCTCGCACTCGGGGAGGACGCGCATCCGGCCGACGTAGCCCGTCCCCACCACAAGCACCGGGGGATGGGCCTCCAGGACCTCCTTCAGGTCGTCGGGGTGCAGGGCGTGCCCTTCCCGGCGCCACCAGTTGGGGAGCACCCGGTCGGGAAGGAGGATGAGGTCGGAGGTATAAGTCTGGCCGGCTATGACGATGCGACCGAAGTCATACGATTCGATCTCCATCGCCGCGCTTTCCTACTGCTTGTAGCCGATCTTGCGGAGGAATTCTTTACGCCAGCGGATGTCTTCTTCGCCCTCGATTCCCTGGGTGTGGATGCCGTCCACCACGCCCAGGAT
>DAOUAK010000030.1:0-9930 GCA_034433695.1 Chloroflexia bacterium
CTGGGGATGCAACTCGGTGCGAAAGGTGCCGATCCGCTACCGCATCGCCTCTACCTTCCGCTCTTCCTGGCCGGCCTGACCCGCCTGGTCCTTTCTCCGCTCCTGGCCTGGGGGTTGACCCTCCTTCTGGGACTGAAGGGGATAGCGGCCCAGGCCGCCATACTGGAAGCGGCCATGCCCAGCGCCGTGATCACGGTCATCCTGGCCACCGAGTTCGACACCCAGCCGCGCCTGGTCTCCCGCGTGGTACTCTGGACGACCCTCTTCAGCATGGTCACGTTGACCCTGCTTCTGAGTCTGCTGAACGTCCGGGCAGGCCGTTGAATTCACGCCCTTGGGGCCGACACCGGCGGAAGTGGCCCGGGCAGAGCCCCCAAGTACGGCCTACCTCGCGCCGAAGAAGGTGGGGCCGCGAGCGAAGACAAGAGGCCCAAGGAGATTTACATCGGCTTCCCGGGCCGGTAGAACAGGAGGACGAATTTCGCCCTCCTGTTCTACCGGTAGGGTCGTCTTTCTACAGCATACCGAGGGCTTCTCCCAGGCCGGCCTCCACCAGCGTGCCCCATCCGAAAGAGGGGGTCAGGGGGAGGAATGGTTCCATGTCGATCTGCTTGTTCAGCAAGGTGCGCAACAGGCCCGCGGCGCGGATGTCCCCGACCAGTTGAAAGCCCATCAGGCGTCCCCGGCGCAGGTAAAGCGTGCGCAGCGTTTCCCGCCACCGATGGCGAAGCACCTGGTCGCCCTCGGCATAGCCGGCGGCCATCACCGGCACCCCCAGATGCTTCAGGCTGTTCATCCGCTCGGCTCCCTCGTAAGAGAGGTCATGGCCGAGCAGGTTCAGCGCGACCAGCCGGCCCTGGGTCACGGCATTGGGAAAGTTCGCATGGACCCGGAGTTCGCCGGTCAACCGGTTGCGTCCCTCGACCACATCGCCGGCGGCATAGACATCGGGCGCGCTGGTGCGCAGGTGGTCGTCTACCAGGACACCCCATCGGGTTTGCACGCCGGAACCGGCCAGGAAGTCGGTGTTCGGTTTCACCCCGGTGGCGGCAATGAGCAGGTCGGCCGGCAGAAATCGGCCATCTTCCAGTTGCACGGCCTCGGCCCGTTCTTCGCCCACAAAGGCCAGCGCCTGGGTACGGAGATGGACCCGGATTCCCCGTTCCTGCATCGCCTTCAGGACGAAGGCGGCCGTGTCGGCGTCTAGCATACCGGGCATCACCCGGTCCATCATCTCCACCACGATGACCTCCGCCCCCAGGTGGGCCAGGAGAAGGGCGATCTCCACACCGATGAAGCCGGCCCCAACGATCACGGCGCGGGGGTTTCCCCCCTGACGAACCCGGGCGACCAGTTCTTCCGCCGCACTCAGCGACTTGAAGTTATAGACCCCGGGCTTATCCACACCTGGAATGGGGGCGTAGAGACGGCTACCTGTAGCCAGGACGAGGCGATCGTAGGGAAACTCTTCACCGGTTGTGGTGACCACCCGGTGCGCCTGGGGGTGGACGGAAGCGACCGCAGTGCCCGGGTGCCACTCCACACCCATTTGCTCGGCAAAGTCGCGCCCCTGCCAGAAGTGCACTTCCTGACCGGTCATAAAGTATTCCACCATGGCCGGCGGGGCGTAGGGGGGATACGGCTCGGCCGAGAAGAGGACGATCGCCCCGGTGAAGCCCTCTTCGCGCAACGTTCGCACCGTCGTGACGCCGGCCGGCCCCGCGCCGATGATGACCACCCACATGGAAACCTCCTCGCCGAAGCAGCGGCCCCACACCTATTCCGGCATCGGGATGGAAGCCGGATCCACGGCCGGGAGACCCAGGGCCTGCCGCTTCCGCTCGATGTGTCGCCGGATAAGCGCGGCGGCCCTTTCCGGGACCGGCTCGACGGCAAAGGTCGCCCCGACCACCCCCTCCAGCCCTCGGGTGAGCAGTTCGATGATGTGGGGGCTACCGAAAATAGGGGGCTGGATACCCAGCACGGTGTAGATTCCGGAGGCTACGGCATACGCTCCAATGGCGACGGCCTTTTCCGAATACCATTCCGGCGCAGCGGCAGCCAGAGGAAGGTCGGAGATGTCCACTCCCAGGAAATTGGCCAGGGCGGCGGCCAGAACCAAGATCCGGGTATTGTCCACGCAAGAGCCCATGTGCAACACCGGAGGGATGCCCAGGGTCCGGCAGATCGCCCTCAGGTTGGGGCCGGCCAGTTCCGCAGCCTCAGGAGTCATGTGGCCGGCCTTGGCATTAGCCACCGCGGAGCACCCGGTGACGACGACGAGGATGTCGTTTTCGATCAGGTTACGGGTCAGGGCGATATGGCCTTTGTCCTGGGGAACCTTGGGGTTGTTACACCCGACGACACCGACAGCCCCCCGAATCTGGCCGGCTTTGATGGCTTCTACCAACGGGGCCGGGCTGCCGCCGAGTGCCCCTACGATGGCTTCAACCGAAAAGCCGGCCATCATCTCCACCGGCTCTACCGGGATATGCACGCGCTCCGGAAGCCGATGACCGAAATTCTCCACCGCCTTCCGCACGATCTCGCGCCCAATCTCCAGCCCACGGGCCGGGTCAAAGGAGATGTGTTCCGCCCCGGGGAACTTGGCCTTGTCGAAGGTGGACACCACGCGGGTGTGGAAGCACCGGGCTACCTCGGCCACCGAGGGCATAATGCACTGGTAGTCTACGATCATCATGTCCAACGCGCCGGTCATGATGACCAGTTCCTGCATCAGGTGGTTTCCGGCCATAGGGATACCCCGGCGCATCAGCAACTCGTTCCCGGTGCAACAGAGGCCGACCAGGTTGATTCCCTGCGCCCCCTTTTCTCGGGCCAGGGCCAAAAGTTCGGGATCGGCGGCGGCCCGCACGATCACGTCGGAGAGCATCGGGTTGTGGCCGTGCAGGGCGATGTTCACCTGGTCGGCCTTGAGCGCCCCCAAGTTGACCTGAGAGCGCACGGGCTTCGGCGTGCCGAAAAGGATGTCGGACAATTCGGTGGCGATCATGGAGCCGCCCCACCCGTCGCTGAGGCCGGTACGCAGGCCATGAAGGAGGATGTTGGTATAGTCGTTGTCCACCCCCATGTGAGTACGGTGAAGCATCTCGACATTTTCCCGATCGATACCCCGGGGGGTGATGCCCAATTGATGCCACAGGGTTTGTCGCTTTTCCGGAGCCCGTCGCACAAAGGTCAACGCCTCCTGGCGCATACCGAATTCCTCCATCATCCGCCAGGCCAGTTCGCGTGCCACCTCTGGAGGGTCCTTCCCCTCGGTGGGCACGCCGAACTCCCCCGCCAGACGCCGGAGTTTCGAGTCGTCGGCGATGGTGTAACTTGCCGTCCGTCCCCGACCCAGGTCATAGAGGACCTCCAGGATGTCGCGGGCATGGTCGCTATGGGAGGAGGCGCCGGCGGCGATGGTGCGGCCCAGGTTTCGGGCAACGATGATGTCGGCATCGGCGCCGCACACCCCTTTTTGGGGACCTTCACCGAAAGGATCCACCCGACAAGGGCCCATGGCGCAGTTGCGGCAACTCAGCCCCAGGGCGCAGTAGCCGCACTGCGGTTCCTGGGCCGCCAGCCGATCCCAGACCGTTTCGATGCCTTCCTGTCGGGCACGGGTCAGCATCTGCCAGGTATCCCGGTGCACGCTGTACCGGCTCAGGTCCTTCTCGCTCATGGTCATCCCTCCTTTTCTTCCGCCAGACGGCTGGTAGCCGCCCCCATCTCACGCCAGAGTCGGATATGGGGCGGCAGGACTTCCGGAAAGGTCTGGACCTGGCTCACGGCTACCGATACCGCCTCCGAAAGGCGCGTCCGTGAAGCCCGGATCAGTTCGTTCACCTCGCCGAATTCCAGAGCCCGCACTTTGCAGGCTTCCACACAGGCCGGAAGGCGGCCCTGTCGTTGCCTCTCGATGCAGTGGTCGCACTTGAGGGCCACATCCCTGTCGAAACGAACTTCCCAGGTACGGTGATAGGTGATCGCATCAAAGGGGCAGACCAGGGCACACATTCCACAGGCGATACACCGACGCCCGTCAATGAGGACGATCTCCCCTTCCCAGGCCCGGGAAATAGCCCCCGTGGGGCAAACGAGCATACAGGGTGCCGGATGGCAGTGGCGACACTTGTTCGGGAAAGCGGTATTCAGGGAAATTCCGGGTCCCACATGAATGCGTGGGCGGGGCAAAGGCGATTCCAGATGGGCCTGGTAGGGGTCTCGTGTCTGGGAGTGTTCGACGGCGCAGGCGAACTCGCACTGACGGCAACCGATGCATCGTTCCGGATGCACAAAGACCGTTCTCATGGTCACCTCCTGCGCTTGGATGAAAAGCGCTCTCACCTATGGCTGTTTTCTTCCGGCGAATCCGGCGGCAAGAAAACAGCCCCGAAGTCGCTCAAAGTTCCATACCCCTCACCTCCTTTACTAAAACCCGGTCTATCTGAAACCTACGAAACCCAAGACCACTCGGGTAGGACCAAAGGTCTTTTCCACCTATGGGAAAGGTTCGAGGTAATCGGGCCATCCTCCGCTAAAGCAATCGGTTTGTGTGATTATATTATAGCAAAATTGCGGCTGGCTGTCAATCGCTTCTTGACAAAAAGGCAACCCTGTGATATACTTTATAAGGCAAAATAATTTAGCCGCAAAATATCGGCCGGCCGAAGGCTATGGACAGCAGCGGGAGAAAGGTCATGGAAACACCGGAACTGGAATTGGAAGAAATGGCTGTCCTGGTTCCCCGCCTGGTGGGGGCATTCCAGCGGAACTTTTCTCGAGAACTGGCCCGCTTCGGGCTGACTTTTCCCCAGTTTATCGCCCTAAACGCACTGGAACGCTTTGAAGGAACCTGCCGCATGGGCCCGCTGGCCGAAGCAGCCCTGCGGAGTGCCGCCTCGATGACCGGTATCGTGGACCGTCTGCTGGAGCGGGGGCTGGTCCGGCGAGAACGTCATCCGGGAGACCGTCGCTCCGTGGTGGTGCAACTGACTGAGCAGGGACGGGCTCTACTGGAGGAAGTAAGGGAAGCCCGCCGGCAGAAAGTTCATCGTCTGCTGGAAGTTCTCCCGGAGACCGAACGCCATCGGTTGCGAGAGATCGTCAACACGCTGATCGCGGCCCTGGAGGAAGAAGCCGAATCCGGGAAGTAAGGTAACCCTATCCCTCGCCGAAATGGGCGGGGAGGGATTCGAACCCTCACGCCTCACGGCCCATGCTCCTAAGGCATGTGTGTCTGCCATTCCACCACCCGCCCGCCCGATCATGATACCATAGGGCACCTGGCCATGCAAATTTGATAAGCGATTCCCAGGCGTACCCGACCGCTTTGCCACCTTCGGCGAAGGATTTCCCCGGACCGCAGGGCTACGGATGGCCGGCCGCAGCCCGCGAGCGCCCTACATAAAAGCCCAAAGCCAGGGCCAGGGCGGTGAAGAAGAGGCCCGCGGCCACAGAGAGAGAGACGGCTCCGAGAACGTCCTGGTTGGCCAGCACCCATTGCTCCAGGCTTACCAGCCAGTTCAACGCCAGAACATCAAAGGAGCCGAATTGCGCCGGACCATACGCCAGGAGCAGAGAAAGGTAGGCCCAGCAGATTCCGACGAGCAGGCTCAGGATGGGTAACCAGAGCGTCCAGGGTAAAAACTTTTCCTGAGTAGCCGGGGCCGGAAGGTGCTCCAGAACGCCCTGGACAACCGCAGGCGGGGCTTTTTCCAGCGGCAGTTGCCGAAGCGCCGCATCCACCTCGTTCAGGCGGGAAAGGAAGAGGCGGCAGGCCGGACAATTCTCCAGGTGACGGGTCAGCGCCCCTTGGTCCAGGACCGGCCTTCCCTCCAGCGTTTCCTTCAGGATGATTTGCCGGGCTTCCTCACAACGCATCGTGATCCCCCTGGGGCAAAGCCTCGGCCAGTGCCTGTCGGGCACGGAAGAGGTGGGTCTTGACCGTACCCACAGGCAGGCCCAGCACCTCGGCGATCTCGGCACAGGAAAGTTCTTCCTGGTAAAATAGGTTCAACACCAGGCGGTAAGGAAGCGGCAACCGTTCCACCTGGGCCCAGATGAACGACCGCCGTTCCTCTTTCCAGGCCGCCACGGCCAGGTCCTCCCCCGACGTCAGTTGCCGGGGTCGGACATCATCCAGGCTCACCACCCTCTCCTCGCGCCGTTTTTGGCGCAGACGATTCAAACAGTGGTTGACCACGATGCGATACAACCAGGTGCGAAAGCGGGCCTCGCCGCGAAACAGGGGTAGACCTTGCCAGACATGGAGGAAAACCTCCTGGGTCAGATCCGCCGCTTCCTCCGGGTCACGCAATATTCGTCGGGCCAGGGTGTAGACGTAATCCTGTTGCTCGGTCATCAACTGGGCGAAGGCACCATCGTCCCCCTCCCGGCAACGCTCCAGAAGGGCAGGCTCGGGCTCCTTCATCGGCGGCCCCATGGTTCATCCACCCTGCTCCATCGTCGTTTCGTCCACCGGCGGGACTTTGCGCCTTCCACCGCCGACGAAATAGATCAGCACCATGCCCAGGCCGACGAAGAGGGGCAGTAGCCCTCCTAAAAGCCAGGGGCCGGTGCCCAATGTCGCCAGGCCCAGAAGGAGGGCCAGGCCGACCATTGCCGTAATGAGGCCGGCCCAGAGAACCCCCCGAGGTGTGCGATGTTCCAGCCGTTCCAGGAATGATCCTTCCGGTGGGGTAATGCCCAGTTGGGCCAGGAGGACACGCTCGCGATAGTTGATATACCGGATGACGGCCAAGAAGGCCAGGAGAATCGTCACCAGGAAACAAGGGCTGAGCAGAATCACGGCACGCAACAGGTCCATCGCCTTTCTCCTCGTCCGGGCGGGCCAGCCCCGGTTTTCTCCTATTCTACCCGGATGTGCCCCCTTGTCAAGAAGATGCCCGACGGGCCTGCCGTATCCTCCAGACCTCTACCAGCCTCCGCCAGCGGTTCGGCCCCGCGGTCGCCAGGAAGCCCGCCTCGCGGAACCAGTGGAGGGTATCGGCCACCGTTTCGCGGATAGGGCGAGGAGCATACCCCAGTTCGCGGCCGGCCTTCTCGTGGCTGATGCAACAGTTGCTGGTCAGGATGCTCACCGACTCCTCGGTAAAAGCCGGCCGGCCTCCGCTCATCCGGGCATACAGGGCGGCCAGCCGGGCTACCCGTCGGGCCAGGCCCGCCGGCAGGCCCAGGCGGGGCGCCCGTACCCCGGTGCACTCTTCCAGCCAGGCCATCAACTGGCGCACCGTAACCATCTCGCCGGAAAGGATGTAATATTCTCCCCGACGCCCCCGCTCGGCGGCGGCGATCAGCCCCTGGGCCACATCACGCACGTCCACAAAGTCATAAGCCCCGTGGACGTACAACGGCATCCTCCGCTGGGCCACCTTCAGGAAGAGCCGGCCCATCTCCGAAGGCTGAAAGTCGTAGGGACCGATGATGCCGGTGGGACAGGCGATGACCGCATCCAGTCCTCGCCCCACGCCGGCCAGCACCTCCAGAGCCGCCCGGGCTTTGGAACGGCCATACTCGGTCGGAATGCGTTCCGGGTCGAAGGGTTGCCGCTCGTCAATCACCGTACCGTGGGGCGGTTCGACGAGGGCGTGGATGGAGGCCGTGTAGACCAGGCGCCGCACACCGCAGCGCAGCGCCGCTTCCACCACGTTGCGCGTGCCCAGGACGTTGACCTGGTGCAGAAGCGCCTCCCGGCCGGGAGCGATCGTGATCAGACCGGCCAGGTGGTAGACGGTATCGGCCCCCCGAAAGGCCCAGAGGAGTGCCCCCAGATCGCGGACATCGCCCGATGTCATCTCCACCGGCAGGCCGGCGATGGGACGGGTATCGTCCCCGGGCAAGACCAGGGCGCGAACGCGCTCTCCGCGGGCCAGAAGAGCTCGCACCAGGTTGTTTCCCAGATGTCCGGTCGCACCGGTAACGACGGTCAGCATCGTTTCTCTACCTCCTCTAACGTTCAGCCGCTAGCGGTATCGTCCGTACCGCCCCGGGCACCGGCCGGCCCCCTCGGCCGGGGATGGCCTTGGCCGGTAACGCCGAGCCTGTTCGCCCAGGCGACGGTAGACCAGGTTGGTGGGGAAAAAACCCACCACCCCTTTTCCCAGATAGGAACGGGCATGGAACAGACGGCAGATGATGGCCGGGTAACTGTACAACCGGCGCACCAGCCGGTTGTAGCCCTCCTGAAGTTCCTCCGGGCTCATCTGCGCTGGATAGAAGGTCACCCGGGTGGCATCGTAGTGACTCCAGTCGAAATCCCAGATACGACCCTCCTCGAGCAGTCGCTCCCGCAGCGCCGTGCCGGGGAAGGGGGTGAGGATGGTCACCTGGGGAATGGCAATTCGGGTCCGTTCGATAAAGTCGGCCGTGCGGGCAAAAACCGAGGCATCGTCGTGGTCAAAACCGACGACGAAGCAGCCGATGATGGCGATTCCCCGGCGGTGGATACGGGCGATGGCCTCTTCGTAGTCGAGAATTTGGTTGACCTTCTTATTGGCCTCGGCCAGTCCCTCCGGAGAAAGCGACTCGAAGCCGATCAGGAGGGCCCGGCAGCCGCTGCGTGCTGCCAGGTCCAGGAGTTCTTCGTCGTAGGCGATGGTCAGCGAGGCCTGGCCGATCCAGGTGATGCGCTCGGGAATGAGGGCCTGGAAGAGTTCGCGGGCATAGTCAGGCCGGCCGACGATGTTGTTATCGGTGATAAAGACGGCCGAGAAGCGCCGGTCCAGGACACGGATTTCGGCTACCACCTCCTCGACCGGCCGATAGCGCATCTGCCGGCCGAAGAAAGCCGTGGTCGAGCAAAAGGTACAGTTGAAGGGACAGCCCCGGGAAGCCTCCATCTTGGGCACAGGGAAGTAACGACGGTTATCCAGAAGATCCCAGCGGGGCGCAGGCAGGCCGCGCAGATCGGGCTTTTCGCCCCGGTAGAAGCGTTGCCAGGAGCCCCGCTCCACATCTCGCACCACCTGCGGCCAGACCCCCTCGGCCTCGCCCAGCACAACGATGTCGGCATGTTGGGCGGCCTCATCGGGGACCAGCGTGGGGTGGACACCACCTAGGACGACCGGGATCCCCCGTGCCCGAAAGGCATCGGCGATGACATAGGCCCGGGGAGCGTTGGGGGTGAGGGCCGTAATGCCCACCAGATCGGCCGGCTGTTCCAGGTCCAGGGGCGCTACATTCTCATCGAGGATGGTGACCTCCACATCCGGCGGAGTGAGTGCAGCCACGGCCGGCAGGGTCAGGCTGCTCATATAGACCCGCCCGAAGAGGCGGACGTTGGAAGGATGGGCCGGTTGTACCAGTAGAACTCTCATGAAATGACCTCCTTGGGTCTCTTTTATCCCTTGGACACAGAAGTGCAAGGGGCGGTTTCAAATCGGGAGTCCTCAGATATTGCATTTCCTCCTCCTTTATGCTATAATAAAACTACCTGGGGCAAGGAGGAAGGAAACATTCTAGAGGAGGAAAGACATGGAACAGCCGGAAGTACAGGTTCACGAGATCGAGGAGCGCATGCGGCAGATTGCTCGCGAAATCGTGGGCGAGGAAGCCGACACCCTGCGTAAAGAGATCATGGAAGGCGAACTGGGCCGGTTGCGCTTGGAGATGGAGGCTCATTTCCGGCGTGTCTGGGAAACCATCGGTGCTTTGGCCGAGGCCCAGAGGCGCACCGAGGAGAGGGTGAGCGAACTGGCCGAAGCCCAGAGCCGCACCGAGGAGACGGTACGCCAATTGCTCGAAGCCCAAAGACGCATGGAGGAATCACTGGCCCGCCTCGACCGACAACTGACCGAGACGAACAAGCAGGTGGGGCAACTGGCCAACCGCCTGGGACTCGACCTGGAGGTAGATGCCGAGGAAGTCCTGCGGGAAGTGCTGAAGAAAAAAGGCTTCGAACTC
>DAOUAK010000031.1:0-6383 GCA_034433695.1 Chloroflexia bacterium
AACTGGTCAAAGGGCACCTGCAGCGGGTTGACGGTGATCTCGGGATACTCGGCCATGAAGTTGTCCAGAATCTCCTTCAGCGCCGTCTCCTCCGCCCCCGTCCACGCATGCCAGAGCGTGATCGTCACGGGTTGAGGTTTGGTCGGCACGGCCGTCGGCACGGCCGTCGGCACGGCCGTCGGCGAGGGGGGCTGGACGCAGGCGCCCAGCAGCCCCAAAAGCACCAGAACGGTCAGAACGAGAAATCGCTTGTTCATTTTCATCCTCCTCAGAGTCGATCTGCCGTCGCGGGTCCAGTGCACCCACGGTCCGAAAGTTTCGATGACGATCGCTAGGCATCCCCCCTTTCTGAACTTTTTCGATCTTATGGCACAGGCCGGGCCGCCCCCTCGAGGACGGCATAAGGATGGACGGGGACGGCCAGGTCGGGACCGCTGAAGAGTTCCTGGAGCACCACCGTGACGGCGCCGATGGCGATGGCCTCCGCGCCCAACTGGCTCTCGACGATTCGGGTATGGGGAGCGGCCACGCCGAGGGCCCGCCGGTGCACCGTTTCACGTAGCGGTTCGAGAAGGAGAGGGCCGGCGCGGGCTACTCCGCCGCCGATGATGATCACCCCGGGGTTGAGCAGGTTCACCAGGCCGATCAGGGCGGTGCCGATTCTGCGGCCGGCCTGGGCGAAAAGGGCACAGGCCGCAGAATCGCCCTTCCGGGCCGCCTCGATCAGGTCCAGGATGGAAAAGTGGTCTTGCCGCGCCGGTCTCAGACCAGCCTGCCGGGCCGCCTGCAAGATGGCCGGCCGGGCGGCCAGGGCCTCCAGACAACCGGCACTCCCGCAACGGCACGGGGGGCCGTCCTCGTCAATGACGGTGTGCCCGATTTCGCCGGCGCTGCCGATCTCCCCCCGGTAGATTTTCCCCTCCAGGATCAGGCCGCAGCCGATGCCCGTCCCTACCTTGATAAAGGCCACGTTCCGCGCCCCCCGTCCCGCACCCCACCAGTACTCGCCGATAGCCCCCAAATTGGCATCGTTATCCAGGTGTACTGGCTTCCCCAGACGCTCCCGCAGGCGTTCGCGGATGGGGGTATCGTGCCAGCCGGGCATGATGGGAGGGAAGATGGGTTTGCCTGTGGCAAAGTCCAGAGGACCGGGGACACCGATTCCCACCCCAAAGACCTGCTCCATCCGCAGGTTGGCCTGTCCCAGAGCCTCCCCGATCAGAGAGACAACCCGTTCCAGCCCGACTTCGGGGCCCGCCTCGATCGTGAACGGTTCCTCCAGGCGGGCCACGGGATGCGCCTCCAGATCGGTGACCAGGACCAGGATATGGGTGGCTCCCAGGTCCACCCCCACGACGTAACCGGCCTGCCCGTTGAACTCCAGGAGGATGGGGCGCCGCCCACCACGGGAACGGCCGGCCCCCACTTCCCGCACCAGGTTGGCCTCGATTAGGTCCACGATAATGCTGGAAACGGTGGAACGGCTCAGGTGGGTGCGCTTGGCAATATCGGCCCGGGAGAGCCGGCCGGCCCGGCGAACCAGGTTAAGCACCAGCCGTTCGTTGTACTCACGCATCAGGCTGAGGTCGGCAGAGGTGCTTTCCACAACGCGCCTCCTCAGGTTCGGCTTTGCCTATAGTATACCACAATCGGGTTAGTTTGTCAAGTGGACGAACAAAATGAACCCGCTTTCAGATATCCAGGAGATGGCCCATCTTCTCCTTCTTGGCCCGCAGGTAATCCCGGTTGACCTCCGTCGGAGGGATGGCGATGGGCACACGCTCGACCACCTCCAGACCATAGCCGCGCAGCCCGACGATCTTGCGCGGGTTGTTCGTCAGCAGGCGAAGTTTGCGCACACCCAGGTCGTGGAGGATCTGCGCGCCGATGCCATAGTCGCGCAGGTCGGGGGGAAAGCCCAGGCGTTCGTTGGCCTCGACGGTGTCCAGGCCCTGGTCCTGCAGTTCATAGGCCCGCAGTTTGTTCAGGAGACCGATGCCCCGGCCTTCCTGGCGCATATAAAGCAGCACGCCTCGCCCTTCCCGGGCGATCATCTGCATGGCCGCGTGTAACTGTTCCCCGCAATCGCAGCGCAGGGAGGCCAGGGCATCCCCGGTCAAACACTCCGAGTGGACCCGCGTGAGCACGGCTTCCTCTTCCCCGAACGGCGCCCCGATGACCAGCGCCAGGTGGTGCTCTCCGTTGATGATGTTCTCATAGGCGATGGCCTCAAAGTTGCCGTAGGCAGTCGGCAGATGGGCGGCGGCTACCCGGCGGACCAGTTTCTCATGGCGCCGGCGATATTCGATCAGTTGGGCCACGCTGATGATCTTGAGGCCGAAACGCTCGGCCAGGCGCTCCAGTTGGGGAAGGCGGGCCATATGACCGTCCTCGTCCATGATCTCGCAGATCACCGCCGCCGGATAGAGGCCGGCCAGTTTCGCCAGGTCCACCGAGGCCTCCGTCTGGCCGGCCCGTACCAGCACCCCTCCCTCGCGCACCCGCAGCGGGAAAACGTGCCCCGGCATGACGATGTCCTCCGGACGGGTGCGGGGGTCCAACACCACCCGGATGGTGTGCGCCCGGTCATAGGCCGAAATCCCCGTGGTCACGCCCTCCCGCGCCTCGATGGAGACGGTAAAGGCCGTGCCGAAACGGGAGCGGTTGTCCTGCACCATCATCGGGATGCGCAGTTCATCCAGCCGCTGGCCGATGATCGGCAGGCAGATGAGTCCCCGGCCGTACTTGGCCATAAAGTTGATGGCCTCCGGGGTGACCTTCTCCGCCGCAATGCACAGGTCCCCCTCGTTTTCCCGGTCCTCATCGTCCACAATAATCACAAATTTTCCGGCGCGAAAGTCCTCGATGGCCTCTTCGACCGTTGCCAAAGGCATGGCAACCTCCTCAACGTTCGATCCACCCATACCGGGCCAGCCTTTCCCAGTCTATCGCACCCGCTTCTTCCCTAGATAGCAGCCGTTCCACATATTTGGCGACGATGTCCACCTCCAGGTTGACGGCATAGCCCACCGGCTGCCGGGGCAGGGTGATATGGGCCTGGGTATAGGGAATGAGAGAGACGGAGAAATGCCCGCCTTCCACCCGGGCCACGGTCAGGCTGGCTCCATCCACGGCGATAAAGCCTCGGGGCACAAGGTAGCGCATGACCTCCGGCGGGGCCGCGATGGTTACCCAGAGGGCTTCGCCTTCGGGCCGCTTTCCGAGAATCTGCCCCAGCCCGTCCACATGGCCCTGAACCAGGTGGCCGCCCAGCCGGCCGGAGGGCAGGAGGGCCCGCTCCAGATTGACCGGATGTCCCGGACGCAGGCGGCCCAGGTTGCTCCGACGGAGCGTCTCCGGCATCACTTCGGCCTGGAAGGTACGTTCGTCCAGCGCCGCCACCGTCAGGCAGACCCCGTTGACGGCGATGGAATCGCCGGGACGGGTGCCTTCCAGCACCGTCCGGGCCTCGACGGTCAGCCGGAAGGGGGGACCGTCCGTCACCCGGCGCACAACACCGATTTCCTCGATTAGACCGGTAAACAAGGGGCCTCCTCCGGGGACTGTTTGCCGGATGGCTCCGGCGCGCCGGTGCCCCGCTCCCGGCGCGGATAGCCGCTGACCAGGATATCCTCACCGACCCGCTCCACGCGCACCCGTTCCAGCCGGATGGCCTCCTCGAGCCGGGCAACACCCAGGCCGGCGACGGCGGCGGGAGCGTCCCGGCCGCCGATGATGAGGGGGGAGATAAAGGCCAGCACTTTATCTACCAGACCGGCGCGGAAAAAGGCTTCCAGGAGGGTGCCGCCGCCTTCCAGGAGAAGAGAGGTCACCTCACGGCGGCCCAGGGTCTCCAGCAGAGCCACAAGGTCTACCCGTCCATCCTGGCCGGCCGGCAGCACGAGCACCTCCACCCCCCGAGCCTCCAAGGCAGCACGTCGTTCGGGCGGAAAGGCCGGCGTGGTGGCGACCAGGGTACGGCCGGGGAGGGCAGGGTCAAAGATGCGCGCCTCCAGCGGCACCCGGCCGCGGCTATCGGCCACGATGCGCAGGGGATGACGACCCTCCCGGCCGGGCAGACGGGTGGTCAGAAGGGGGTTGTCGGCAATCACGGTGTCGGCGCCGACCAGGACGGCGTCCACGGTGTCGCGGAGTTCGTGGACACGGCGGCGGGCTTCCTCACCGCTGATCCAGCGGGAGTGGCCGGTGCGGGTAGCGATTTTCCCATCCAGGCTGGCGGCAAACTTGGCGACGACCCAGGGCCGGCCGGTGGTCATGTAGGTGATGAAAGCCTCATTCAGTTCGCGGGCCTCTTCCTCCAGTTCACCCACGACGGTGCGGATGCCGGCCTCCTCCAGCCGGGCCCGCCCTCTCCCGTTCACCAGCGGGTTGGGGTCGAGCATGGCCATGTGCACTTCGGCGATGCCGGCGACCACGATGGCTTCGGTGCAGGGAGGAGTGCGCCCATAGTGGTTGCACGGCTCCAGATTGACATAGAGGACGGCCCCTCGGGCCCGTTCGCCGGCCATACGCAGGGCGTGAATTTCGGCATGAGGGGTGCCGGCGCGCTCGTGGTAACCTTCGCCCACGACTCGGCCGTCGCGCACGATCACCGCCCCGACCATCGGGTTCGGGCTGGTCCGACCACGCCCCCGGGCGGCCAGCGCCAGGGCTCGCCGCATCCAGCGCCTGTGCTCCGTTTCCGTAGCCATAGAAAAACCCCGAAGTCACCCTTCGGGGCAGGAAAGGTACGGCCGGCAAAAGATGCCTGGCACGACCGGTGACCTTCTTCCATCCGGACTATACCGTCGGCCCCGGACTTGCACCGGGTCGGCCGGAACGGCTCGCGGGCTTTCACCGCCGGTCGGGAATAGGCTCTGCCGAGCCGCACCCTGCCCTGAAGGTCAAAAGGTGCTGAGCCTAAGATAGTATAACCGTTCCGGTTTGTCAAGTGGTTCTTGAAATCCAGCGTCGTTTATGGTATACTGAAGTGCAGAATATCGAATGCTCCCGGCCTGCTCCGTGTACGTCCATTCCATGTTTTGTGGAAAGTCGGAGGCCGGACGGTGCAAAAGTACGGCAAGATTTTCCTGTTCATCCTGGCGTTTCTGACCGCGCTAGGGATGCCGCAGATGGCGCGGGCCCAATCGCCTGCGCCCCGCTTCACCCACCTCACGACCGAACAGGGCCTTTCTCACGATATGGTCAACGCTATCCTGCAGGACCGCCAGGGCTTTCTGTGGTTCGGTACCCAAGATGGCCTCAACCGCTACGACGGCTACACCTTCACCGTCTACCGGCACCTCCGCTCCGACCCGCAGTCACTCTCCAGCAGCACCATCAACGTCCTCTACGAGGACCGCGCCGGCACGCTGTGGGTCGGGACGGTCGCGGGGCTGGACAGTTATACCGGCATCGGGAGGCGCTTTACCCACCACTCCGCCATCCCCTCCGAATCCATTGGTGCCATCCACCAGGACGACGCCGGCGCCCTGTGGGTCGGCACCATCGGCAGCGGGCTGTTCCGCTACGACCCTGCCACCGGCGCGGTCACGGCATACCGGCACGACCCCACCGACCCGGCCGGCCTGAGCGATAACAACGTGCTCGCTATCTTCCAGGACCGCGCCGGCACGCTGTGGGTGGGGACGATGTACGGCGGGCTGAACGCGCTGGACCCCGCCACGGGCCGCTTCACCCACTACCGGCACGACCCCGCCGACCCGACCAGCCTGGCCGATGGCTGGGTGAGGGCCATCATCCAGGATCGCGAGGGCACGCTCTGGGTGGGAACCGGCATCCCGAACGACCCCGCCCCCGGCGGGCTGAACGCGCTGGACCCCACCACCGGCCGCGTCATCCGCTACCGCCACGACCCCGCAGACCCCCACAGCCTCAGCCACAACCACGTCCGCGCCATCTACGAGGATTCCACCGGCGCGCTCTGGATCGGGACGGAGGACGGCCTCAACCTCTTTGACCCCGCCACCGGCCGCTTCACCCACTACCGCCACGACCCGCTAGACTCGCACTCCCTGAGCCGTAACGACGTTTCGGCCCTCTACGAGGGCCAAGACGGGGTACTGTGGGTCGGGACGGAAGGGGGCGGGGTGAACAAGTACGCCCGCGCCCGGCAGCGGTTCCCCCGCTACTCCCACGACCCGCTGGACCCCAACAGCCTGGGCGGGCCGGTGGTAGGGGCGCTTTTGCTGGACCACGAGGGCATCCTCTGGATCGGCCTGCACGACGGCGGTCTGGACCGGCTGGACCGCGCCACCGGACAGTTCACCCACTACACCCACGACCCTGCCGACCCATCCAGTTTGGGGCACAACCACGTCACCGCGCTCTGCGAGGACCACGCCCACAACCTGTGGGTGGGC
>DAOUAK010000032.1:0-11158 GCA_034433695.1 Chloroflexia bacterium
GCCGAAGGGGAAAAGGCCCCCGCCCCACGGAAGCAGGCCGCTCGGTCCGAAGGGGAAAAAGCCCCTGCCCCACGGAAACGGACGACCAAGGCCGCTGCCAAGCCGGACGGGGCCGGCTTCGAAAAGTCCCCTGCCGGCCGGCCGGCGGGGAGCGCCGAAGAAGCACCGGCCGGCCACAAGGAGGCCTCCCCCCTGATCATCCGTTATATGGGGCGGGTGCTCGAGCCCGGAGAGGAGGTGCCCCGGCCGGCCGCACCTCCCGACCGGGGCGGGGAGACAGACGGATCGGCGGTCCGGGGCAAAAGACCCTCTGCCACACCTGCGGCAGGCACGCCGGTCCTTCCCACCCGCCAGAAGGTGCGGAAAGGGCCGGCGCTGGAAGGGGGAGGAAAGTCGAAGGGACAGGAGGGCCGGAAAAAGAAAGGCGCGAAAAAGCACGCCCCTTGATTTCCCCGAGAGTAAGCCGAAGCCGGGCCTCGCGAATCTGCCGATCCCCGAGTTGGCTAAGGTGGGACGATTTCCGGAAGCGCCGCCGGCAACTCGGCCAGCGAATCCAGGATCACATCCGGCCGGACCGTTCCCTCCAGGTCCTGCGGCCGGAAGTGGCCGGTGCGCACGAGGATGGTGCGCAGGCCGGCCGCCCTTCCTCCGGCCACGTCCGACTCCACCCGGTCGCCCACGGCGGCCACTTCCTCGGCCGGCAGGCCCAGTTCCGCCAGGGCCAGTTCATAGGCCAGCGGCGAGGGCTTGCCGACGAGAAGGGCCCGCCGGCCGCTGGCCCGCTCCAGGAGGGCCAGCCAGCCGCCCACGTTCACCGTAGGGCCGTTCCGTCCCAGGTCGTAGGGGTCGGCCTGCATGGCGATGAAGCCGGCCCCGCTCCAGAGGAGGCGCAGGGCGCGGTTGAGCAGGTCGTATGTGAAACGCTCGGCCATATCGCCCAGGACAACGTACTCTGCCCCTTCCTCGGTCTGTTCGAGATCGGCGAATTCGGTCAGGCCGTCGCCGTCGAGAAGGATCCAGCAGCGCGGCCGGCCCAGCCGTTTCAGGTAGAGGGCCGTCAGGTAGGAGGCGGTCAGGATTTCTTCCTTCTCCACAACAAAGCCCATCTCCTGCAACTGGCGGGCCACCGTTTCCCGCGAGCGGCGGGTGATGTTGGTGAGAAAGCGCCTCCGATAGCCCCGTCGGCGCACCTCTTCCAGCGCTTCGGCCGCTCCGGGAATCGGCCGGCCGGCATGGTAGAGCACGCCGTCAACGTCCAGAAGGAGACCCCGCACACCCTCTAAAGCCGGATGGGCCATTTATTCCTCCCTCCGCTCGGTGATCTCGACAAGGGTGTAGTCCTTGTTCCCCAAGCCCAGCGCCGCCGCGGCGTCAATATGCGGCTGCCCGTCCACCCCCAGCGTCTCGGCCAGCACGCGCTTCCCCGGCGTAACTCCCCGGTCGGCGGCCAGCGAGTCGGGCAGGGGCAGAGCCGAGTTGATCGCCTCCAGGCTGGCCTGCTCCACGGCCACAATGTCCTCGGAGGCAAAGATGCCCCGATCCTGAACCACAGGGGTATCGGCGGTCGGCATACAGTCGCATTCCGGCTGAACCTCCAGGACAAAGTTGAGGAAGACCACCTTGCCCGGGGCAAAGGTACGGAGCACCGCCTGGGCCGCCTCGGCCAGGGCCTGCTGAAATTCGTCCTCACCCCGGCTTTCCAGGAAAATGGCCCCCTCGGTGCAGACGCGCCCGCAACGCCCGCAGCGCCAGCAACGTTCGTCCAGGATGCGAAGGAGGTTGCCTTCCAGGACGATGGCTCCGGTGGGGCAGACGTGCAGGCAGTTCAGGCAGAGGATGCAATCCTCGGGATGGTAGAGGACCCGGGACTCTCCGGCGGCGGCGTGGATGTGGCCACGGGCTTTGCGCCAGTCCCCGCCGCGGTCGCGGCCGGGCACACAGCCCATGGCCAGGTTCTTGATCGCCCCACCGTAGCCGGCCTGGACGTGCCCCTTGCAGTGGGAGACGACCACCATGGCCGGGGCATCGTAGATGGCCGAGGCCACGCGCACCTCCCCCAGGATGGGGCCGGCCGGAACCGAAACACTGTCGAAGCCGAAGAGGCCATCGGCCAGCACCACCGGACAGCCCAGCGAGAGAGGATTCAGCCCCTCCCGGTTGGCGATCTCCAGATAATCCCAGCCGCCGATCCGCACCGTGTCGGTGACAAAGGGCTTGCCCCCCACCTCCCGCACCGCTTCCACAACTTTGCGCAGGAAAAAGGGCCGCACGACGCGGTGCACCCCTTCAGAACCAAAGTGGGTCTTGATGGCGACGTACTCGCCCGGCCGGATACGGCCGGCCAGGTCCAGCCGATGCAAAATCTCCTCCAGTTTTCCGGCCAGGCTGTAGCGATAGTCCCAGCGGGTAGCCCGGGCGGAAGCAAAGAAAACGATGCTGCTCATCGGTCCTCCTCCGAAAGTTTCAAGGCCGGCACGGATGCAACCCGTCGAACATTGGAAACCGGGATGATTTTCCGGCGTTTTTTGGTGCGAACTTGCAAAAATACAGAGAATACCGGGACTTTCATTTGAGGTTATTATACCATCCTTCGGGAGGTTTGACCAACGGTGCAAACCGGATGCAGGCGTTACCCGTTGAGGTGGGGTGTGTCCCAGGTAACATTTTACATGAGGGAATACGCCCGCTTGACAATTTCTTCCCGGTGCGGTAGAATAGAATTATCTTTCTCTCCGGCAGAAGGCTCGGTAGCGGTTTATCTTCGAGCCGCTCTTGAAATCTAGCCAAGGAGGTGTCATTGGGAACATTTCGTCTGTCCGCCGGCCTCCGCCGGGCGGCCTCTTGACCGTCTCCGATTGCGGAGGCTTTCCCCACAAGGAGAAATGCTATGAACTGGCGAAAGACCGTTTCCCTTCTGGGAACGCTCCTCCTGCTCCTTTCGTTGCTGCCCCTTTCCGCCCTGGCGCGGCCGACGGAGCAGGACTTTCTGGACAAGGTCGAGCCCCTGGTCCTCCAGGAACTCGACGCCCAAGGGCGGACCGACTTCTTCCTCTGGCTGGCCGAGCAGGCCGACGTCAGCGGCGCCTCCCGCATCCCCGACCGGCTGGCCAGACGGACCTATGTCTATGAGACGCTACGGGCCACCACCGAACGCACCCAGGCCCCGCTGCGGCGCATCCTCGATGCCGAGGGGGTCGCGTACCGGCCCTACTACATTGTGAACGCCATCCTGGTTCAGGGTGGGGACTATGACCTCCTGATGAACCTGGCCCGTCGGCCGGAGGTGGCCAGCATTACGGCGAACCACCGCTTCCTGGCCCTGGACCCCAACGAGGCTGAGCAGGCCGTCTCGATGCCTTCTTCTCCCCAGACGGTGGAGCCGAACATTTCCTTCGTCAAGGCCGATCAGGTCTGGACGATGGGCTATACCGGCCAGGGCACGGTGCTGGCCGGCAACGACACCGGGCTGGACGAGGACCACCCGGCCATCGCCCGCCACTATCGCGGCTGTTTGAACCCTCCGACCTGCTCCTCGGAAAACCATAACTACAACTGGTGGGACGCCACCGGCACCTACCCGACCGATCCCTACGACGGCCACGGCCACGGCACCCACACGACCGGCACCATGGTCGGCGATGACGGCGGCACGAACCAGATCGGCATGGCCCCCGGCGCCCAGACCATCCATTGCAAGAATATGGACAACGGCGGCTACGGCCAGGATGCCTGGTTCCTGGAGTGCTTCGAGTGGGACCTGGCTCCTTGGGACCTGAACCACCAGAACCCCAACCCGGCCCTGGCCCCTGATGCCGTCAATAATTCCTGGGGCTATTGGGGCGGCGGCTATAACCTCTTCCGCACGGCCATCAACAACCTCCAGATGGCCGGCACGGCCGTGGAGGTCTCCGCCGGCAACGAAGGACCAGGCTGCCAGACGCTGCGTTCCCCTGGCGACTACCACGAGGTCCTGACCACCGGCTCGGTCAACCATGCCTATGCCTTTCCGGGCTTTCTGACCGGCTTCTCCAGCCGCGGTCCGTCCACCCTGGACCCGGGCTACTACTTCCCCGATATTATGGCGCCCGGTGAAAACATCCGCTCCTCGGTGCCCGGCGGCGGCTACCAGGGCGGCTGGAGCGGCACCTCCATGGCCGGCCCCCACGCCACCGGCCTGATCGGGCTGATGTGGTCGGCCTGCCCGGCCATGCAGGGCATGGTCGAGGAGACTTATGATATC
Organism: Chloroflexia bacterium; assembly: GCA_034433695.1. Taxonomy (GTDB): domain Bacteria; phylum Chloroflexota; class Chloroflexia; order DTKN01; family DTKN01; genus JASFBA01. The sequence continues at coordinate 4,241 of DAOUAK010000032.1, forward strand.
ATTAAGGCCACGGCTGCACCCCTCACCGGCCAGGGCGGCAGTAACTGCGGCGGCGACTATACCAACGGCCCTAACAACGACTGGGGCTATGGCACCATCGACGCTGTGGAGGCCGTCAACGGTATCCTGGCCCTCTGCACCGGCCAGGGCTGGCTGGACGGCCACGTGACCGATAGCCTCACCGGCCAGCCCATCCAGGATGCTACCATCACTGCCGCTCGGACCCAGGGCGGCACCTGGATTCGCCAGACCGATGCCACCGGATATTACACGATGACCGTCCCCCAGGGCGACTTTACCGTTACGGCTTCGCACCCGCACTATACCACGGACGTTCAGACGGCCGTCGTCTACACCGACACCGTGACCACACTGGACTTTGCCCTGACCCCTCGCGGCCGGCTCTGGGGTTATGTGACCGACTATGACAACGGCTTCCCGCTGGAGGGTGCTACCGTCACCGCCGACGACGGCACCTCCGACGATACCGATGCCACCGGCTACTACGAGATGTACCTGGATGAGGGCACCCATGTGGTCACGGCCACGATGCAGGACTATGCGCCGGCCGTGGCCACCGTCAACATCGTCTCCGGTCAGGATACGCAGCAGGACTTTGCCCTGCAGAGGGCGGTCTCCTTCATCCCCAACCCGGTGCACGTGACGCTGCCCTGGAACACCCTCTACAATACCGGCGTTACCCTGACCAGCCGCCTGCCCTGGGACTATGACTTTGAGTTCGTCGAACAGCCCGGCGGATTCGTTCCTGCGCTGGCCGCCGGGCCCAAGCCTGCCCCGGCCGCTCCTCCCGTGCAGGTGCCGAACGTGCCGGTCTTTACCGGCATCGCGCCCGAGGGGTACGTCCCCGAGCCGGCCCCGCTCCTCTCGGGCATCGAGGGGGTTTGGGAAGCACGCGCCTCCACACCCTTCCAGTCGATGGACAACGTCTTCATCGAGTACGACGGGATGGGCTACCTCCTGGGCGGCTACGGCAACACCCTGGGCGCGGTCGGCATCTATGACCCGGTCAACGATTCCTGGACAACCGGCGCCACCGAGCCCAGCCCGCTCATCGAGTACACCGTGGACGGCTGCTTCGGCTTCAACGAGGACGGCGACCCGGTGATCGTCATCTTCAACGACACCTACAGCGGGGCTACCACCTGGCACCGCTACAACATCGCCACCAACTCCTGGGACACCGTTCCCGTGCCGGCCGGCTTCCCCTCCAACGGCCTGTGGGCGACCGACATCGAGTCGCTGTGGCGCTGGACCGGGCAGAACGTCTGCTACATCTCCGGCGGGGCGACCACCCCGGGCGGCGGCAACCAGAGCACGCTCTACGCCTACCACCCCGATACTAACACCGTCGAAAACCTGGGCAACTTTACGCTGCACCCGGCCGGCTTTGATTTCCACGCCTCCTGGTTCGTGCCCTGGATCGGCTCGCAGGGAGCCATCTGCGTGGGCGGCGGGGTGGACTCGGCCTCGGTCGTCTTCCCCGATACCCAGTGCTACGACATCGGGGCGGGCGTCTTCAATCCACCCAACGCCGACCTGGGTCCGATGCTCGAGGGGGTCTGGGGCACGGCCGATGGCGTGCTCTACGAGAACGGCGACTACCAGTTATGGGTGGCCGATGGGGCCGATGCCTACTTCAACCTCTGGCCGCGCTCGATGTATTACAGCCGGAACGACGGGCAGTGGCACTATGGCCCCAACCCGCTCTACAGCGTCTACCGGGTGGAGGGCGATAACGTCGGCGACGGCAACGGCTGCGACTTTTACGTAACCACCGGTTCCGCGGGCGGTTTCTCCCCGACCACCTACAACGAGCGCAACGTCTCCGCTTCCGACGAGTGCCCGCCGGTGATGGGCGTGGATTGCCCCTGGTTGGCCGAGGTGCCCATCTCCGGAACCGTGCCGGCCCAATCCACCATCCATCCGACCCTCTACTTTAGCGCCACGCCCGACGTGGGGGTGGACCAGCCGGGCGACTATGTCTGCAAACTGAAGGTCCAGGGCAACCCGGCGGTGAACGTGCGCGTCACCATGACCGTCCTGCCGGCCGCCACATGGGGCAAACTGGAAGGCACGGTCACCGGCCTGGGCTACTGCGACGAAAATCCCGCCCCGCTGGAAAAGGCCACCGTCCTCATCACGACGACCCACGGGGTCACCTGGTCGCTCGAGACCGACGAGTTCGGGCACTACCAGCGCTGGATCGACGAAAGCGAAAGCCCGGTCTCCGTCTACGTCTCCTACCCCGGGTATGAGACGGCCCTGGCCACCGGTGTGGTCATCACCGCCGGGGTGACCACTACGGTGGACTTTGACCTGCGCTGGCTCCAGCCCTGCATCGGGGTCAACCCGGACATCATAGACGTTACCCTGAACTGGGGCGAAAGCGCCACCATCCCGATGGAGGTGAGCAACAGCGGCCCGGTCAGCCTGGACTTTCTCCTGACCGAGGAAGACCGCGGCTGGGAGCCGATGTTCCTGGGCGCGCCGCTTGAGGTGACCCTCCCGGCCGGGCCGGCCACCGCTCCCGCCGGGACTGCCGTGGCCGCCGGGCCGTATGCCCCCGCGCCGGCCCGCACCTATACCATCCGGCCTCGCCCGGCGCCTGCGGCGGCCCCGAGCGTGCTCCTTCTGCACGCCGACGACGGCAACGGCGAGCCGATTCGCAGCCAGCTCCTGGCCTTTGGCGACATCGCCACGGTGGACCTCTACGATGCCCGCAGCGGCACCCCCGACCTCTCCTACCTCCAGAACTATGATGTCGTCCTGACCTGGTCCAACTATGTCTACGCCGACCCGACCGGCATCGGCAACGTCCTGGCCGACTATGTGGATGCCGGCGGCAGGGTCATCAACCTGATGTTCTCGATGGGCACCCACGGCTGGCAGATGGGTGGGCGCTTCATGAGCGAGGGCTACACCGCCATAAACGGCACCAGCATCATCTACGGTACCTCCTGCCTCGGCTCCTACGACCCCTCCCATCCGATCATGCAGGGGGTCACCAACGTCTGCGACCTCTACCGCCTGAGCGGCACCTATCTGACGCCGGGCTCCACGGCCGTGGCCTACTGGCAGGACGGGCAAATCTTTGTCGCCGCCAAGGACGACCGCACCGTGGTCTCCATCGCCGGCTACGTAGGCTACTACCGCCAGTGGACCGGACAGATGGACCTCCTGGTGCACAATGCCATCTTCTGGCTTCTGGTCTCGCCGGATGTCCCCTGGCTCTTTGAGAACCCCATCTCCGGAACGGTCGCGCCCGACGGCGGCGTGCTCTCGGTGGACGTGACCGCGGATTCGGCCTATGTCAACCAGCCCGGCCACTATTGGGCCACCCTGCACGTCGAGAGCAATGACCCGGTCACGGAGGACTACCCGGTTATCGTCACCATGACCGTGCTGCCGGCGGCCGACATGGGCAAGGTCACCGGTTACGTCGTGGATAACTGCACCGGCGGGCCGGTGGAGGCTACCATCACCTTCCAGGGCGGCGTGCCCATCACCCAGACCACGAGCGACCCCGATACCGGCGAGTATGCCGCCTGGTTGGTCGAGGGCACCTACCCGGTGGTCTTTTCCGCCGACGGCTACCTGGACTATAACACCTCGGTCGAGATCGTCGCCGGGATGACCACGACGCTGGATGTGAACCTCATCCCCGACCGGGCCTGCATCGCCGTCAACCCCGACCGCTTCGAGGTCTGGCTGGTCACCGGCACGGCCGTCTACACCCATCCGACCGGGATGGACCTCTGGAACGGCGGCGCCCAGGACCTGGAGTTCCAGATCCTGGAGATCAGCGGCTCCACGGGGTTGCTGAGCACCGGCCGGGCTCCGGAGAACGCCGACACGGCCGTGGCCCCGGCCGGCTACACCCCCACCCCGGTTCGCCCCAGCGTCCGGGGCGGCTGGCCGCTCGGCGGCACCGTCTGCATCTTCAAGGACGTCAACCCCTGGGGCAGCACGGCCGTAGAGAACATCCTCTCGGCCAACGGCATCCCCTACGAGGTCCACACCTCCTCCGAGTTCGGCTCGCTCGACTTCAACCAGTACGGCATGATCGTCTTCTCCGGCGACCAGCCGCAGTCGTTCTACAACGCCTATGCCTCCTACGTATGGAAGTTCGAGAACTATGTGGAGGCCGGCGGCTTTCTCAACTTCTTCTCCTGCGACTCCGGCTGGAACGGCGGGTCACTTACCGCCCCACTCCCCGGCGGGATGCAGTGGACTGGCTGGATCTATGAGAACTACAACGTCATTGATGACCCCAGCCACCCGGTGGTGCAGGGCGTGCCCAACCCGTTCTGGGGTAACTATGCCAGCCACGGCCATTTCTCCAACCTGCCGGCCGATGCCCATGTGATCGCCCACGAGCAGAGCGGTGGCCAGCCGACCATCGTCGAGTACCGCCTGGGGGCCGGCTGGTTCATCGCCTTCGGCCAGCCGCTGGAGATTTCCTACGACTGGGGTTGGGACGCCGGAACCATCCTGGTCAACACCCTCCTCTGGGGCTATGCTTACATCCCGGCCAGCGACGTCTGGTGGGTATGGGAAGACCCGATTTCCGGCACCGTACCCTCCCTGAGCGGCAGCCACGTGGATGTGATGTTCACCGCCCTCTACACCGACAGCACGCCGATGCCGCTGGGCACCTATACGGCCACGCTGGCCGTGTTCAACAACGCCGCCGAGGGCACCCAGATGCTGCCGGCGGTTATGCACATCGTCGAGGAATTCGTCCCGCCCACCGCTTCCTTCCTCTCCAACTCGCCGGTCTGCCTGGGCGAGGTCATGGTCTTTACCGACACGAGCGACCCGGGTGTGCCGGAGCAGATCATCGCCTGGGCCTGGAATTTCGGCGACGGCATCACCTCGACGCTCCAGAATCCCACCCACCTCTACGCCGAGCCCGGCACCTACACCGTTACCCTCACCGTAACCCAGGCGCAGACCTACTTCACCGATACCTACAGCGCCGTGGTCGAGGTCCTGGCGCCCGCCGAGGCCGGCTTTGAGTACAGCCTCCCGGCCTGTGTCGGCCAGAGCGTCGCCTTCACCAATACCACCACTGGGTCCGGGCCGTTCACTTACCTCTGGGATTTCGGCGATGGCATCACCGACACCGTGGAGAACCCCGTCCATGTCTACGCCACGGCCGGCACCTACACCGTCACGCTGACGGCCTGGGGCGCCTGCAACGAGGATCGAGCCGACGCGGTGATCGAAGTCCTGCCGCTGCCCATGGCCGGCTTCACCTACACCGCAAGCGGCCTGGTGGTGACCTTCACCAACGCCTCGCAGAACGCCACCGCCTACCTCTGGGATTTCGGCGACGGCATCACCTCGACGCTGGAAAGCCCGGTGCATACCTACGCCGCGGCCGGCACCTACACGGTGACGCTGTGGGCCACCGGCGACTGCGGCACGGATGACTTCAGCCTCGTGCTGGTCGTCGGGGTTGCTCCGGAGGCCGGATTCGTCTCGAACGCCCCGGTTTGCCTGGGTGAGGCGACGGTCTTTACCAACACCACCACCGGCTCGCCGGTCCTCTCCTACCTCTGGGCCTTTGGCGACGGCGAGATTTCGACCGAGACGAACCCCGTCCACACCTACGCGGTCGAGGGCACCTATACCGTCGTCCTCACGGCCTCGAACGCCCTGGGGAGCGACGCCTTCGACGCCGAGGTTGAGGTCCTGCCGCTGCCCATGGCCGGCTTCACCTACACCGCACAGGGTCTGGTGGTGACCTTCACCAACGCCTCGCAGAACGCCACCGCCTACCTCTGGGATTTCGGCGACGGCATCACCTCGACGCTGGAGAACCCGGTGCACACCTACGCCGCGGCCGGCACCTACACGGTCACCCTGATGGTTACCGGGCCGTGCGGCGAGGATACGGCCACCCACTCCATCGTCGTCCGGCCGGTGGGACCGACCTACTACTACATCTACCTGCCGCTGACGCTCAAGGGGTATACATTCCCCTAGGGCCGGCGGGCGTGTCCCGGAATTCAGGGGGCCGGCGGGGCAACCCGCCGGCCCCTTTCTTTTGCCCCCGCCCTTTTCCGGCCTTCAGTTACTCTTCTCCTTTCCACCCCTTCCGGGCTACCTCCACAGCCTGCTCTTCTTCCGGGGTCGGGGCCGGCCCCAGGGTTTTCCAGGCCCGGACCTCCTTGAGGTCCAGGCGGATGCCGGTGCCGGCGAGGTAGTTCAGTACGACCCCATCGCCCTCCCGGTTCAGGAGGGCCAGGACGAAGCACTGGCGGATGCCGCCCAATCCCAGAGGGGCATCGTGTACCACGGCCGGCCGTAGCCCGGCCTTCCCCAGTATCTCTTCCAGGCCGTCATCGCGTTTTTCCAGGGTTTCCAGCCGCCGGCCGACCATCTCCAGTCGGGCGAGAAGGGGGCCGGCATCGTTTCCCAGCCCCAACCCCAGGGCGCGAAGGTTGCGCCGGTTTCCAAGGCTCCAACCCAGGCTGACCAGGGCCAGAGCGAGGGCCAGAAGGGATACAATGGCCGTCCATATCCTCGTGTCCTCCTGCGGAATCATCTGAGTCGCCGGGCGAATCGCTCCCATAAGGCCATGAGCCGAACCCGCTCCGCATCCTCTTCGGCTTCCTCCCCGGGGATCCCTCCAGAAGATGCGATCTCCGGTCCGGCTGATGCGGCCAGCCCAACCCGTTCGACCGGTCTCCTTCGCCGGCCCAGGAAGAGGACAAGGCCCAGGGCCAGGCCCAGGAGGCCGGCCGAGGCCAGGAGAAGAAGCAACCCCATTTCTTCCCGGCCTGCGCCCCTACCGGCCATCGTGCCGCCCGAGGGGAGCGTCTCCCAGGGGGCGGGTGTCGCCGTAGGTAGGGCCGGCCTTTCCGTCGCCGTTGGGAGTGGGGTGAGCGA
>DAOUAK010000033.1:0-40469 GCA_034433695.1 Chloroflexia bacterium
AGGTGCAGAGTCCAGATGACCGGGCACTTTTCCGGCTCGCCGGGGTCGCTGCGGCGTACCCGGGCCGGGTCGGTGAGGGTGCGGGCCAGTTTTTCCCAGATGACGTTCGGCGGATCGGTCAGGGCAATGTAACTGCCGGGGATGCTCTTGCTCATCTTGCCCTCGCCGGTCAGGCTGGGAACGACGGCGGCAGGGGTGTAGTAGGAGACCGGCTCGGGGAAGGTCTCCCCGTAGGTGGTGTTGAACTTGCGGGCCACCTCGCGGGTGAACTCGATATGGGCCTCCTGATCTCGGCCCACCGGAACCACCGTGGCCTTATAAATAAGGATGTCGGCGGCCTGAAGGACGGGGTAGTTCAGCAGGCCGGCGCTCAGGAAACCACCCGTCTGGCTGAGTTTATCCTTCAAGGTGGGAAGGTCCTCCAGTTTGTTGACCGAGGTGATGCAGGCAAAGAGCCAGGCCAGTTCGACATGTTCAGGGACGTCGGACTGGACCATCAGGGTGGCCTTCTGGGGGTCCAGGCCGGCGGCCAGGTAACCGATGGCCACGTTCAGTTTGTTGGCCGGCATGGTGCCGGGGTCGAAGGGCACGGTGATGGCATGGTAGTCCACGATGCCGTAGATGCACTCGTAGCGGTCCACCAGTTCGATCATGCCCTTGATCGCCCCCAGGTAATTTCCCAGGTGCAGGATGCCAGTGGGCTGGATGCCGGAAAAGACCCGTTCCTTGGGCACGGTTCTTACCTCCTGCGATACTTTGCAAAGTTTCTTGTCCCTGACCGGTTATTATAGTAAAATACCCTCGCTTTTGCAAATCTGATGGGCCCGAACTTCAAAATGGGACAGAGAGGAGGAAGACCATGCCCAGGCGGGTGATCCATCATACCATCACCGATGTGCCCGGCATTCGGGTCGGGCAGGCCACGGATGAACGGGCCTTGACCGGATGCACGGTAGTGCTCTGTGAGCGGGGGGCTACCGTGGGAGTAGCCGTGAGGGGTGGGGCACCTGGCAGCCGCGAGACCGACCTTTGCCGGCCGGCCCATCCCCTGGTTTCCTGGGCCCATGCCGTGCTCCTGGCCGGCGGAAGCGCCTTCGGTCTGGCCGCAGCCGACGGGGTCATGCGCTACCTGGAGGAGCGCGGCATCGGCTACGATACCGGTGTGGCCCGCGTGCCGATCGTCCCGGCAGCCATCCTCTTCGACCTGGCCGTGGGCGACCCCTCCGTGCGTCCCGACGCCGCGATGGGCTACGCGGCCTGCCAATCGGCCTCCGACGGGCCAGTGGCCGAGGGCAACGTGGGCGCCGGCACCGGGGCCACGGTGGGCAAGTTGCTGGGGATGGCCCGTTGCATGAAGGGCGGTCTCGGTACGGCCAGTGTGTCCCTCGGGGGTGGGCTGGTCGTCGGGGCAATCGTCGCCGTCAATGCCCTGGGGGATGTAGTGGATCCCCGGAGTGGCCGGATCATCGCCGGAACACGCGCTCCGCTGGGCCCGGGCCTGGCCGATACGCTGGTCGCCATGCGGCGTCTCCTCGGCCGGGCCGCGCTGGCCTTTTCCCACACCGTCATCGGCGTGGTGGCCACCAACGCCGCCCTGGATGTCCCCCAGGCCAACTTTGTCGCCGGCATGGCCCACGACGGCATTGCCCGGACCATCCGGCCGGCCCACACCCTCCTGGACGGAGATACCCTCTTTTGCCTGGCCACCGGCCCCCGCCGGGCCGATGTAACGCTGATAGGGGCCTATGCCGCCGAGGTGGTCGCCGAGGCCATCATCCGGGGAGTGCGCGCCGCACAGAGCGTGGCCAACATCCCCGCGGCTTCCGACCTGTTGACATAAGTATTCGTGAATATCCACCTTCTCCGGGTAGGCAAGGAATGCCCTTGCCTACCCGGAGACACAAAACGAAGCGGCTTTATCCCTTCTTCTGTCGGGCGATCTCTCCAACATCCTGGGCGATGCGGAAGAGGACGACGACCACTTCCAGCCCTACCCGGGCGAAGATCAGATAGATGAAAAAGATAATGGGGGAGAGGATAAGGGTAATGACGCCCATGGCAGTCCCTACACGGAAGCCCCAAACGATGCTGAGGATGGTCACCACGACCAGCAGGACAAGGACGATGCCGTAGATGATGGAAATGATGGTGGGAGTGATAAAATCCTGGAAGGAAAAGTCGAAGAGTTTGGCGAAGAAACCCTGGGGAACCCCTCCGGCCGGCGTCGGGACGACCGGAGATGGACCGGCTTCCGGCCGCAGGCTCCGACCGCAGTTCTGACAGACAACTGCCTGATCCGGGTTCTGCGTCCCACACCAGGGGCAGAACATGATGCACCTCCTTGGTTACCGCAGTTCCAGCCTTAGATGCCAGTAGTGCCAGGGTACCTTCTCTCCGTCACCCCCTTTCTTCCCGGTCTTCTTTTCCATGCCGTTGCCAGGCTTGGGCCAGCGCCTGCTCCGCCCGGACGAGAAGGTCCTTGGGGTCGTCCACGTCGTCGGGGAAGGTGGCGTAGCCGCAGCGCACGTGGTCGGCCAGGAGGACCCCGGCCGGCCCCTCCAGCCCGGCCCGGCGAAGTTCTTCGACCAGCCGGCCGGCCAGGGTACGTGCCCCCTCCGCCGAGGTTTCCGGCAAGATGGCGGCAAAATGCCCCTGCACATGCCGGCAAAGCAGGTCCGATTGGCGTAATGCCCGACGCAGGGCTTCGCCCAGTTCGCGCCAGCGGACATCGGGCAGTGGCAGGCGGCGGTCCACTCCCAGAAGGAGCAGGCTACAGGCCCGCCCGTAGCGGCGGCACCGGGCCGATTCGCGTTCCAGCGCCTCGAGAAAGAAGCGGTGGTTCGGAAGTCGGGTCAGGGGGTCGATCAGGACGAAAGAGGTCGTCCATTCCTGGAGGCGAGTCTGCTCGATGGCGGTGGCGATCAAGGCCGCCACCGATTCCAGAAGGCGGAGGTCACTTTCGGTGAATTCTCCGGCGATCTTGTTGACCAGTTCGATCACCCCGAAAGACCGTCCCCGCACACGGAGCGGCACACACAGGACGGAGCGCGTGAGGAAGCCGGTGTAACGGTCGATCTCCGGGTAGTAGCGGGTATCCTGGTGCACGTCGGAGACCAGGAGGGGCCGGCCGTGCTGGAAGACCCAGCCGGCGATGCCCCGACCCGGGGGGATACGTCGGGCGAGGAGCCTTTCAGCATTGCCGCCCAGGCTGATGCGAAAGACGAGTTCGCTGCTCTCCTCATCCGCCAGGAGCAGGGATCCGGTAACCACGCCGATTACGTCGCTGGTGCGCATCATGATGGTGGTCAGAATCTGCTCCAGGTCCAGGTCTGAGGTCAGGGCCAGGCAGGCCTCGTTCAGGAGGGCCAGTTCCCGCACCCGCAGGGCCGCCGTTTCCTGGAGACGGGCGTTGGCCAGGGCTACGGCCAGTTGCTGGCCCACGGTGGTGAGCACCTCCAGGTCTTTGTCCGTGCGTTCCGACCGGCCGGCCACTTCCAGAAGCCCCCAACGTCGTCCCTGCGACCAGAGGGGCACGACGGCGGTGAAGGCGTAACCGACCGCCAGGCTGAGCGGCCCGCCCAGTTGCTCCCCGCTGCGTGTTCGGACGGCTCCGGTGGTTTCCTGGAACGGTTGGAGCGAGGGGTCGTCCCAGGTGAGTCGCCGGCGGGTCAGGGCGGAGGCAATGGCCTGGGGAAGGCCGCGATGGGCCAGCGGCACCAGGTCGTTGTCTTCCGAGGCGAAGATGATGCCGGCGTCGAGTTCCAGGTTGCGCAGCGTCTGGTCCAGGACGTGATGGAGTAACTTGTACAGGTCGGCGGTGGCACTGGCCTCGCGAGCCACTTCGCGGAGCGAGGAGAGCGCGGCCAGTTGTCGCTGCAACTGTTCGTTCAGTGCGGCCTGGGTGCGGGCCTGCAACCCTTTCTCCAGGTTATGGTGTACCCGTTCCCGGACCTCGTCCGGAGAGAGCGGCTTACTCAGGTAATCGTCGGCACCGTGGCGCAGAGCGGCGATCGCCGCCGTCTCCGAGGCTCCGGCCAGCACGATCGCCGGGATGTAGCGGCCGCTCTTTTTGATCTGGGTCAGGAGGTCCAGCCCGGCCATATCGGCCAGTTCCCATCCCAGGAGGACCAGGTCGGGGGAAGCGCTCTGGAAGAGGTTCCATCCGGACCGGCCGGCCGTGGCCGTATGCACCTCGTAGCCTTCCTGCTCCAGGATGCGGCGTACCTGGCTGAGGATATGGGGATCGCGTTCTACCACCAGGATGGAAAACTTCCGGCCGGCCTCTTCTGCCGATGGTTCCATGGGTTTTCCTCAGTAGAAAAGGCAACTGGACACTTTTATTATACCCCATCTTGTCCTGAAATGCAACTTTCTTGACCTTTTGTCTGCTCCGTGCTATGATAAGGGTCCAGGGCTTAATCTTACGGAGGAAAGCGATGGTTCAGGTATCCATCATCGGTTTGGGCACGGTGGGCGGTTCATTGGGCCTGGCCCTGCAGGGGGCGACGATGGGCCGGGGCCGCCGGCCGGAAGTCCTGGTTGTCGGTTACGATCCAGAGCCCCGGATCGCCCAGGAGGCCCTTTCCCATCGGGCGGTCGGCCGTGTGGCCTACAACTGGAGGGAGGCGGTAGAGGAGGCCGGCCTGGTGATCATCGCCCAGAGCGGCCCGGCCATCCGCGATACCCTCCAGAACATCGCCCCCTTCCTGAAACCTCAGGCCATCGTGACCGACATCTCCAGCAACAAGGTCGAAGTGCTCCGCTGGGCCGAGGAGTTGCTTCCGCCGGAGGTCAGTTTCGTCGGCGGGCATCCTGTCCTCCTTCCGGATCGGGAGGTGGACTGGGAGTCCGGCCCCCGTTCCGCCCGGGCCGACCTCTTCCAGGGAGCCATCTACTGTATTACTCCCGGCCTCCACGCTTCCAGCCAGGCGGTGGATACCGTCCAGGACCTGGCCTACCTGGTCGGGGCGGAACCCTTCTTTATGGATCCCCTGGAACACGACGGCCTCCTGGCCGGCCTGGACCACGTTCCTTACCTTCTGGCCGCGGCAATGGTGGCCACGATCGGGGCCAGCGCAGCCTGGCGAGACCTGAAACTCCTGGCCGACCCGGCTTTCCGCCATCTCCAGCAACTCCTGAACGCCCGGCCGGCCGATTTCTACCGGACTTGCCTGGCCAACCGCCAGCCGGTCCTGAATTGGCTCGACCGCCTGCTTTCCATCCTGAGAGAGGTGCGCCGGGAACTGGCCGAGGAGGAAAACACCGGGGAATACCTCCGGCAAATTGTGGAGAGGGCACGGGAGGCCGTCGCCGACTGGCAGGCCCGCCGCGACGAACGCTTCAAGGAACTGGAAGCCCTCGGGGCGCAGATTCCCAGCGCCCGCCAGAGCCTCCTCAGCCTCTTCCTCCCCTACGGTGGCCGGCGCCGGGAAGAGCGCGATTAGAGGGCTATGTCCTACCTCCGGTATCGCTCCATAGAGCACACGGCCGACCTGGGGTTGCAGGTTTGGGGACGGACGCTCCCCGAACTTTATGCCAACGCCGCCGAAGGGATGTGCGCCCTCTATTTTGACCTGCCGGCCGTAGAGCCCCGGGAGAAGTGCACCGTCGCCGTACAGGGCCACGACCGCGAGGAGGTGCTGGTGGCCTGGCTGGGCGAACTTCTCTACCGGATCGAGGTGGAACACTTTTTGCCCTGCCGCTTCGACATCCGCTCGCTCGACGAAACCCACCTGGAAGCCGAGGTTGCTGGGGAAACCTTTGACCCAACCCGCCATCGCTGGCGTACCGGCATCAAGGCGGCGACGTACCATGATCTCCACATTACCCAGAACCGCGAGGGCCTCTGGACAACGACGGTGATCTTCGATACCTGAGAGGTTGGCCGCCGGAAAGGGGCGCCGAACGTTGTCCCTTGGAAACGGATGGTCCAACATGAAAAGCGATACCCTGCTGATCACCGGTGGCACGGTGGTAACGGCCGAGGGATGTTTCCCGGCCGATGTGCTCTGTCGGGGGGAGCGCATCGTCGCCCTGGTTGCCCCCGGGGAAGGCCGGCCGGAGGACGATCGTCTCGACGCTTCCGGCTGCTACGTCCTCCCCGGCGGGGTGGACGTCCATGTCCACCTGCAGATGCCGGTGGGCGAGTTCGTCTCCACCGACGATTTTTTCAGCGGCACGGTTGCTGCGGCCTGCGGCGGGACGACTACAGTGGTGGACTTTGCCACGCAGGAGCGCGGGCAGCCCCTGGAGGAGGCGGTGGCCCAACGGCGGGCCGAGGCCGATGGGAAGGTGGCCGTGGATTACTCCCTGCACCTGGCGGTCACCGACGCCTCCGAAAGAACGCTTCGGGCCCTTCCCCGCCTGGTTGAGGAGGGCTATGCCAGTTTTAAATTCTATACCGTCTATCCGGCCCTCTATCTGGAGGATGCGGAGATTTTGCGCCTGCTGGAGGTGGCCCAGGAGACCGGTGCCATGCCGCTGGTACACTGCGAGAATCGGGCCATCGTGGAGCATTGCACCCGGGCGCTCCTTTCGGCCGGGAAGCGGGAGCCGCGCTACCATCCCCAGGCCCGGCCGGCCGAGGCCGAGGCCGAGGCCGTGCGGCGCATCCTGGCCCTGGCCGAAGTGGCCGGCGCCCCCGTCTGCATCGCCCACCTGAGCACCCGGCTGGCCCTGGGGGAGGTATGCCGGGCACGGACGCGGGGGCAGGAAGTCTATGTCGAAACCTGTCCGCATTACCTCCTGCTCACCGAAGAGGAATATGCCCGCCCCGGCTTTGAGGGAGCCAGGTACGTCCTCACCCCACCGCTGCGAAAAGAGACCGACCGGCAGGCCCTGTGGTCGGCCCTGGTCCAGGGGACGATCGACCTCGTTTCCACCGACCACTGTCCCTGGAACTACCGGGGGCAGAAGGAACGCGGCCGGGAGGACTTTTCCCTCATTCCCAACGGGGCTCCGGGAATCGAGACGCGCCTTGCCCTCCTCTGGAGCGAAGGGGTGGGAAGGGGCCGGCTCTCTCCGGAAGCCTTCGTGGCCCTGACGTCCACAAACCCGGCCCGGCTCTTTGGGCTATACCCCCGCAAGGGGGCGATTGTCCCGGGTGCCGATGCCGACCTGGTGATCTGGGACCCGGACCGGAAGGTTACCTTGCGGGCCGAGACGCTGCACCAACAGGTGGACTATTGCCCCTACGAGGGATGGGAGGTCGTGGGATATCCCCGGGACGTGCTTTTGCGCGGCCGGCCGATTGTCCGAGAAGGGCGCTTTGTGGGCGAACCGGGTTGGGGAGCCTTCGTGCCCCGCCGGCGAACCCGTGGTTCGTTTGAGAAGCCGGTTGGAACGGTTCCCAACGTTATCCCCTCATCAACTCCCTCAACCGGGTAGCCGCTTGCTCCCAGGTGAAAAGGCGGGCCCGGACCAGGCCCTGCTCACGCAGGTGACGGCGCAATTCTTCGTCTTCCAGGAGTCGGCGCAGGCCCTCGCGGATCGAGGGGACATCGGCTGGGTCTACCAGAACGGCGCTTTCCCCCACCACCTCCGGCAGGGAGGAGGTGCGGCTGGTCAGGACGGGGGTGCCGCAGGCCATAGCCTCCAGCGGTGGCAGGCCGAAGCCCTCGTAGAGGGAGGGGTAGACCAGGGCCAGGGCCAGGTTGTAGAGGGCCGGCAGGTCCTCCTGCGGGACAAAGCCCAGGAAACGGACCTCCTTTTGCAGCCCATACCGCTCCACGGCGGCAAAGGTCTCCTCGTAGAGCCAGCCCTGCCGGCCGACGACGATGAGGGGAAGGCGCAGGTGCTCCGGCAGGCCGGCAAGCGCTTCCAGAAGGCGGGGCAGATTTTTGCGCGGCTCGATCGTCCCCACCGTGAGCAGGAAACGTTCCGGGAGGTCGTAACGGGTGCGCACTTTTCCCAGGATTGCCTGCTCCAGCGGGCGGAAGGCCGGCTCCACGCCGGGGTAAAGCACCTCCACCCGCTCCGGGGCCACGCCCAGAAGGCGGATGAGGTCCTGGTGGGTGTGATGGGAATCGGCCAGGAGGAGGTCGGCGCGGGCGACGGAACGGGGGACGGCCCGGCGGAGGTACCACTCCAGGGAAGGGACGGCGCACTCCGGATGGACCAGGAAGGCCAGGTCGTGGACGGTGAGGAGGCGTCGGCCCGCCAGTTGTGGGGGGAGGACGAAATCGGGGGAGTAGAAGAGGTCCAGTCGGCCGCAGAAGGCTTCGGCCGGCAGGGGAAGACGCAGCCGTTGCCAGAGGATGGCCAGGTAGCGGTCGGAGAGGGGCAGGGGGCGGAGTTGCAGGTGGGGATGGTCCAGGTGGCGGAGGTGCGCGAGAAAAGGCGCCGGCCGGCCGGGGAACCCTGCCGGGAAGAGCAGGATGTAGCGGTTCTCCCGGTCCAGGCGCAAGAGTTCGCCCACCAGCGCCCGTGTGTAACGCCCGATGCCGGCCCCCTGCCAGACCGCCGCCGAGTAATCTACCCCAATGCGCAATTTCCGGACCTCCTTTCTCCCCATACTAAACCAGAAACCCGATGCCGTCAACCCGGCTTCCGGGCAGTTCGTTCGTTTTGCAAATTCCTCTTTGGCGTGGTAGAATGCGTGGGCGTGAGCATTTTCCGGAGGACAAGGAGGTCCGATGGCCATCACCAACTTTGACGATCTTCTGGCCGAGGCCCGACGGGTCGGGCCCAAGAGGATAGCCATTGCCGGGGCCGAAGAGCATGAGGTGCTCCTGGCCGCCCAGGATGCCACCCAGCAGGGCTTTGCCCGCTGCATCCTCGTGGGCAGTGTGGAAAAGATCTACCAGACCGCCCAGCAACACGGCATCAGCCTTTACGGGATGAGCCTCCTGGACGAACCGGATACCCGCCGCACCATCCGGCGTGCCGTCCTTCTGGCCGCCGAGGGGGAGGCCGATGTTCTTATGAAGGGTTCGGTGAGTACAGGAAGCCTCCTGAGCACGGTGCTGAACCGCGAGATCGGGCTGCGCACCGGTCGGCTCCTTTCCCATGTCGGTGTCTTTGAGGTGCCCGGATACGACCGCTTCATCTTTATCACCGACGGCGGGGTCAACATTTTTCCTACTGTGGATCAGAAACTGGAGATTATCTATAACGCCGTGGAGGTGGCCCATCGCCTCGGCCTGAAGGAGCCGCGGGTGGCCCTCCTGGCCGCTTCGGAACTCCTGAGTCCCCATATCCCGGCCTCGCTGGATGCGCTGGCGTTGACCAAGATGGCCGAGCAGGGCTGGGTGGAGGGGGCGCTGGTGGACGGCCCGCTGGCGCTGGATACGGCCGTCTCGCCCAAGGCGGCGGAGATCGCCGGGGCCAAAGGGCCGGCGGCCGGCCATGCCGACATCCTGGTGGTCCCCGATGTGGACACCGGCAACATGGTGGCCAAGGTGATTACCTTCTTTGTACGCGGCCGCATGGCCGGCGTGGTCGTGGGAGCCAAGGTTCCCCTGGTCATCAGTTCACGGGCCGACCTGCACGAGGTCAAACTGGTCTCGATGGCCCTGGGAGTGGTCCTGGCCGCCGGAAGCACCTCTCGATCCTGAGGAATGCGATGGAAGTGCGCTGGCCCCTCCTGGCCCTGGACATCGGTTCAGGGACGCAGGACCTTTTGCTCTACGACCCGGCCCATCCTCTGGAAAACTGCGTCAAAATGGTTTTGCCTTCCCCGACCGTCCTGCTGGCCCGACGCATTGCCCGGGCCACGGCGGCCGGCCGCGACATCTTCCTTCACGGCCTTTGTATGGGCGGCGGCCCCTGCGTCTCGGCCCTCAAACGCCACCTCCGGGCCGGCCTCCGGGCCTATGCGACGCCGGAGGCAGCCCGTACCATCCGGGACGACCCGGCGGAGGTGCGGGCTATGGGGGTGCAGATCGTTTCCGCCCCTCCCGACGAAGCCCTCCCTCTGGAGACGGGAGATATCCAGGAACAGGCCCTGCGGACTGCCCTGGCCGCCTTTGACCTGGAGTGGCCCCCTTCCTTCGCCGTCGCCGTGCAGGATCACGGGGAATCGTCGGGGGAGAGCCAGCGTCGTTTCCGCTTTCGCCAGTGGGAGGCCTTTCTGGCTTCCGGAGGCGACCTGACGGCCCTTCTTTACGAGCACGTTCCGCCCCATCTCACCCGGATGAGGGCCGTGCAGCAAGCCCTGCCGGGAGCGTTTCTGATGGATACGGGGGCGGCGGCCGTATGGGGGGCGCTGGCCGATGAGAGGGTCGCTGCGCAACGGGAAGAGGGGCTGGTGGTGGTCAACGTGGGCAATCAACATACCCTGGGCGTGCTGGTGCAGGGGAGACGTATCTGGGGGATTTTCGAGCACCATACGGCCCTTTTGGATACGGCCGGCCTGGCCCGCTGGGTGGAAGAACTCCGGGCCGGCTCTATTTCCGGCGAGGCCGTCTACGCCGAAGATGGCCACGGGGCCTGCGTGGACCCGCGCTATCCGGGGGAGACCGGGCGCTTTCGCTTCGTCGTGGTCACCGGTCCGCGGCGGGAACTGGCCCGTCCTCTGGGCTACCATCGGGCGGCCCCGTATGGGGACATGATGCTGACGGGGGCACTGGGGCTGGTCTCGGCAGTGCGGGTGCGGGCCGGCCTGGGGGAGTTGCCGCCGGGATAGATGGGCAACTGCTAGCCGTTGCCTGCGAAGCCGGCCAGTGTGGGCAGGCAGTTACGTATAAAGTCAAAGCCGGTCCGGGGCGCGATGGTCCCGGGGCGGTAAGGAAGGTTAGAAGGCCGCTTCCCCCTTACCTGCCGTAATGAACATGGTGGGGGCGCAATACATCGCGCCCCCATCATGCCCTGTACCCCTATGGCTCGTACCCCTTGAACACCAGCGGCAGGTAGACGGATTGCAACCCGACCTGCCTGGCGTACTTGAGGTCGCTGTTGGTCTCGTCGAAGTAACTAATGTGCGGCCGGTCCATCGTATCCAGGGCCAGGGAGGTATACCCGCCCCAACCCGGGTTTGTATCCACCGTCTCGGTTATCCAAGCGCTGCCGTCGAAGTAGGCGTACTTGAGGTCGCGTTTGGTTTCGTCATAGTAACTGATGTGCGGCCGGCCCATCGCGTCCAGGGCCAGCGAGGTGTACCTGCCTACGTTCCAGGAAGGGTCCGCCGTCTCCAGGTGCCAGGACGTGCCATCGTACCAGGCGTAGTAGAGATGGTCTCCTCCGTAGGCGATGTGGGGATGCCCCAAAGCGTCCAGCGCCAGGCTGCGCGAGCCCATTTCCAAGAAGGTCTTGGGTGCATCCACCCGCTCGATCTGCCAGGTGAGGGCGGTGGGGGCGGCCGGCCCCACAGCGGGCCGCTCCTCCGGGGCCTGCCCGAGCGGCCCTGCGGACGGTCGTCCGGGCCGCTCCCCCTCGGGGCCCTGCGCACCGGCCGGGGACAGAAGCAGCGCCATCAGGAGCACTAGAACCAGGGTGTAGAACAAAGTGTGCCTTGCCCCTACGGTCCGTTTCATCGGACTCCTCCTTTTCGCTTTTCAAGGGCCTTTTCCCGAAAGGTGTCCGGGCGATCCCCTCCTTTCCTCTTGGGCATCCCCGAAAAGCAAGTGCAGCCAGCCGCGCCGCCGGCCCGCCGCAACCGCCTCCATTTTACTACCGGCCAGACCAAACTGTCAACGGATGTTCACGAGCAAAGCGTGCCCGCGACAGTACTTTGACAATCTGCCGATGGGACGGTATACTGTGGGCAAAGGCCGGCGGAGATTCGATGGTCATGGAGACGATACCTTCTTCTCAAGTTGGCACCATTCCGGTGTACGGACACCGCTGGGCCGTGGAATTACTCCGGCAGCAGATGGCCCAGGGGAAAGTGGCCCACGCTTACCTTTTTACCGGACCTCCCCAGATCGGTCGGGGAACGCTGGCGCGCTGGCTGGCCCAGGCCCTGCTCTGTGAGGAGGTGGTCTCGCCCCCCTGTGGCCGTTGCCCGGCCTGCCGAAGGACGGCGACGGAAACCCACCCGGACCTGCACCGTCTTCACCTGGACCTCCAGGAGGGCGGTCGGCGCACCCTGGGCATCGAGTCGGTGCGGGAGATGCGGCAGAGTCTTGCCGAACGGCCCTTTTACGGCCGGCGCAAGGTCTACCTGATCGAGGACGCCGAATGTTTGACCGTGGAGGCAGAAAACGCCCTGCTCAAGACGCTGGAGGAACCTCCCCCCTTTGTCGTGCTGCTCCTGGTAGCCCTTTCCGATCACCTTCTTCTGCCGACGATCGTCTCGCGTTGCCAGGTTTTTCCGCTGTGGCCTCTTCCCCGCCGGGAGGTGCGCCAGGCCCTGGTAGAACACTGGGGCGCTTCGGAGGAACAGGCCGACCTGCTGGCCGCCCTGAGCCAGGGCCGGTTGGGGTGGGCCGTTCAGGCCCTGAACGATTCCCAGGTGCTCCGGCGACGCCAGGAGAATCTGGCAACGCTCGGCCGCCTGCTGGGCGCCGGCCTGGTGGAACGTTTTGCCTTTGCCGAATCCCAGGAACGGCTCTGGAGGCAGGGTAAGGCCGCCCTGGTGCTGGAGATGCTGGAATGCTGGCAGGGGTGGTGGCGCGACCTCTTCCTGGTGACCCAGGGCTGTGTGGACCTGGTGGTCAATCGGGACCAGATGGAAGTTCTGCAGGGCACCGGCCGGCAGGTGTCATCGCAATCGGCCCTGGCCTTCCTTCAAGCCCTGCGGGTTGCCCGGGAACGGCTCCGGGACCAGGTCAACCCCCGTCTGGCCCTGGAGGAACTGCTCCTGCAACTGCCGGTAGTCGTCTAGCCTCCGAAGGAGGACGTTGTGTCTCGAGTTGTCCTGGTACGTTTACGCTACCCCGGCCGGCTATATCACTTTGATGCCGGGGAGTTCGACCTTTCGCCGGGGGACTGGGTGATCGTCGAGACGGCCCGGGGCCGCGACCTGGGACAGGTGGTATTGCCTCCGGCCGAGGTCCCCGAAGAGGAGTTGCCGGAAGAACTGAAGCCGGTGCTTCGGCCGGCCGGAGCAGCCGACTTCCGCCGGGCGGAACGTTTCTATGAGAAAGAGCCCGAGGTCCTGGAACGAACCCGGGCCCTCGTAGAGGAGCACGGTCTACCGATGCGCCTGGTGACGGCCGAGTATACCTGCGACGGCCGCCTCCTGACCATCTATTTTACGGCAGAGAAGCGGGTGGACTTTCGGGAACTGGTCAAGGACCTGGCCCGGGAGTTTCACACCCGGATCGAGTTGCGCCAGATCGGGGCGCGGGACGAGGCGCGTCTGTTGGGTGGCATCGGCATCTGCGGCCGGCCGCTTTGTTGCGCGACCTTCTTGCACGACGCTCTGCGGATTTCGGTGCGTATGGCCAAGGATCAGGACCTGCCGCTGAGCCCGATGAAAATATCGGGGGTCTGCGGCCGGCTGCTCTGTTGCCTGAGTTACGAATGGGAGCAGTATCGGGAACTCAAGGCCCAGTTGCCCGCAGTCGGAGAAGAGGTCGTCACCCCGCAGGGCCGGGGCGTGGTCACGGCGATCAACGTGCCCAAGGAGACGGTGTCGGTGGAATTGCGGCCGGGCATCACGGTGGAGGTCCCGGCCCGAGACCTCCTTTCCCGACAGCCGGGCGAAAGGGTGACTCCTCCCCAGCCGGTGTGTGAACGCCTGGCGGCCGAAGAGGAACTGGGCGAATTGCTGGAGGAGGAAGAGGGGGAACTGGTTACGGTTGTGTTGGAAGAGGGGACGGTCCAGGAGCCGCAGAAACGCCGCCGGCGCAGGAAACGCAAGCGGGCAGAAGGATCCAAGCCGGTTGCCGAAGAGGCCACCGCCCCGGTGACCTCATCGCCGTCCCAGGGCCAGCCCCAGGTGCCGTCCGGGGCCCCGCCTCAGAGGGCATCGGTCCGACGGCGCCGGCCGCGTCGGCGTCCGCCTTCCGAGATGGCCCGGCCCTAGTCCTTCATCAAGGTGGTTTGGGTATCTCGAGTGATTCTGTGGCCTCCGGCCTCTGGAGGTGTTCCAGGACGACCTGACGCCAGTACGGATCCTGCCCCTGTTCCAGGTCCAGGTAGGCGCGGAAATCCTCCGCGGCGCCGGCCCGGTTCGGCGGAGAGGCGTACCATCGGGCAAAGGCGCGGTTGAGGTAAGCGCGGGCCATTCGGGGAGCAAGGGAGATGGCCCGACTCAGGTCCGATTCGGCCCGCAGATGCTCGCCCAGTTCCCGCCAGTAGAGGGTGCCGCGCCAGTAGTAGAGGTAGGGATTCTCCGGATCGTATCGAAGTCCCCGGGTAAAACATTCCACGGCCAGCCGGTAGGCCCATCTCCAGGCGAATTGGTTGCCGAAGGAACGGAAGAGCAGGCCTAGATAAATCCATAGCGTCTCGGCAAGCAGCGAAAAGGGCACGGCAGGACCTCCAGGCCGGCCTAAAGGGGGAGAGGCGTCCCCGCTCCTCTCTCCAGGGCCAAGGCATAGACCCGGGCGGCGGTGGCGACATCCTGCAGGGCCAGCCCTACCGACTTGAAGAGGGTGATCTGCTCGTCCGAGGTGCGGCCGGCCACCTGGCCGGCGATGACCTGCCCCAGTTCCCCGTAGATGTGCTCCTCGGTGATGACACCCTCCTGGATGGGAATGAGGATGTCGCCGGCCTCGGCCAGGCAGGCCCGGCGCTCGTCTACCACCAGAAGAGAACGACGCACCGTCTCGCTATCCAGTTCGCGGGCGTTGGGGCTATGGGAGCCGATGCCGTTGATATGCAGGCCCGGGTGCAGCCACTCGCCCGGAAAAACCGGCTCACGGGCGCTGGTGGCCAGGGAGAGGACATCAGAGGCGGCGATGGCCGCCCGCAGGTCGGTGGTGGGAACGACCTCGATGCTCAGCCGGGGAGCCATCTCGGCCGCATAGGCCCGACTACGCTCTGGGTCCAGGTCGTAGACATAAGCCAAGCGAATCGGGCGGGCCTGGCAGAGGGCCATCAGTTGGGTGCGGCCCTGGACGCCGGCCCCCACGATGGTGGCGACAGAGGCCTCCTTCCGGGCCAGGTAGCGGGTCGCCACGCCGCCGGCCGCGCCGGTGCGCATGGCGGTGAGCCAGGTGCCGTCCATGACGGCCAGGAGGGCTCCGGTGTGGGCATCGTTCAGGAGGACGGTGGCGATGACGGTGGGGAGGTTGCGGGAGGGGTTATCGGGGTAGACGGAGACGACCTTGAGACCCAGGGCGTCCATCTCGCCGCCGATATAGGCCGGCATGCCCAGGTTGACGCCGCCGTGGGCGCGGATGGTCGTCCGCAGCGGCATAAGCACGTTTCCCAGGGCGTGCTGCCGAAAGGCTTCCTCGACGGCGGCCATGGCTTCCGACATCGGCAAAAGGGCCTCGACATCCTGACGGGTAAGGAGGAGAGCCATAGGTTTCTCCTTTCTTACGGCACCAGAGCCACCGCCTCCATCGCCACCCGGGCTCCCCGCGGCAGGGCAGCCACGGCGACGGCGGCTCGGGCCGGTGCTTCCCGGGGGAAGTACTCGCCGTAGACGGCGTTCATCGTGGCAAAGTCGGCCATATCCTGGAGGTAGACGGTCACCTTGACGACGTGCTCCAGAGAAGAGCCGGCCGCCTCCACGATGGCCCGGAGGTTCTCCAGCACCCGGCGGGTTTGGGCGGCGACATTGTCGGGGGAAACCAGGGTGCCGCTCGCCGGATCCAGGGGAATCTGCATGGCGGTAAAGAGCAAGTCGCCGGCGATCACGCCCTGCGAATAAGGGCCCACTGCGGCCGGCGCACTTGTTGTGCTGACGATCGTTCGTCTGGCCATCATTCCTCCTTGGGGTGAACCTTCTGTCAGGATACAGGAACTACCGTAGGTGGAGTATAGTTCGGCTCTATTCTATTGCAATTGTAAGGTTTTTGTCAAATATGACAAGCCGGGTTACGTTCTACCGTTCGTCGGTAGCATTCTGCCCGATCCGGCCGGAGTTCTATCGCTAATGGAATGCTAACGGTTCTCCTTCTTTGCTCTAACGGGGTCGGCATAGGGTAAAAGCGCAAGGAAAATCCTGAGTTGGCAAGGAGGTGTGTGATGCGAGGAATGATGCGCTGGAATCCGGTTCGGGAAATGGCCCGGATGCAGGACTGGATGGACCGCTTCTTCGAGGACTTTTTCCGCCCCTGGGGCTGGGTGCGTCGGGGCGAGGCCGTCGGCGTCATCCCGGTAGATATCTATGAGACGGCTGATGAGTACATCGTCAAGGCCCCGCTTCCCGGCGTCAAGCCGGAGGACGTGGACATCTCCTACGAGGCCGGCGTGCTGACGATTCGCGGCGAGGTGCCCGAGGAGAAAGAGGTCGAGGGCGAGTGCCTCTGCCAGGAACGCGCCCTGGGCAAGTTCTCCCGCTCCATCAACCTGCCGGGCAATGTCCAGGCCGATAAGATCGAAGCCCACCTGAAGGACGGCGTGCTGACGCTGCGCGTCCCCAAGGCGGAAGAGGTCAAGCCGAAGAAGATCAGCGTCAAGGTGGAGTAAGCATCGGGCCTTCCATCTTTTCTGCCGACAGGGTCCCCCGCCGGGACCCTGTCGGTTTTTTAGGAACCCTTTTCCCAGCCGGGCCGGCGGGCCCGCAGGGCAATATTGACATAACTTCGACAGCCTTCGGCGTGGTCGTTCAGCCGGTCCACCAGGTTGAAAAGCGCCAGAATCCAGGTAAGGGGATTCCAGGGAGCCGGGGGCGCATCGGCGTAGAGGAAGCGGTCGGCCGGCCGGGTCAGGAAACGGGGTAGCCAGCGGCGTTCCAGCGCTTCTTTCCCCAGTCCATAGACCAGGTTGTGGGTAAAAGGCAGGCAGTAGTGGGTGAAACGGTCCACCCGCTCGACCCGGAAGCCGGCCTCCTCGACCCGTCGGACGACCTCTTCCTCTGTGTAGAGCCGCTCGTGGTGGGCCCAGATGCCGGCCCAGAAACCCCGGCGAATCGGCGGTTTGCCGAGAAGTTCCCGTACCTTGTTCACCGGATCCCACCAGAAGGGGTAATGGCGACAGGGTACGGTGACGGCCAGGAGGCCGCCGGGGCGCAGCACGCGATAGACCTCGACCAGGCCGGCACGGTCGTCCGGAAGGTGCTCCAGAAGTTCGCTGAGGATTGCCTTGTCGAAAAAGCCGTCCGGAAACGGCAGACGGCAGGCATCGCCTTCCACCAGGGATACCTCGGGAGGCAGGTGACGCCGGGCCCGGCGCAGCACTTCGGCCTCCCGATCCAGGCCGTACAGACGGCAGTCGGGCACCAGCCGGCTGAGGAAGAGGAGATAAAAGCCCCGGCCGCAGCCGCAGTCCAGGATGCGTTCGCCGGGTTGGGGGGCGAGATAGGCCAGGACGGTGCGCACCCGCCGGCGAAAAGCCAGATCCGCTTCCCGCCGGAGTGCCCGCGAAAGCCAGGGGGGCTCATCGGCTCTGGGGAGGTGGACCGGTTGCTCCTGGCCGTGGGACATGCTCCCCCTCTCAGCGCCGAAGGGACTCGATGGCGGCCCGGAAGACGGCCTCGTAGCGGTCCACCGTATGCTCCAGGCTGAAGGTAGCGGCGACCTGCTCCGGCGGTTTGATGTACTGCGCGCGTCCGTTCAGCACCCGGCTCAGGGCAGCGGCCAGCGCCGGGATGTCGCCCCGGGGGAAAATCTCGCCCATGCCGGTGACGCGCACCACTTCCCGGGCCCCCGGGGTATCGCTCACCACGACCGGCGTTCCACAGAGCATCGCCTCGGCCTGGACCATGCCGAAACACTCCGTCCCGCTGGGTAAGGCCAGAACGTCGCAGAGGGCGAAGAAGTTGGCCATCTCCTGGGGATCGGTCAGGAGGCCGAGGAAAACCAGGCGGTCACGGTACTTTTCGATCAGGGGCAGGCAACGCTCGTAAAAGTTCTCGTAGCGGATGAGGTATTCGCCGGCGAAGGCGATGCGGAGTTCGGGAAAGCGCTCCAGGAGGTAGGGGATGGCCTGGATAAGGAGGTCAGGGCGCTTTTCTTCCACGAAGCGGCCGGCGTAGCCGATCACCGTCTTTCCCTCCAGACCGTACCGGCGGCGCATATCCGCTACACCGGCCGGGTCGGGCCGAGGGATGGCGATCGGCGGGTAAATGACTTCCACCTTGGGCAGGAAGGGGCGCAGGTAGGTCGAGTGTTCCGCATAGTCCTGGCTGTAGCCGATGACCGCTTGGGCGTAGCGGGCTGCCGCACGGTAGACGCGAAAGACAAGGAACTCGATCAGCCGGTTGTGCCAGCCGGCCGGCAGGACGGCGTCGCCGTGGTGGGTGATGACGAGCGGCTTGCGCTGCAGGCGGGAGAAAAAGGCCATCAGACTGGCTTCCGGGAGGGGGGTATGGATGTTGATCACGTCGTTCCGGGCGATGAGCCGCCAGGCGGCCAGGGGGAAAGCCGGCATCACCTGGGTGCGGCTCAGGCGCATCAGACTCCATAGCCGTATCACCCGTACTCCGTTGAGGACTTCGTCGCGGGGCAACTCGGGCCGATAGCGCGAGGTCAGCACCGTGGCCTGGTGACCACGACGGGCCAGCGCCTCGGCCACGCGCTGGACGTGGATGGTCAGGCCGGTGCGGTGCGGCGCGTAATAGGTCAGCACGAACAGAATTTTCATCCCCAACTCTCCCGGTGGTTTCTTACTGGACCCAGGCGGCCGGCATTGTACACCATCTTGGCCGGGGATGCAAACGTTCGGTTCAGGGTCCAGTGCCCAAGGCTCAGGACCTTCCCCCATTTGAAAAAACAGCAGAGGACTGGTACACTATGGAACAAAGATGGCTCCTCCGGACCGGCCTTCCGGGTGCCAAGGGAAAACGGGGGTCGGTTCGATAGGACTTGGAGGTGTGCGATGCATGGGCGAATCGAGATCGTTCAAGGAGACATTACCCAACAGCAGGTGGAGGCCATCGTCAACGCGGCCAACCCGACCCTGCTGGGGGGCGGTGGAGTGGACGGGGCCATCCATCGGGCGGCCGGCCCGGGCCTTCTGGAGGAATGCCGACGGTTGGGCGGCTGTCCCACCGGAGAGGCCAGGATCACCGGCGGGTATAACCTGCCGGCCCGCTACGTAATCCACACCGTCGGTCCGGTCTGGCAAGGGGGGACGGCCGGCGAGGATGAACTGCTGGCCCGATGCTACCGCAATTCCCTGACCCTGGCCGCCCAGCACGGCATCCGTACCATCGCTTTTCCCGCCATCAGCACCGGTGCCTACGGCTTTCCCCTGGAACGGGCTACCCGGATTGCCTTCGACGAGACCCGACGCTTCCTGGAAAACCACGACCTCCCGGAAAAGGTGATCTTTGTCTGCTTCGGTGAACAGGCTTACTGTTGCTACCAGGAGGTCGCCCGGGAGGTTCTGGGGGCGGGGTAGGCGGAAGGCACGGCGTTGGACAAGAGCGTGAAGCGTTGCTATAATAAAGGTGATCTACCGAACCGAAAGGAGGACAGGCCATGCCGATGCTCAAGGAAAAGGACCGTCGGACGCTGGAGGAATGGTTCCAGAAACTCAAGGCTCCGGTGCGTCTGGTCGTTTTCACCCAGGACTATGAGTGCGAGTATTGCCGGGAGACCCGGGAACTCGCCGAGGAGGTGGCTTCGGTATCCCCCAAGGTTTCCGTCGAGGTGCACGACTTTGTGGCCGAAGCCGATCTCGCCCGGCAGTACGGCATCGACAAGATTCCGGCCGTCGCCATTATCGGCGAGAAAGACTATGGCGTGCGTTATTACGGTTTCCCCGGCGGCTACGAATTCACTTCCTTCGTCGAAGACATCATCGACGTTTCCACCGGCGAGCACGGGCTGAGCGAGGCTACCCTGCGGGAACTGGCCCGCCTGGACCGGCCGGTGCACCTGCAGGTCTTTGTTACGCCCACCTGACCGTACTGCCCGCACGGGGTCAGGTTGGCCCATAAACTGGCCATCGCCAGCGACTATATCCGCGCCGATATGGTCGAGGCCATCGAATTCCCCCACCTGGCCGGGAAGTACCAGGTCTATGGCGTACCGCTCACGGTGGTGAACGAGACCATCCGCGTCGAGGGGGCGGTGCCGGAAGCCCGACTGGTCCAGGAAGTGCTCGGGGTGCTGGGGCAAAGGAAGCCCGAAGAGAGCGCCTGGCACGGTTAGGCAGCAATGATGCGGCTTGCCCGGATCCAAACGGGCCCGGCTCTTTTTTCCTGGGCCTTGATGGACATAGATACCCTGCCGAGTAACGGGTTTTGAGCGGAGGTGTAGCGATGGCCATGATGGAGATCAGCGTGGTGCCTATCGGGACGGGTTCGACCAGCCTGAGCCGGTATATCGCCGAGGTCGTCCGTGTGCTGGAGCAGGCCGGATTCGAGTACGAGATCGGCCCGATGAGCACGGTTGTGGTGGGGGAAGTCGAACGCCTCTTTGCCCTGGCCCACCAGATGCATGAACGGCCGTTTGCACTGGGGGTCCAGCGGGTTGCCACCACCATCCGCATTGACGACCGCCGCGACAAGCCGCTTTCCATCCAGGGAAAGGTCCAGGCGGTACGGGAAAAATTGTAACCCCGATCCAGTGGCCCCACAGGTTCGGAAGATCGAGCCAGTCCGGGCGGGAAATGGATGCTCGCCCGGAAGACTTTACGATAAAAAGATAGGAGGCGGAATGGCCGAAGAGATGGAGCCGATTACGGTGGAGGAGGCCCTGGAACGCATCCTGGCCCATTTTGCCCCGTTGGAGCCCGAGGAGGTGCGGCTGGAGGAAGCCCTGGGGCGGGTGCTGGCCGAGGATGTGGTGGCGGAGGAGGATATTCCGCCCTTCCTGAACGCGGCGATGGACGGCTATGCCGTCCGTGGGGAGGAAGTGGCCCAGGCCCGGAAGGACGCGCCGGTGCGCCTCCGGGTGATCGGGGAGTTGGCCGCCGGAGAAACGTCTTCCGTCATGGTGGAACCCGGAACGGCGGTACGCATTATGACCGGGGCGCCCTTGCCGGCCGGCGCCGATACCGTAGTCCCCTTTGAGCAGACCGACGAAGGCGCTCCGGAGATGGCGATGGAGCCGGGTTGGGTGCGTATCCTGGAGGCGGTGCGTCCCGGGAAGAACATCCGCCAGGCCGGCGAGGATGTGCGTCGGGGCGAGCGGGTGCTGGAGCGGGGAATCCGGTTGCGCCCCCAGGAGGTGGGGCTTCTGGCCTCGCTTGGCCGCACCCGGGTCCGGGTCACCCGGAAGCCGCGGGTGGCCATCCTGGCCACCGGGAGCGAACTGGTGGAGCCGGGCCGGCCGCTATCGCCGGGGAAGATTCGGAACAGCAACGCCTACTCCAACTATGCCCAGGTGCTCGCCTGCGGCGGCGAGCCGCTCCGGCTGCCCATCGCCCGCGACCGCATATCGGAGATCTCCGCCCGCCTGGACCGCGGTCTGGCCTGGGGAGCCGACCTCTTCATCACCTCCGGCGGCGTCTCGGCCGGGGAGTACGACCTGGTGAAGAAGGTGCTGGCCAGCCGGGGCAATATCTCCTTCTGGCGAGTGCGGATGCAGCCCGGCCGGCCGATGGCCTTTGGCCAGATCGAAGGGGTGCCCCTCGTGGGCCTGCCGGGGAACCCCGTCTCCTCGATGGTCGCCTTCATCCTCTTTGCCCGGCCGGCCATCCTGAAGATGCTGGGCCAGCGGGCCCTGCGCAAGCCGGAGGTGGAGGCCGTCCTCCTGGAGGATGCTTCGGCTTACCCCGACCGCCGGCGCTACCTGCGGGCCGTCGTCGAGCAGGAGCCGGACGGCCGTTATACTGCCCGCCTGACTGGGCCACAGGGTTCCGGCATCCTCAGTTCGATGGTCCGTGCCAACGGCCTGGCCATCATCCCCGAAAGCGCTTACCCGGCCGCCCGGGCCGGAACAACGGTCCGGGTGATGATGCTGGATTGGCCGGAGGTGGAGTGATGATCCGTCCGATCCCGGTCGTCACCCGCCAGCATAGCCAGATGGTAGACATTACGGCCGAGGTACAGCGTGTGGTCCAGGAGAGCGGAGTGGACGAGGGGGCGGCACTGGTATACTGCCCCCATACCACAGCCGGCCTGACCCTCAACGAGAACGCCGATCCTTCGGTCTGTCAGGACATTCTGGAGACGCTGGAGCGGCTGGTGCCCTGGCGGGCCGCTTACCGCCACACCGAAGGGAACGCCGCCGCCCATGTCAAATCGAGCCTGGTCGGGCATTCCCTGCTCATCCCGGTCGAGGGAGGCCGGCTGGTCCTGGGCACCTGGCAGGGCATCTTCCTCTGCGAATTCGACGGTCCCCGCACCCGTCGGGTGGTGGTGAAGGTGTCCTGCTGATCATAAGGTGCGGTAAAGAGGCTTTTTAGCCGCTTGGCCGTATGCCCCGGCGATGCTGCCTGCTGAGGGAGGCCTTTGTCCTGGGCTCCGGTTTTTTCCCTTTGGACCCTGTATCCGGTCAGGATGGGAGGGGCGAGGGCGTCTTCTCTTCCACCTTGGCCCGAGGTTCGGCTTCCAGTACCAGCCACAGTTCGGGGAAGCGTCGGCGAATTTGCCGGACGATTCCTTCGGGCGAAAGGTCCAGGGAAGCCCGTACCTCTTGCTGCGGCCCGTGGTGGATGAAACGGTCGGGGATGCCGATGCGCAGGAATTCGCGGCCGGCCGTGAGCACCTTGCGCTCATAAAACTCCAGCACCGCGCTGCCGAAGCCGCCCGAAAGGACGTTTTCTTCCACGGTGACGATGCGCCGGAAGTTGCGGGCCAGGCCGTAAAGGAGGGCCTTGTCCAGCGGCTTGACGAAACGGGCGTTGATCACCGCCGCCTCGATCCCCTCCTGGGCCAGCAGTTCCGCTGCCTGAAGTGCCGGGTAGACCATAGAGCCGATGGCGACCAGCGCCAGGGCGCCGCCGGCCCCCCGGCGCAATACCTCCCCCATCCCCAGCGGCAAGGTAACCCGCTCTTCGTCCAGCGGCACCCCTACCCCGGCGCCTCGCGGATAGCGGATCGCTACCGGACCGTCCACCTCCAGCGCCGTCCAGAGCATCCGCTGTAACTCGCATTCGTCCTTGGGGGCCATCACCACCAGGTTGGGGATGTGTCGGAGGTAGGAAAGGTCGAAGACGCCGTTGTGCGTTGCTCCGTCGTCGCCCACGATGCCGGCCCGATCCAGGGCGAAGATCACCGGCAAATTCTGGAGCGTCACGTCGTGGACGATCTGATCATAGGCCCGCTGGAGGAAGGTCGAGTAGATCGCCACCACCGGCCGAAAGCCCTCCGTGGCCAGCCCGGCGGCGAAGGTGACGGCGTGTTCCTCGGCGATGCCCACATCGAAGAAACGCTCGGGGAAGCGTCGGGAAAATTCCACCAGACCGGTGCCATCCGGCATGGCGGCGGTGATGGCCACCACCCGGGGGTCGGCCTCGGCCATCCGCAGAAGCGTCTGCCCGAAGACGCGGCTGTAGGAAAGGGCCGTCCCCTTGTGTTCCCCGTTCGGGGCCACGCCGTGGAAGTTGGTGGGGTCCTTTTCGGCCGGCTCGTAGCCCTTGCCCTTGGTCGTGTAGACGTGCACCAGCACTGGCCCCTGCACGCGCCGGGCGGCGCGAAGGGTGAAGATGAGGTCGCGGAGGTTGTGACCATTCACCGGACCGATGTAGATAAAGCCCATCTCCTCCCAGATGCGGGTCGGGATAAGCAGTTCCTTGAAACTGCTCTTCAGGCGGCGGAGGAAGGCCAGGATGGGGAGGCCCAGGAGCGGTACATGCCGGAGGAGGCGTTCGCCCCATCCCTTGAGGAAATGGTAACCGGGGCTGGAGCGCAGTCGGTTCAGGTACCGTGAAATGGCCCCCACGTTGGGGGCGATAGACATGCCGTTGTCGTTCAGGACGACGATGAGCCGGCTGTTCAGGTGGCCGGCATTGTTCAACCCTTCATACGACAGGCCGCAGGTCATGGCCCCATCCCCGACCACGGCCACCACGTCGAAATCCTCCCCCTTCAGGTCGCGGGCGCGGGCGATGCCCAGGGCCGCCGAGATGGCCGTCCCGGCGTGGCCGGCCCCGAAGGGGTCGTGGGGGCTTTCGGCGCGCTGGGTAAAGCCACTCAGCCCGCCGGCCTGGCGAATCGTGCGGAAGCGCTCTTTCCGTCCGGTCAGAAGTTTGTGGACATAGGCCTGATGCCCCACATCCCAGATGATCTTGTCCCGGGGGCTATGGAAAACCGTATGCAAGGCCAGGGTCAATTCGACCACGCCCAGGTTCGAGGCCAGATGGCCGCCGGTCTGCGGCACCACCTCGACAAGTTCCTGGCGAATCTCTGCCGCCAGATGGCGCAGTTCCCGCCAGGAAAGCCGCTTCAGGTCGGCCGGCCCGTTCACCCGGTCCAGAACCCGCTGCCCCATGCTACACCTCCACTTGCACAGGCCGGCCAGGCTTCCCATCCGAACCGGTCGGGGAAGGCCGTCTACCGTTCCCTGCCGGGGGAAGGGAACCTGGCCGGAAGGAGGAGCAGCCGGCAGAGTCCTCAGCCCTGCGGCTGCTCCCGGAAGGCCCGTATCTCCTGCTCTAGACGAAAGATCTCCGCCCGCAGGCGCCGGCGTTCCATCTGCAGGGCCGGCAGCGTTGCGCTTCGAGACACCTGCAAACGCTGCCGTTCCCGTCCACGGCTGCGGGAGAGTTCGGCCTGAAGACGGGCGATCTGTTCCTCGACCCGACGCTCCTCCTGCCGCAGCCGTTGCAACTCTTCCTGCAACTCCTGCAGCCGGCCGGCGCTTTCCTCTAAAGAAGAACCTTCCGCCATCTTGAACCCGTCCTTTCGCTATGCGCCCGGAGGGATTCGAACCCCCAACCCTCGATTCCGAAGACCGATGCTCTGTCCAGTTGAGCTACGGGCGCATTCACCAGGCCAGGCCCATTATAACACCGTTTTTCCGGGATGTCTACCTCGGAGTGGGATTAAAGTTTGCCTTTGAGCCCGTAGATATACCCACCCCGTAGTCCCGTCAGTTCCTGGGTGTAGATAAAGGCCCGTGGGTCCACCTGGGTGGCCACCTGAATCAGCCGGGGCAACTGTCGCGTCCCGCAGATGACCGTCAGCACGTCCACCGGCCCGTCTAGCCCTTCCCCGGTATAGCGCGTCAGGGCGAAGCCGGCTTCCCGGATGGCCGCCTCCACCCGCTCCACCGGTTCATGGACGATGACCGTCGCCTCCACCACCCTCCGCCCCATGCGATCGCTCAGCGCCATGCCCAGGAGCGTTCCCACGGCAAAGCCGCCGGCATAGGCCAGCACGTTGAACCAGTTGCCGATGTCCTGGATGACCTTGCTGACCACCAGGATGTAGATCACAATTTCCAAAAAGCCCACCAGGGCGGCCAGGTATTTGCGACGGCGCACGATCAACTGCACCCGGATCGTGCCCAGGCCGACATCCACGACCCGGGCCGCAAAGATCAAAAAGGCCCAGAGCAAGGCCGACCAGAAGTCAGCCATCCTGTCCTCCTGAAGTCTTTTCCTCTACCTTTTTCCCCAAGACGGCGGCGATCTCCTGGGCCGAGATTGGGCCGGCCCGAAGGAGCCGGGGAGGTTCCACCGTCAGGTCCAGGAGGGTGGAAGGGCGGGCCCGGGCGCACCTTCCACCGTCCAGGATGAGCGGAAGGCGGCCCTCCAGTTGCGCCCGTACTTCGGCGACGGTGGCCGGCGAGGGCCCGCCGGAGCGGTTGGCGCTGCTGGAGGCCAGCGGCCGGCCCAGACGACGGGCCAATGCCCGGGGAAGAGGATGATCGGGAAGGCGAACGGCCACCGTCGGGCGTCCCCCGGTTACCCGGTCCGGTATCCAGGGCCGTTTCCGGAGCACCAGTGTCAGCGGGCCGGGCCAGAAGCGTTCCGCAAGGAGCCGGGCTTCGGCCGGCACCTCCAGACAGACCTCTTCCATGTCGGTAGTCTCGGCCAGGAGGAGCGGCAACGCCAGTTCGGCCGGCCGGCCCTTGACCCGGTACAACCGTTCCACCGCCACCTCGTCGTCCACCCGCACGCCCAGGCCGTAGACCGTATCGGTCGGGAAGGCTACCACTTCCCCCCGCTGTAACCAGGCGAGGGCCTCTTCCAGAGCCTCCGGTTCCTCTGCCCGGAGAATGACCGTCGTCCAGAAAGGGGTTTCTTCCATCACCAGGTCCCCAGCAGGCCAAAGGCCTGTAGCGTCACCAGGACGATGGCCAGAAGGAGCACCAGCCCGTACTCCCAGAGCAGTCGGGCGGTGAGTTTCCCCTGAAAACGGTGGCGGGAAAGGCTCACCAGGACATAGAACACGACCAGGAGCAAAGCCCCGCCGCTCATGCCGCCGATAGCCCAGTAGTTGAGCGGCCAGGTAACTTCGCCCACGGCCAGCCCCACTCCGGCGGCGTAAAGCAAGGCCTCCCTCCGGGAGGCGAAGCGGCGCAACAGGGCCAGGGCCAGGAAAAAGGTCAACAGGACCAGCGTGGTGGCCGAGAAGAGGCTGCGGAGCCTCAGGGTATAGATCGCCCCGAAGAGGAAAAAGGCGGTCAGGTAGAGGGCAAGGTCCTGGAACAGATAACTCCACGCACGTACCCGGGGACGTTCGTCATAGCGGTAGTGCAGGGCCACCAGTTCGCCCAGGAGGAAAAGGGCGACAAGGCCCAGGCCCACCGAACGTTCCACCAGACCGGTCAGGAGGCGCAGGAAGAGGAAGGCGGTCAGCGTCAGTATCACCGGCCCGATCCAGGCAACCGGGTCCAGCCGACGATGTCGCCCGGCCGGCAGCGCCTCCTCCTCCACTTCCGGTCGGGAGAACTCCACCCCCACGCCCACCACCAGAAGCAGGAAAAAGAGGATCATCCAGGTGATGGAGACGTCCAACTCGAGGTGTTCCTCTGGGGGGATCCAGACGTAGCCCAGGTCTCCGTTGGCGAGGTCGTAGTAACCGAGATGCGGAAGGTTTTCCGAATCCAGGGCCAGGGAGAGGGCACCCAGGCGGACGCCGCTTTTTACGGTTTGGGTAACCCACGAGGTGCCGTTATAAAAAAGGTAGAGTAAACGCCCCTGGTTGGCATCGAAACAGGCCAGATGAGGTTGTCCCTGGCGGTCCAGGGCCAGGGTGTTATAGAGCCCCACCTCACCTCCGCTCAATAGCGTCGTGGTGATCCAGGAGGAGCCGTCGTAGAAGGCATACCGCAACTCTCCCCGGCCGGCGTGGTAGTAGCCGAGATGGGGCCGGTCCTGGGCATCCAGTGCCAGGGAAGCAAAAGTCCCTGCCCCACCCGGACCGTCCACCGTCCCGGTGATCCAGACGGCGCCGGTGAAGCGGGCGTAGCGCAGTTCGCCCCGGCCGGCATCGTAATAGGCAATGTGAGGAAGCCCCCGCCGGTCCAGCACCAGCGAGGCGTACCGCCCCACGTCTCCGGCGGCATCCACCGTCTCGGTGAACCAGAGGGTGCCGTTGAAGTAGGCGTACTTGAGGTCGCCGTGGGTGGCGTCGTAATAGGCGATGTTCGGCCGGCCGTCCTCATCGAGGGCCAGGGAGGTGTACATCCCCGCGTTCCCGCCCATGTCCACTGTCTCCGTCACCCAGGCCAGGCCGTCGTAACGGGCATACCTCAGGTTGCCCCCGCCGACATCGTAGTAACTGAGGCGCGGGAAGCCGGCCCGGTCCAGGGCGATGGAGGGATAGGCGCCGAGTCCTGCGGCGCTATCCACCGTCTCTGTGACCCAGGTAAAGCCGTCGTAGCGGGCGACCCGGAGGTCGCCGGCCTCGTTCTGGTAGACCATATAGGGTACGTTTCCCCGGCTCAAGGCCAGGGCACTGTAGGCTCCGACGGAGCCTGCGCTCTCTACGGTTTCTACCTGCCAGGTCGGAGCCGGCCCCAGGCGCGGCAGCGGAATGACCAGGGTTAGGGACTGGATGCCCTCGATCAGGAGAACAAGACCCAGGCCCAGGATAACGATGCCGACCAGCGGCAGGATTCTCTCATAGTGGGGCACGGTGGTCCTCCTCGACCCTGGCACCTCCGCAGCGGCGAAGAATCTCCCGGGCCACGATCACCCCGGAGACCGAGGCCTGAATCAGCCCCCGCGTTACCCCGGCCCCATCGCCGGCCGCAAAGAGGTTGGCCACCTGCGCCGTCTCCAGGGAGGGGGTGAGGTCCAGACGGGAGGAGTAGAATTTGGCCTCGACGCCATAGAGCAGAGTATGGCGGGAGTTGACCCCAGGAGCCAGTTTATCCAGGGCCTCCAGCATCTCCATAATGTCTGCCAGATAGCGATAAGGCAGGACGAAACTGAGGTCGCCCGGGATGGCGCTTTTGAGGGTCGGTTCGACGGTGCTGCGGGCCAGGCGTTCGGCGGTAGTGCGCCGGCCGGCCCGCAGGTCGCCCAGCCGCTGCACCATCACTCCGCCGCTCAGCATGTTGGCCAGCCGGGCCAGGTAACGGCCGTAGGCAATTGGCTCGTGGAACGGCTCGGTGAAGGAGGTGGAGACCAGCAGGGCAAAGTTGGTGGAATCGGTCGGCCGTTCGGCATAACTGTGGCCGTTGACCAGTACCACCGGCGGGTCGCCGTTGGCAAACTCCGGCGTAACCTCGCCATACGGGCAGACGCAGAAGGTGCGCACGCGGTCGTCGAAGCAACGGGTGGTATACTCCAGTTTGGCCTCGTAGAGCACGTCGGTCAGCGGGGCCAGCACCGGGGCCGGCACCTCTACCCGTAGCCCCACATCCACCGGGTTGTTGCGCAGCGAAATCCCCAGACGCTCGGCCTCGCTACGCAACCAGGAGGCCCCCTCCCGGCCGGGGGCTACCACCACAAAGCGTGCCCCCAGTCGTTCCCCGTCGGAGGTGGTCACGCCCGTAACCCGTCCCCCGGCGACTTCCAGGCGAACGACGGGGGTATTCATCCGTATCTCTACCTGCCGGGCCAGTTCCTCGTACATGGCCTGGACGATGGCGCTACAGTGCTCCGTGCCCAGGTGGCGAATCGGCACCGGTATCAGGCGCAATTCGTTCAGTGCCGCCTTTCGCTGCCAGTCCTCGATCTCTTCTCCCAGGCCGTATACCCGCTCCGAGGCTCCGAACTCGCGGTAGATGCGGTCCACGTAGGCGATATACTGTTCCAGGAGCGGGCGGGGGAGGAAATCTCCCAGCCATCCTCCCACATCGGGGGAGAGGGTCAACTTCCCGTCGGAGAAAGCGCCGGCCCCGCCCCAGCCGCACAGTTGCGCGCAGGGGCGGCAGTGGCGGCACTCCCCTCCTTCCTTGCGGATCGGGCAGAGCCGGTGTTCCAGCGGGCGGCCCTTTTCCAGGAGGAGGAGGTGGAGGTCGCTTTTTCGTGCCAGTTCCAGGGCGGCAAAGAGGCCGGCCGGGCCGGCCCCCACGATAATCACGTCGTAGCGTTCGGCCATCTCCATCGGGTCGAAAGGTGCCCTAGAGTGGGGCAAAGCGCGCCGTAAAGTGGCGCAGGTAGGGTGGCTCGTAGACGATGCGCATCCCTCGCACTTCCCCGGCGCGCCGGTGCACCTGGGCAACCGTCTCGGCCACGTAATCCATCTGCGTGTTCGTATAGACCCGGCGCGGAATGGCCATGCGCACCAGTTCCAGGGCCGGGTAGATGACCTCTCCCGTAGCCGGATCCCGGCGGGCGTTCATGACCGTACCGATTTCCACCGTGCGGATGCCCCCCTGGATATAGATTTCCACGGTGAGGGCCTGGGCCGGAAGGCTGGATTGGGGCAAATGGGGAAGGAAACGTCGGGCGTCCAGGTAGACGGCGTGTCCCCCCACCGGCTCCAGGATCGGCACCCCCAGTTCCTTCAGATGCTCGCCCAGATAGCGCACCTGGCCGATGCGGTAGGCCAGGTAGCGCTCGTCCAGGGCTTCCCAGAGGCCGCGAGCGATGGCCTCCAGGTCGCGGCCGGCCAGCCCCCCATAGGTGGGGAAACCCTCCCAGAGGATCAGGCGCTGGCAGATTCGTTCGTACAGTTCGGCATCGCGCATGGCC
This sequence comes from Chloroflexia bacterium, assembly GCA_034433695.1. Classification (GTDB taxonomy): domain Bacteria; phylum Chloroflexota; class Chloroflexia; order DTKN01; family DTKN01; genus JASFBA01. Next base: position 29,929 of record DAOUAK010000033.1, read on the forward strand.
AGGAAGCCGCCGATGTTCACCAGGGCGTCCTTCTTGGCGCTCATCGTGCAGCCGTCGGCGTAGGAGAAGGTCTCCCGGACGATCTCTAGGATCGGCCGGCCGGCCTGCCCCGGCTCCCGCTGCTGGATGAAGTAGGCGTTTTCGGCATGGCGGCAGGCATCCAGGAAAAGGGGGATGCCGTGGCGATGCAGCACCTCGCTGACCTGCCGGATGTTCTCCAGCGAAACCGGCTGGCCGCCGCCGTTGTTGTTGGTGATGGTGATCATTCCCAGGGGGATACGCTCCGGGCCTACTTCCCGGATAAAGGCCTCCAGGCGGGCCACGTCCACATTGCCCTTGAAGGGGTGCAGGGCCTGGGCATCCAGCCCCTCCGGGATTACCAGGTCCACGGCATGGGCGCCCAGCGCCTCGATATTGGCCCGGGTGGTGTCAAAGTGCATATTGCTGGGGACGTAATCGCCCGGACGGAGGAGGATGGCAAAGAGGACGTGTTCGGCAGCACGGCCCTGGTGGGTCGGGACAAAGTAGGGGAAGCCGAAGATGGAGCGGACGGCTTCCTCCAGGTTGAAGAAGTTGCGGCAGCCGGCATACGATTCGTCGCCGAGCATCAAGCCGGCCCATTGTCGGTCGCTCATGGCCGAGGTGCCGCTGTCGGTCAGGAGGTCAATGTAGATGTCTTCGGCGCGTACTCGGAAGAGGTTGTAGCCGGCCTCGGCGATGATGCGCCGTCGCTCCTCTTCCGTGGTCATCCGTACCGGCTCGACGACCTTGATGCGAAACGGTTCCACGGGTGGGCGAACCAAAGGTAGCCTCCTTTGGCCGGTGTTCACTCCATCGTGCTCTTCGGCCAGGGCCATTCTATCCTCTTTCCGGGCCGATGTCAAACGGGGCGATTTGCATATTTGAGCAATTTGTAGTATACTGGCCGGCCGTCCGGGTTGTGCCCGAAAGGGCAATCCGCTCGGGCAGAATGTTTGCTCAAGGAGGAGGTATGCTGCGTGACTATCTATTCATCGGTATCCTGCTCCTTTCCGCCATCCTCTTCGGCGCCCTAATCATCTTTGCCGCCTATCTCCTTCGCCCCAAACGCCCCTATCCGGCGAAACTTTCCACCTATGAATGTGGCCTGGAGACGATCGGGCCGACCTGGGTACGCTACCGTGTCCAGTTCTACCTCTATGCCCTGGTCTTTGTCATCTTTGACATCGAGACCGTTTTTCTCTATCCCTGGGCGGTGGCGCTCCAGGGATTGGCGACCTTTGCCCTGGTGGAGATGGCCGTCTTTATCGGCATCCTCGTGGCCGGCCTGATCTATGCCTGGAAGACCGGGGCGCTGGAATGGGTGTAGTCGAATGCGGTGAGGACACAGATGAGCGATCCCGAAGGCGTTTCTCCTGAGCAACTGACCCTGGAGCAGAGCGGGGTCTTTTTGACGAACAGCGAAAAGTTGAGCCTTATCGAGGGCATCTACAACTGGGGCCGGCGCAGTTCCCTCTGGCCGATGATGTTCGGGCTGGCCTGCTGCGCCTTTGAGATGATGGCCACCGGGGCGCCGCGCTTCGACTTTGCCCGTTTCGGCTCCGAGTTCTTCCGCGCTTCGCCTCGCCAGGCCGACGTCATGATCGTCTGCGGGACGGTCACCAAAAAGATGGCTCCGGCCGTGGTACGGCTCTATAACCAGATGGCCGAGCCACGCTACGTCGTGGCCATGGGGGCCTGCGCCTGCTCCGGGGGGCCGTTCCGCGACGGTTACAACGTCGTCCGGGGGGTTGACCTCTATATCCCGGTGGATGTCTACATCCCTGGCTGCCCGCCTCGCCCGGAATCGCTTCTGGAGGGGTGGTTCACCCTCCAGCGCCTCATTGACCGGCAACGCTTGAAGGAAGTACCCTGGTATGGGAAAGAGGATAAATCGCGGGAACGCCCCATCCCTCGCTACGGTCCGCACGGCCTGATCCTTCCCGAGGAGACCCAGGAGAAAAGCCGATGACCGAGGAAGTGTTCCGTCGTCTGGAGAAGGTTCTCCCGGCCGGGGCCATCCTGGAGGTACAGGAGGGCGGGGCGCGAGTTTTGGCCCCCGAATTCCTCCTGGAGGCCGGCCGCTACCTCCGCGATGTGGAGGGTTTCGATTACCTTTCCAACTTGAGCGGCGTGGACTGGATCGAACACGGCTATTTGGAGGTCGTCTACCACCTCTATGCCATGCGCTGGGGGGAACGCCTGGTGCGCGAGGGGGTGACAGACGGCCCGTTGGGCCCCCTGGTGCTCAAGGTGCGGACGCCCCGCGAAGACCCCCGGGTGCCCTCGGTCAGCGCACTCTGGCCCAGTGCCCTCTGGCAGGAGCGCGAGACCTACGATATGCTGGGCATCCGCTTCGAGGGACACCCGGACCTGCGCCGCATCTACCTCTGGGACGAATTCGAAGGCCATCCGCTGCGCAAGGACTATCGGCCGGAGGAGGGTTAGCGTGACCCAGGAAGACGTGCTTTCGATGGGGGTCGAGGAACTGGAGACGGAGACGGTTCCCATCAACGTCGGCCCGCAGCATCCCAGCACCCACGGGGTCTTTCGGATGGTGGTGAAACTCCAGGGCGAGACGGTGGTGGACCTGGATCCGGTCCTGGGCTATCTGCATCGCTGTCAGGAAAAACTGGCCGAGGGACGCACTTACCTTCAGTCCATCCCGTATACCGACCGTCTGGATTACGTCTGTGCCATGACCAACAACCACCCCTATGTCATGGCCGTGGAGAAACTGGCCGGCATCGAGGTCCCCCGGCGGGCCGAATGCATCCGCGTGATCATGGACGAATTGACGCGGATCATGAACCACGCCCTCCTGGTCGGTTTTCTCCTGAACGATATGGGGGCCTGGCTGACACCGGTGCAGTACGGTCTGCGGGAGCGGGAGAAAATCCTGGACCTCTTCGAGATGGCCTCCGGATCGCGCATGATGTGCAACTATATGCGCTTCGGGGGCGTGGCCCGGGACCTTCCGGAGGACTTTCTTCCTCTCCTGCAGAAGGTGGTGGACGATTTCCCCGGCTTTATTGACGAATACGAGCATCTTCTGACCACGAACGAGATCCTGATGTCCCGTTGCAAGTATGTAGGCATCCTGCCTCCGGATCGGGCCATCGCTTACGGCGTTACCGGGCCGGTGTTACGTGCCTCCGGCGTGGCCTATGACATCCGCAAGGTGGACCGCTACTCCCTCTACGGGGAACTGGATTTCGACATCCCGGTGGGCACGGTCGGCGACACCTATGACCGGTATCTGGTACGCATCTACGAGATGCGCCAGAGCATCCGTATCCTGAAGCAGGCCATCGAGCGCCTCAAGGAGACGCCGCCGGGCGACATCCAGGGGAAGGTCCCCAGGACACTTCGGCCGCCGGCCGGCGAGGCTTATGCCCGCATCGAGGGGCCCAAGGGCGAACTGGGCTTTTACCTCATTAGCGACGGCAGCGAGAAGCCCTACCGCTGGCGGGTGCGGGCCCCTTCCTTCGTCAACCTGACCCCGTTGGCCGAGATGTGCCGGGGGCATAAGGTGGCCGACCTCATCATCATCTTCGGCAGCATAGACATCACCATGGCGGAGGTGGACCGGTGACCCTGACGGTGCCACGGCATGACGAATTCCGTTTCCCCGGCTGGGGTCTCCTGAAGGGCCTCTGGGTGACCGGGAAACACTTTATCCGCTCCTATCTTCTGCGCAACCGGCGCATCCCGGGTCGGGAACTCTTTCCCGGCGGACGTTACGGCCTCTTCACCGTGCAGTATCCGGAGGAACAGGCTCCCATCCCGGACCGCTACCGGGGGCTTCCCATCCTCCTCTACGACGACGCCACCCGGGCCGAACTGTGTACCGCCTGTATGGCCTGTGCCCGGGCTTGTCCGGTGGGCATCATCCATATCGAGCAGGGGACAGATGCCGAGGGGAAGAAGATTCCCTATGCCTCCAGTTTCACCATCGAATACGACGTCTGCCTGAACTGCGGCCTCTGTATGGATGCCTGCGCCTTTGGCTCCATCGTCCTGGACCACAACCTGAAGACGGCGCGGACGCGGCGGGAAGATTTCCTGATGACCAAGGAAAAACTCCTGCGCCCGATTTCCTATTATGAAAAAATTGCCCCGAGCCTCTGGGCCGAGATGCGCGAAGAGGCACTCAAACGGCTGGCCGGCACGATCAACCGGCGGCCGCCGGATGTGGGCCGGGTTCCGCGAAAGGTGGCGGAGGGATAACGATGGAACTTCTCATCCAGGGCCTGGAAAGCCTCCTTGGCGCCTTTCTCCCGTACTGGGTGATCGTGCTTCTGGCCTTTGCCATCGTCATCACCCTGATCCTTCTCTTCCCCACGTTGCTCTTTATGCTGATGACCTGGCTGCTCCGCCGGGGAATCGCCCGCATCGCCGATCGCATCGGGCCGAACCGGGTGGGGCTGGGGCCGTTCAACCGGGAACGCACCCGCCAGCGCTGGACGCTATGGGGGCTTATGCAGCCCATCGCCGACGGCATCAAAATGTTCACGAAAGAGGACATCGTCCCGGAGAAGGCCGACCGGCTTTTGCATCGCATTGCCCCGATCGCCGCCATCGTCCCCTCCTTCCTGGTCTTTGCCGTGATCCCCTTCGGCAAGGGGCTGGTGGCGACGGACCTGAACGTCGGCATCCTCTACGTGGTGGCGGTTTCCTCGGTCTTTACGCTGGTCCTTCTGGTGGCCGGCTGGTCCAGCAACAACAAGTACTCCCTTCTGGGGGCGATGCGCACGGCGGCGCAGGTCATCAGTTACGAGGTGCCGATGGTCCTCTCGCTGGTCGTGCCGGTGCTCTTTGCCGGATCGCTCTCGTTGAACCGCATCGTGGAGAATCAGGGGGCCTGGCTGGGACTGCGCTGGCATATCTTCTACTTTCCCCTGGGCACGCTGGCCTTTATCACCTACTTTATCGCCGCCCTGGCCGAAATCAACCACACCCCCTTTGACCTGGTGGAGGCCGATTCGGAGATCGTGGCCGGCTACGTGACCGAATACAGTGGGATGAAGTTTGCCCTCTTCTTCATGGGCGAGTTCCTCAACGCCTTCCTGGTCTGCGCCCTGGCCACCATCCTCTTCCTGGGCGGTTGGCAGGGGCCGGGAGTGCAGTTGGGTGGAGCCTGGGGATACCTCTTTTCCATCTTCTGGTTCTTTCTCAAGACCTTTGCCCTTTACTTCTTGCTGATCTGGGTTCGGGGCACCTGGCCCAGGATACGGGTGGATCAACTGATGCACTTTGCCTGGAAGCGGCTGGTGCCGGTTACGCTGGGGAATCTGCTCCTTTCCGGTCTGGTGGTGATCGTGGTCCGGTTGTTCCTATCCTGAGGGAAACGATGGACGTGAATGGGATCCTTACCTATGTGGCCTTCTTTGCCCTGGCCGGCCTGACCCTCCTTTCGGCCCTGGCCGTGGTTACGCTCCGCAACCTCCTGCGGAGCGCCCTGGCCCTGGTGGTGACCTTTGTCGGCGTGGCCGGAATCTATCTCCTCCTCCAGGCCGAGTTTATCGCTGCGGTGCAGGTGCTTCTCTACGTCGGCGCAGTCACCGTGCTCATCCTCTTTGCCATCATGCTCACCGAGCGCCTGATGGAGGCCCGGCTGCGGCAGTTTACCGGCAAGTGGTGGCTGGCCGTTCCGGTGGTGCTCCTGGTCCTGGCCCTGATCGTCGTCTCGCTTCTGGGAGCCGTGTGGGTGGAACGTCCCAGGGAGGTCCTTCCGGGGGAACCGGTGGCTTCCCTGGGCGAGGTTCTGATGACCCGCTACGCCCTGCCCTTTGAGATCGCCTCGGTCCTCCTCCTGGTAGCGATGATAGGGGCGATCGTGGTGGCCTGGCCGATCCGCGACCGGCTGAAGGTGGTGGAAGAGATGGAGAAGCGGGTGGCCCGGGCGAAGATGGGGTGGAAGGAGGAAAAGATGGAGGCTTCCGGAGACGAGACGGTGGAGGTAGCCCGATGACGATTCCGCTGGAGTATTTTCTCATCCTGGCCGGCGTGCTTTTCTGTCTGGGCATGTACGGCGCCCTGGCCCGGAAGAACGCCATAGGTATCCTGATGGGCATCGAACTCATGCTCAACGCCGTGAACATCAACCTCGTGGCTTTCTGGCGCTATGGGGTGGTCAGCGAGTTCACCGGTCAGGTCTTCGCCCTCTTTGCCATCACCGTGGCCGCAGCCGAGGCGGCGGTGGGGCTGGCGCTGGTCATCGCCATCTTCCGCAGCCGCAGGACGGTGAACGCGGACGAGGTGGACTTGCTGAGATGGTAGGGGCACCCGGCCGGGGCCGCCCGGCGAACTGTTCTCGGGTCGCCAAGATCGTTCTTGGGGGCAGGTGATCATGATGGCTACTGTTCAGCCGCTTATCTGTCCACAGTGCGGCAGCACCGAGATGGAGGAACTCTCCTGGGACCGGCGACGCTGTCGGCATTGTGGTACGGAGGTAAGGCTTTCCAGCGATCGCACCCGGGTGGAGCTGTTGCAGTGGCTGTGCCCGCACTGCGGGACCAACAACACGGTCGGCACCAATTACTGCCGCCAGTGCGGCCAGGTCCTGGCCCAGCGCTGCACGGCCTGTGGGGCGGAAGAGTATGTGGGTTCCCGGTTCTGTTCCAACTGCGGCCGCCCGCTGCATGGCGCAGCGCCGATTCCGGACCAGCCGGCGGCGGCGGTTCCCGTGGGCAAACCAGAGACCAGCGCCTGGGCTATCGCCAGTCTGGTCCTGGCGATCCTGGGGTTGGGGCCACTGGCCGTTGCCTGTGGACACCTGGCCCTGTGGCAGATCAACCGCAGCGTCGGAAGGGTCGGCGGTCAGTGGCTGGCGGTCATCGGCCTGGTGGTCGGCTACTTGCAGGTGGGATTTCTCTTGCTGGCGCTGCTGTCGTACGTCTTTGGGTTCGTCACTCTGTCTTGAGTATTGCCGGAGGCGCCCATGGAGGTTGTCTTCAACCTGGTCTGGCTCATCCCGGTCTTTCCGCTTTTGGCGACGGCGGCTATTACGTTTATCCCGGCCGTCTACTACCGCAAGAAACTCTCGGCCCGGCTGACGATCGGGATGATGGCGCTTTCCCTGCTCCTTTCCCTCCTCGTCTTTGTGGCCACGGTGGCCCATCCGGAGACGCAGGCGCGGCTGGAGGGGCATGGGGCGGCGGTGGAGGAAGCGCCGGCCGGCGCCGGCGAGGCGGTTGAGGCCGGGGAGGTGCCGGCCGGTGAGACCGGCGAGCCCCATCCGGCCGCGCCGGGGAAGGAGGAGGGGGAACTTTTTCTCCCTCCCAAGCCGATCTTTGAGCGGGCATTTCACTGGATGGCTACCGGCCGCCTTTCCCTGGAGATGGGCTTCTGGGTGGATCCGCTCACGGCGGCCATGCTGGTGATGGTGAGCCTGGTGGGGCTGTGCATCTTTATCTATTCCCAGGGCTATATGGCCGCCGAGGATTACCAGGGCGAGGATCAGCGCTACTCCCGCTTCTTTTCCTTCCTGGGACTCTTTGCTGCCTCCATGCTCGGTCTGGTGATTGCCGACAACATCCTGCTCCTTTTTATCTGCTGGGAACTGGTCGGGCTTTGCTCCTACCTCCTGATCGGCTTCTGGAATTTTAAAAAGTCGGCCTATGATGCGGCCATCAAGGCCTTTATTGTGACCAAGATCGGCGATGCCGGCTTCTTCATCGGCATCTTTCTCCTTTACATCTACACCGACAACATGAGCATCGGCTATATCATCCACCGCCCGGAGGTGCTGGACCGGCTGGCCCATACCTCGGTTCTGGGGATCGGATCCGTTGCCGCGCTGGCGGCCATCGGGCTTTTCATCGGCACGATCGGCAAGTCGGCCCAGGTGCCGCTGCACGTGTGGTTGCCCGACGCGATGGAGGGCCCCACCCCCGTCTCCGCCCTCATCCATGCCGCGACGATGGTGGCGGCCGGCGTTTTCCTGGTGGCGCGGATGTTCCCCCTCTTCCAGGCGGCCGGAGGGGGCACGATGAACTTTGTGGCCTGGATCGGCGGCATCACCGCCATCTTTGCCGCCACCATTGCCATCGCCCAGTACGACATCAAGCGGGTGCTGGCCTATTCCACCATCAGCCAGTTGGGCTTTATGGTGCTGGCGCTGGGGCTGGGGGGGTATGTGGCCGGCTTCTTCCACCTCATCACCCACGCCTTTTTCAAGGCCCTTCTCTTCCTGGGGAGCGGGGCGGTGATCATCGGCGCCCACCACGTCCAGGATATGCGCGAGATGGGCGGGCTTTGGAAACGCCTGCCCTACACCTTCTGGACCTATCTCATCGGCATGCTGGCCCTGGCCGGCATCTTTCCCCTTTCCGGCTTTTTCAGCAAAGATGAAATTCTCCTGGACGCCTTCAAACATAACGTAGCCCTCTATGTGATCGCCACCGTGGCGGCTTTCGTAACCTCCTTCTATATGACCCGGCAGATGTTCTACGTCTTTGCCGGGGAGCCGCGCAGCCACGGGGCCGAGGCGGCGGCGGAGGTGCCCCTCTTTGGGCGCGAACTGGCTGCGACGGCCCCGGCCGATCCCCACGCCGGGCACGGCTATGGGGAGCATGGCCATGGCGAGCATGGGCACGGCGAGCACGCCGTCCACGGCGGCCCTCTGCCGATCAATATGACCGTCCCGTTGATGGTGCTTGCGGCCGGGACGGTCCTTTTGAGCGCGGTGGGCCTGCCTCTGGGGGAGGGCACGCTCTTTTCCCGCTTCGTCGGCGGACATGCCGACTTTTCTCTCCTGGTGGCCGGCGTCTCCACCCTGGTGGCGCTGGCCGGCATCGGGGCCGGCTACCTCATCTACGGGCGCAATCTCCTGAAGAGCGCCTGCGACCCCGACCCGCTCCAGGTGCTCCTGGGACGGATACGCCTGGGGGGGCTTTATACGCTATGGGAAAAGAAGTACTATGTGGATGAAATCTACGGTTTCCTCTTTGTCCGGGGAAGCCATCTTCTGGCCAGGGTTTCGGCCTGGTTCGACCTTGTGGTCATTGACGGAGCCGTCAACGGCGCGACCTGGCTCTCCCGCCTTCTTTCCCGGGCCTTGGGCTGGTTCGACCTGGAGGTGGTGGACGGCCTGGTCAATCTGCTCGGCTGGTTCGGGCGGGTCTTTTCCGCCGTTCAGGGCTGGGTGGACCTCTATATCGTGGACGGTCTGGTCAACGCCTGGGCCCTGGCTACCGGCTGGGTGGGCGACCGGCTGCGGCGCATCCAGACCGGTCTGGTGCAGGACTATTTGATGCTGGTGCTTCTGGGCATTGCGCTCCTCGTGGGCCTGTTCATTCTGCTGTAAAGATAAGGAGGACACAGGATGGACGTCATCGGAGAATTCCTCGGGCGAATGTTCACCATGCCGACGCCGCTCTACTGGGCGGGGACGATCGCCACCGCGCTGGCCGTAGGGGCCTATACCTGGTTCCTGCTCCTGCGCAAGGATCCGAACGAGGTCAGGGGTCGCGGGACGGCGCTGGCCGCCCTGGTTACCTTTCTCCTTCTCCTGGCCGCGCCGGCCGCCTTCGGAAGCGTGGACATCCTGGGGAGGTGGCCGATCCTTACCCTCATCACCTTCATTCCGCTCTTGGGGGCGATCGTCGTGCTGTGTCTTCCCAAGGAGCGCCACGATTGGATTCGCTGGACCTCTCTCCTGGTGAGCCTTTTCCCGCTGGGCCTCTCCATTGCCCTTTGGGTCGGGCTGAACCGGTTGCCGGAGGGGATGCAGTTTGTGGAGAAGATGGCCTGGATCGAGCCGATTCAGGTCTACTACCATATGGGCGTGGACGGCATCAGCGTGCCGATGGTCTTTTTGACGGCGCTCCTCACCACCCTGGCCGTGCTCTACTCCTTCATCGTCACCGACCGGCCCAAGGAGTACTATGCCTTTTTCCTCATTCTGGAAATGGCCATGATCGGCGTCTTTGTCTCGCTCAACTTCTTCCTCTTCTACATCTTCTGGGAGTTGAGCCTGGTGCCGATGTACTTCCTGATCGGACTGTGGGGAGCGCCTCCCCGTCAGGAGGGCCGGATCGTCCGGGGTGGCCCGTATGCGGCGATCAAGTTCTTTATCTACACGCTGGCCGGGAGTGTAGGCATCCTTCTGGCCATCCTGGGGATTTACTTTACCCAAGGCACCTTTGATATCATGGAACTGACCCAGCGGGTGGCCGGCGGCACGCCGCTCTTCGAGCCCGGTTCGGTGGGGGCGGCGCTGGCGTTCTGGGCCTTTTTTGTGGGCTTTGCCATCAAGGTGCCCTCGTTCCCCTTCCACACCTGGCTTCCCGATGCCCATGTGGAGGCGCCCACGGCCGGCAGCGTCATCCTGGCCGGCATCCTGCTGAAGTTGGGCTGCTACGGTCTCATCCGCATCCTCCTGCCCCTCATGCCGCACGAGTTTGAGACCTTTGCCCCTATCATCATCATCCTGGCCGCCATCAGCATCGTCTATGGGGCGCTGGTGGCCATGGCCCAGTGGGACCTCAAGAAACTCATCGCCTACTCTTCGGTCAACC
>DAOUAK010000034.1:0-10021 GCA_034433695.1 Chloroflexia bacterium
TGTACCACGATGAGCCCGAAGGGCAAGAGCTTCTGGCTCAGGTCTGCCAACTCCTGGCGCAGGGGTCGGTGTGGAAGCAAGTCCTGACCGTCGGCAAATTGCACGAAGCGCTCTCCTTGGCCTTTCAGGAGGATCGCTATGCGTGGCTCGCTACCCTTGGATAGTTTGTTGGAAACTGGAGCGCTGCCGGCCGCACCGCCGGAACGGAAGGGCATCGAAGGGCCTGGTTTGTCGGGGGGAGTGGAGTGTGATAAGATAGGGGCGTTCAGGAGATTGCATCCGGCTTCAAGGGCCGAAAGATGAAACGAACCCGAATTTCCACCTCTTTTCCAGGCGCCTTGCTGGGCCTTTTTCTCCTCTCCGCTGCCACCCTGCTCTTTGAGATCAACCTGACGCGCCTCTTCTCGGTCGCCCAGTTCTATCACTTTGCCTTTATGGCGGTCAGCCTGGCCATGCTGGGGTACGGGGCCAGCGGGACGGTGCTGGCCCTCTTTCCCTCTTGGGTTCAGCGCCGGCCGCTCTCCCTCCTTGCCCTGGCCTGTGCTCTGAGCGGCGTCGGGGCCTATCTCCTGACCAACGACTTCCCCTTCGACTCCTTTACGATCGCCTGGGATCGCCGGCAACTTTTTCTCCTGGCGCTGGATAACCTGGTCCTGGCCGTCCCCTTCTTCTGTAGCGGAACGGTTCTGGGCCTCCTCTTTCTCCTGGAGCCGGGGGCTTCCGGCCGCCTCTACGCGGCCAATCTGGCCGGATCGGCCCTGGGGTGCCTCCTGGCCCTGGTGGCCCCGCCCCTCCTCGGTGGGGAAGGCACCGTCCTTTTGAGCGGGCTTCTTTCTGCCCTGGCAGCGCCGCCCCTAGAAGGCGGCCGCTTCCGGCGTGGGGTAGCCCTGGGCGTCGCGGCGCTTTTCCTGGCCGGCCTGCTCTTCCCTCCGTCTTTCTTGGAGATTCGCCTTTCGCCCTACAAGGGCCTCAGTTACGCCCGCCAGTTCCCCGATGCTACCGTTACCTTTCGCCGCTGGAACAGTTTCTCCCGGGTGGACCGGGTGCAGAGTTCGGCCATCCGCTCCCTACCCGGCCTGAGTTACGCTTATCTCAAGCCCCTGCCGCCCCAGCAAGGCCTCTTTGTGGATGGGGATGACTTGAGCGCGGTGCTGGAACTCGACCCGGCGCTCCTGGAGGAGAGACCTCTGCCGCCCGCGCTTGATTTCACCCACTATCTGCCCACGGCCATCGCCTATCGGCTGCATCCGGGTGGGCAGGCCCTGGTCCTGGAGCCGCGGGGTGGCCTGGAACTCTGGGTGGCCCTGGCCCAGGGAGCGGCGAGGGTGACCGCCGTAGAGGCCAACCCGCTTATCGTCGAAGCGGCCGGCGCGATCTACCGCCATCCCCGGGTCACGGTCGTCATGGAGGATGCCCGCAGTTTCGTCCGGCGCACCTCCGACCGTTACGACGTGGTCGTGCTGGCCTTGAGCGTACCCTATCGTCCCATCCAGTCGGGTGCCTACAGTCTGGCCGAGGATTACCACAACACCGTCGAGGCCTTTGGCGACTACCTGGACCGGCTGCTGCCGGGGGGCGTACTGGTCGTCTCCCGCTGGTTGCAGATGCCGCCCAGCGAGGAGTTGCGCACCTTTGCCCTGGCCCTTACGGCGGTGGAGCGGGCCGGGGGAGAGCCGGCTCAGCAGGTGGTGGCTTTTCGCGGCTATACCCTGTTGACCCTCCTGGTGAAAGCCGAACCGTTTACACCGGGCGAACTGGCGGCCGTCCGACGCTTTGCCGCCGAACGGGCCTTTGACCTGGTCTATGCCCCCGATATGCGCCCGGAGGAGGCCAACCGCTACAACGTCCTCCGGGAACCGGTCTACTATGAGACCTTCCGCAGCCTCCTGGAAACCGAGGACCGGGCGGCCTGGTATGCGGCTTACCCTTTCGAGGTATCCCCCCCGGAAGACGACCGCCCCTTCTTCGGGCATTTTTTCAAGTGGTCGCAGATCGGGGAAGTGGTGGCCGAGGCGGGCCGGCGGGTGGAGCCGTTCGGTGGAGCCGGGTATCTGGTGCTCCTCCTCCTTCTGGCCCTGGCCCTGGGAGCGGCCGGTGTCATCGTCCTGCTGCCCCTATTATTTCGACGGAAACGGACGGCCGGCCCCCTTTCCCTGCCGGGACGGCCGCCCTCTTTCCTTTCTACCCTGGCCTATTTCGGTTCTCTCGGCCTGGGCTACCTCCTGGTGGAAATTCCCCTGATTCAGCAGTTCATCCTCTTCCTGGGGCATCCGGCCCACGCCCTGACGGCGGTGCTCTTTGCCCTGCTCTTCTTTTCCGGGCTGGGGAGCGCCTTTTCTTCTCGCCTGCCCCTGCGCCCGACGCTGGTCCTGCTCATCCTTCTGCTCGTGCTCTACCCCCTGCTCCTTCCCCCGCTGTTCGCCCTGGCGCTGGGATGGCCCTTCTGGGGGCGCGTTTTTCTGAGCGTGCTCATCCTTTCTCCGGCCGGCTTACTGATGGGCGTACCTTTCCCGGCCGGCCTGCGCCGGCTGGAAGGGTATGCCCGCCCGCGTATCCCCTGGGCCTGGGGCGTCAACGGGGCCGCTTCGGTCGTGGCGGCAGTTCTGGCGGCGCTCCTTTCCCTCTCCTTTGGCTTCCGCTGGGTGCTCTTCTCCGGCGCATTCTGCTACGTCCTAGCCTGGATTTCTGCCGGTCAGGGCCGCGGATTCCCCCCACGCGGCGGTTCTCCGTAGCCGGTGAGGGGAACAAAGGATACATAATCTAGCGCCTCGGCCTGCACCTCTCCGGCCTTTTTGGTGAAACGCCACAGCGTCTGCCAGCCGCCACGGGGGCCGATGGGGATGACCAGCCGGCCGCCCTCCTTGAGTTGTTCCACCAGTGGGGGCGGCAGGTGGTCGGGAGCGGCGGTGACGATAATGGCGTCATAGGGAGCGTGTTCCGGCCAGCCGAAGTAGCCGTCGCCCTGGGTGAGGTGCACCTGGCCGTAGCCCAGCCTCCGGAGGCGTTCGGCAGCCTGCTCGGCCAGTTCCGGGATGATTTCGATGCTGTAGACCTCCACATAGCCCAGTTCGGCCAGCACGGCCGCCTGGTAGCCGGAGCCGGTCCCAATCTCCAGGACCTTTTCCTCCGGCTTCAGTTGGAGAAGTTCCGTCATCCAGGCGACGATGTAGGGCTGGGAGATGGTCTGGCCGTAGCCGATGGGCAATGGACGATCGTCGTAGGCCAGGTCCAGGTAATCGGGCGGGACGAAGAGGTGGCGAGGCACGCTGCGCATGGCCCGTAGCACATCGGGGTTGGAGACGCCGCGGGCGACGATGGTTTCCTCCACCATCCGCAGGCGCTGTTCGGTATAGGGGTCTTGCACCGCCGTCGGAGAAACGGGCGGCGCGGAGGTGAGAGGAGCCGGGAGAGCGCAGGAAACCGACACCAGGAGGAAGACGAGCCACAAGAGGCATGGGCGCATTCTCGGTTCTCCCGGAGGGGCCAACCCTCACAGCCACTTCAAGCGTTTATCCCCACTTCAGAACGAAACAAAGACCTTGGCCAGACTTTCCCCGTAGACGGCCAGTTCCCAGGAACAGGTATAGCCGAACGGGGTGATGGCCACCTGGTAGCCGTTTTTCTGCAACCGGCCGGCCAGTTCCTCCAGAAACGACCGGGCAAAATCGGGAGGCGATTTGCTGGAAGAGAGGTGGGTGAAGGAATGCAGGACGACGGTACGGAATCCCCGCTTGCCGGCCAGCCATTTGATCTGCTTGAGGAGACGGGAAAAGACGGAGGCGCGCTTCTGGGCATCCTCTTCCTCGCAGTGGATGAAGACGACCACGGCTTCCCGCACCTCCTGCGGCGGAGGGGGAGGGCCGGCCTCCGGGATGGTGGGAGCAAAGGGTGCATAGGCAAAACGAGGGGAAAGGAAAAGCAAGGCTTTCAAGGGGCCTCCAGCGGTCTTACGGGCCAACCGACGCAACTTCCTGGGGAGGGCGATAGGGGAAGGAGACGATGGCTACGGTCCACTCGCCATCGCGTTGCAGAGAAAAGGTGCCTCCCAGGTCGCGGGTAACCAGGGCACGGACGATCTGCAGTCCCAGCCCGCCCTCGCCTTCCGCGCCCTCCTCCGGCCCCTGGCCATCGTCCCTCACCTGGAGGACCACCTGCCGGTCGGCCAGGTAGGCGTCGATGACCACGGTGCCCTGTTCCCGATGGGCGAAGCCGTGGGAAATGGCGTTGGAGAGGAGTTCGTTGACCACCAGAGCCAGCAGGGTAGCCTCCTTGGAGCCGATGGGCAACGCCGGCTCCTCGACGGCCTGACAGCGCAGGTTCAGGCCGGGCCGGCTTATATGGGCGCTGGCCACTTCCAGCACCCGGCGGGCCACGGCCTGCACGGTGGTGACGCCGAGCGTTTCCTGACAGAGGAGGTCGTGCACGGCCGCGATGCTCTGGATGCGCGAAGCGCTTTCCAGGAGCAGGCGCACCCCCCGGGGATCGCGCAGGCGGCGCATCTGCATATTGAGGAGAGAAGCCACGGCCTGCAAATTGTTGCGTACCCGGTGGTGCATCTCCTGGAGGAGAGTGGACTTCATCTCCAGGGTACGGCGCAGTTCGCTGTAGAGGCGGGCGTTCTCGATGGCCAGGGAGGTCTGGTCGGCAAAGACGCTCAGGAAGTCCACGGCTTCGGCGGAAAAGCCTTCCGGGCGCTCGGTATGGAGGCAAAGGGTGCCCAGCGGTTCTTCTTTTCCTCGTAGAGGGATGCAGAGCATGGCGGAAAATTCGGACCAGCGGGTCGCCTGCCCGACCGCCGTCTCTTCGTCGGCGGAAATGACGGTGGGCCGGCCGGCAGAGGCGATATGGGCATAGACGGCTTCGCTCCGCAGCCATTGCCGGAGGCGGGCCGCCCGGTCGTCGTCCAGACCCCAGAAGGCGACCACGGAAGGCTCCTGCTTCGGCGGAAGCCATTCGACGATCACGGCCAGGTCGGCCTGGCCCAGTTTGGCCGCCTGCTCGGCGATCAATCCCAGCGTCTGCTCCAGTTCCAGCGTGCCGGCCACCATGGCCGAGACCCGTTGTAGCGTAGTCAGTTCGTCCACTTTGCGGCGCAGGCGCTGGTCGGTCTCCTGGTAAAGCCGGGCGTTTTCCAGGGAAATGGCCATTTCCCCGGCCACCGTCTCCAGGAACTTGATCTCCTCGGGCGTATAGGCACGTACTTCGCGGGTGCGCACGTTGATCACGCCGACCAGTTTTCCTATCGTGTAGAGGATGATCGGCACGGAGAGGAGAGAGCGGTAGGGGTCTTCGTGCAGGATAGGCTCGTAGAGAAAGTGGGGGTCCTGGCGGACATCGGCCACGGCGACCGGCCGGCCCTGCTGGGCAGCCCAGCCGGTGACCCCATTGCCCAGCCGAATGCGAAGCCGGCCTTCTGCCTCCGGGTTGAGGCCGACGGAGGCCCCCAGCACCAGGGTTCCCCGTTCCGGCTCGAAGAGATAGAGTTCGCACACCTCCACCTGCATCACCTCGGCCACGGTGCGTACAACCAGATGGAGGGTGGTATCCAGGTCCAGGGTGGAATTGGCCGCACTGACCACCTTGTGCAGGGCGGCCAGTTCGTTCATCCGGGCGGTCAGTTCCGCCGAACGGCGCTGGGCGGCGATTTCCTCGCGCCCCCGGACGTAGCCGGCCAGGAGTTCGGAGAAGAAGGCCAGGCGCACCGTTTCGGCCTGGGCCTCCTCATCCGGCGGAAGGGAACGAAGGTGGGCCGAAAGGGCGCGGACGGCGGCGATGGCCTGTTCGGCCAGGGCGGACACAGGGTATTCCTCTTCGGCCCAGCGCCGGCCCTCGGCCTGGAAGAGGACGACCGCCTGGGCCGGGTCTTCCTGGGCAAGGGCCTGGGCCATAACCTCCAGCAGGCGGCCCGGTCCCTCCCGGCTTTCGGGGAGAGCCCGGTCCAGGGCCTGGAGCAAAAAGTCGCGGGCCTGGGGCGAAAGTTCCTGCATGGCGCTTCCCAGGATGGTCCGATCGTTATCCAAGGGCACCTCTCTGTGCAAATCCCGACGTCGGGAAAACCGTGACCACCGTGGCCAGAACCATTATACCGCAGGTGGATGGGGCTGGCAAAATTTGACGCTCCCGGCAAGTGCCGGTATAATAGGGTATCTTATAAAAACTCGGGCCCGGTGAAGGTCCATCCGGGTCATGTGAGGGACACGATGCCGAAACGAACCTATCAGCCGAAGGTCCTGCGTCGTTTACGAAAACACGGTTTTCGCGCTCGCATGAAGACGGTGGCCGGCCGCAGAGTGCTCAGGTCTCGCGCCCTGAAGGGCCGCTGGCGGCTTACCGTAAGCGAGGAGCCACGTGGTCGCAAGTAAGGGCGCACCGTGGCGCGCCTGTGGGTGGCCTTGCAGTGTGCCCGGATCGGAATCCCAGGTGGAACGCCGTTATCGCCTGCGTGGGAAGAAACGCTTTCAGGAGGTTCGCGAGCAAGGCCGGCGCTGGGTCCACCCGCTGGTTGTACTGGGAGGGCTTCCGAACGAAACGGGGGTCACCCGTTGTGGCTTTATCGTGAGCCACAGGATGGGTGATGCCGTCGTGCGCAACCGGATTCGACGACGGCTGCGCGAGGCAGTACGGCTACGCTACCCTCGGATTCGGCCGGGGTGGGACCTGGTCTGGGTTGCCCGCCCTCCGATCGGCCAGGCCGACTTCCCGGCCATCGCCGCCGCCGTGGAAGCGCTTCTGGAGCAAGCCGGCCTGCGGGAGGCCGGCGAGGATAGCGATGCGTAAGGTCGTGCTTCTCCTGATTCGGCTGTACCAGCGGACGATCTCGCAGGTCCTGCCCCCGACCTGCCGTTTCGTTCCCTCCTGCTCGGAGTACGGCTACCAGGCGATCGCCCGGTACGGTGTGCTGAAAGGAGGATGGCTGGCGCTTCGCCGAATTGCCCGCTGTCATCCGTTTCATCCTGGGGGATATGATCCGGTGCCATAAGAGGCAGGAGGTTTGGGTCGTTGGGTACCATCTGGAACGGGTTTGTCGTTGCACTGGAAGAAACGCTCAAGTTCTTCTGGCAAATCACCGGGCAGGACGCCGCGCTGGCCATCATTCTCTTTACCATCGCCGTCAAGGTGGTCCTTCTTCCATTGACGGTGGGCCAGTTGCGCTCGACACGGGAGATGCAGAAACTTCAGCCCAAAGTGCGGGAACTGCAAAACCGGTACAAAAAAGACCGCCAGAAAATGAACGAGGAACTGATGAAATTGTACCGGGAGCACGGGGTCAACCCGGCGGCCGGCTGTCTGCCCTCCCTGCTCCAGTTCCCTATCTTCTTCGGGGTCTATTTCGCCATCCTGAACCTCACCCGTCCCCTGGGGCTGAGCACCCTCCTGGGACGCTGGGTCGGCTTTGCCAGCGCAGCCCATCTGGGGTTGGGGGCGATACCGGCCAATATCCAGGAAGGTCTTTCCCACGGCATCCTGGCCAACCAGGCCGTCCTGTGGATGGAGAGCCTGGGCAAGCCCGATCCCTGGCACATCCTCCCCATCCTGGCCGGCGTGTTGCAACTTTTGCAACAGAAGATGATGACCCCCCGCGACGCCGACCCCCAGCAGGCGGCGATGAACAATGCCATGCTCTTTATGCCGCTCATGATCGTCTTTATCGGCTGGACCTTCCCGGCCGGACCGGTGCTCTACTGGGTGATTCAGAGTTTCCTGGGCATTATCCAGCAGTACCTGACCTCCGGCTGGGGTTCGCTCAAGAACTGGCTACCTTTTCTGCCCGAACGGCACTTTTCCGAACGGCCCAGGCGTACCCCGAGGCAGGTTTCCCCAGAAGAACGGCCGCGTGGCTGGTTTGCCCGCTGGATCGATCGGGCGCTCACACTCCAGGAAGAGGCTGCCCGGAAGGAGGGAATCGCCGGATCCGAGGAGGACTGGACGGGGGTAACGCCGCCTGCTCCACCTCCCGTGCCGAGAAAACGCCGTAGCCGCCGCTGAGAGGAGGGGGCGATGAAGCAGGGCATCACCATTCGCGCCCAGACGGTGGAGGAGGCCGTCCGCCTGGCCCTGGAACACCTGGGGCTGTCGCGGGAAGAGGTCGAGGTTCGGGTGCTGGAGGAGCCCGGCGCCGGGCCGGCCGGCAATGAGGAAGCCCTTGTCCAGGTAATTCCTCGGGAGACCGTGGCTCCACCTGAGGAGGGGGCCGATCCCCAGCAGATTGGCCTGGAAGTGCTGAGCGAACTCCTGCGGCACATGGGAATGCAGGCCCACGTCAGCATCGGGGAATATGCCGTCGAGCCGGGGGAGCCCCGGGCAATCCTGGATGTGACGACAACGAACGAACGCGACTCGGGGCTGCTCATCGGCCGGCGGGGGGAAACCCTGAACCGGCTACAATTCCTGGTCAATCTGCTGGTCAACCGGAAGTTGCACCGCTGGCCCGGCCTACTGGTGGATGTGGAGCACTACCGGCGACGGCGCGACGCCTCCCTGCGGGATCTGGCCCGCCGTATGGCCGAGCGGGTCGTCCGCACCCAGCAGCCGATTCCCCTGGAGCCGATGCCGGCCTACGAGCGCCGCATCGTTCACCTGGCCCTGCGGGACAACCCTCAGGTAACCACCCAGAGCACCGGCGAAGGGGATAGTCGTAAGGTGGTCATCTATCCGGCCGGATGGGAACTCCCCCCGACTTCCTCGCCCTAGGACACGTCACGCAGGACCTTCAGCCGGATGGTACCTTCCGGCCGGGCGGAACGGCCCTCTATGCCGCACTCACGGCGGCCCGCCTGGGCTATCGGGCGGCGCTCTACACCGCCGCCGCTCCGGCGGGGATGGAGGTATGGTCGCTTCCTCTGCATCAGGCCGGGGTCGAGGTGATGTGTCTTCCGTCTCCCGTTACCACCACCTTCCAGAACCGCTACCGCGCCGGCCGCCGTCGGCAGCGGATTCTCCAGCGGGCCGAGGTGTTATTCCCGAAGGAACTGCCAGCCGGCTGGGAGGAAGCCTCTCTGGTCCTTCTGGGGCCGGTGGCCGGGGAAGTTTCTCCGGCCTGGGTAGAGCGTTTCCCTCGTTCCCGGATCGGGGCCTGCCTGCAGGGCTGGCTGCGAGGCTGGGGGACTTCAGGGCGGGTCCATTTTCTTCCCTGGGCCGAGGCGGAGCGCTATTTGCCCTCCCTGAGCGTGGCCTTCCTGAGCGAGGAAGATGTGCGTCCCCGGCCGGCGTTGGTCCGGGAATATGCCGCCCGTTGCCCGCTTCTGGTCCTGACGCGAGGGAAACAGGGAGCCACCCTGTTCCGGGGTGGCCGGGCGGAGCAGGTTCCTGCTTTCCCGGCCGTCGAGGTGGATCCGACCGGTGCAGGCGACGTCTTTGCCGCCGCCTTCTTCCTGCGCCTGGCCGAGGGGGCGGAGGAGATAGAAGCGGCGCGCTTTGCCGCCGCAGCCGCCGCCCTGAGCGTGCAGGGGCCGGGGCTCGAGGCCATCCCCGACCGGCCGGCCGTCGAGCGCCTCCTGGGGGAGGGGAAAGGTGTGGACATTTCTGCGTAACCTGCGCTTTTTGCCCCGCTATCTTCGCCTGGCCTTTGTTCTACCGCGTCATCTCCTGGGCGAGGCAGGTCGGCGAATTGGATGGCGCTGCCGGCCTCTCCGCCCCTCCCTGCTCTGCCGGGTCCTGGTGGACCTGGGGCCGGCCTACATCCTCCTGGGGCGACATCTGCATTGGCGGGCCGATCTCCTGCCGGTGGAGGCGTGCCGGGAACTGGCCGGCCTGCCGGAGGGCGGAGAAGCGATGTCCTGGGAGGAAGTGCGCCGGGTCGTGGAGGAAGAACTGGGCCGGCCGCTAGAGGCATCGTTTTCCGAATTTTCTCCACGCCCCTGGCGGTGCACCTGGCCGGAGCAGGTACATTCCGCCCGCCGGCCGGACGGCGAGGAGGTGTGGGTCTTTGTGCCGAACCCGGCGGTCCGTCTCCACCTGGAACGGGAGCGGGCCTTTTTCCGTGAAGTGGCCCGAGTGCTCGACGGGCGTCGGCCGGCGGGCG
>DAOUAK010000035.1:0-20212 GCA_034433695.1 Chloroflexia bacterium
AACTGGGGCCGACCTTTATCAAACTGGGGCAGATCCTCAGCACCCGCCCCGACCTCATCCCCCCCGCCTACGTCGCCGAACTGGCCCGCCTCCAGGACCGGGTGGCCCCTTTCCCCTTCGCCCAGGTACGCCGACAGGTGGAAGGAGAATTGGGTGCTCCCCTGGAGCGGCTCTTTGCTACCTTTGGGGAGACTCCGCTGGCCGCCGCTTCCCTTTCCCAGGTGCACGCCGCCACCCTGCCCACCGGCGAGGAAGTTGTGGTCAAGGTACAACGGCCGGGCATTCAGGAGGTCATCGCCCTGGACCTGGACATCCTGCGCCGTCTGGCCAGGCTGCTGGAGCAAGGGCTTCCCCAGGCCGAACTGTACGACCCGTGCGGCATCGTGGAGGAATTCGCCTATACCCTGAACGGCGAACTGGACTTTGTTCGGGAGGGGCGTAACGCCGAGCGCTTCCGCCGCAACTTTTCCGACTTTCCCTATCTGTACATCCCGCGGGTCTACTGGGAACGGAGCACCCGTCGGGTGTTGACGCTGGAGCGGGTGCGCGGCATCAAGATCGACGATATCGCCGGACTCGAAGCGGCCGGCCTGGACCGCCATCGGGTGGCCCTGCACGCCACCGAAGTGGTGATGCAGGAGGTCTTCGAGGACGGCTTCTTCCACGCCGACCCCCACCCGGGGAACTTTTTTGTGATGCCGGGGGAGGTCATCGCGGCGATGGATTTCGGCATGGTCGGTCGGCTCTCGCGGAAGTTACGCGAAGAGTTGGTGCGCCTTCTGGCCGTAGCCGTGCGGCTGGACACAGAGGGCCTGGTGGAGCAGTTGCTGCGGATGAGTCTGGTAGAACAGGGGGTGGACCGGGCCGGCCTGCGCCAGGACCTGGAGCACCTTCTGCAGCGCTACGCCGGCCGGCCGCTCAAGGAGATCCACGCCCGCGAGATTATGGAGGAGGCCATGCCGATCGTCTTTCGTCGTCGCCTGCGCCTGCCCAACGAACTCTGGTTGCTGGGCAAGATGCTGGGAATGATGGAGGGGGTAGGACGGATGCTGGATCCCGATTTCGACCCCTTCACCGTGGCCCGGCCTTATGCCCGCCGTTTCCTGGAGGAGATGGTCTCTCCCGCGGCCCTGGGACGGCGGGCCGGCCGGAGTTTGGGCCGCTGGGGCGAACTCCTGATGGAAGTGCCGGAGCGGTTGCCTCGGGTGTTGGGGCGGCTGCGGGAAGGCGACCTCTCTCTGGGTTGGCAGGTACGCCGGACGGAACGGCCGCTGGAGGCCCTGAACCTCCTGGTTTCCCGTCTCTCGCTGGGTATCCTAGTCGCCGGCCTCCTCGTGGCCTCTGCCCTGCTCCTTCGGCCGTTGCTGGCGGCGGGGGCGTGGTGGGGATGGTTTCTCGTCGTCCTGGGCGGAGTGGTCTTGCTGGCCCTGGGGATGCTTCTTGGGAGAAGGTAACTTCCGGCCGGCAAGTTGCAGTTTGCCGCCCGGACTCCGGTGGTAAGTTGTGCAAATAGCGAACCTGTGGTATACTACGCGCTGCCGCTTCTGGTGCGGCAGGAACGATGCACGCCTCTGGACCGGTGGAGCCGTGCTCCCGGTGGGGGGTCCTCCCCGGGAAGAAAGAGGCGGAAGGATAACGGAGGAGGATATGGTTACCGAACAGCGCGAACCGATCGTTACCATGAAGGCCCTCCTGGAGGCCGGATTGCACTTCGGTCACCAGACCCGGCGCTGGAACCCGAAGATGCGGCGTTACATCTTTGCCAAACGGGAGGGCATCCACATCATTGACCTCCAGAAGACCCTGGTCAACCTGCGGCGGGCCTATGACTTCGTCGTGGAGGTGGCCGCCAGCGGGCGCAAGATCATCTTCGTCGGAACCAAGAAGCAGGCCCAGACGGCCATCGCCGAAGAGGCCACCCGCTGCGGGCAACCCTACGTCATCCATCGCTGGCTGGGCGGAACCCTCACCAACTTTGTTACCATCCGCAGCCGCCTGGATTATCTGGAAGAACTGCTGGCGCGCAAGGAGAGCGGCGACCTGAACCGCCTGCCCAAGAAGGAGGCCAAGATTCTGGAGGAAAGGCTGGAAAAACTCCTGCGCGTCCTGGGCGGACTGCGCGGGCTGAACGAACTTCCCGGCGCTCTCTTTGTGGTGGATCCTCACCGGGAACACATTGCCGTGGACGAGGCCAACAAACTGGAAATCCCGGTGGTGGCGATCGTGGACACCAACTGCGACCCCGACCTGATCCAGTACCCCATCCCCGGCAACGACGATGCCATCCGGGGCATCCGCCTGATCGCCGGGAAGATTGCCGATGCTGTCATCGAGGGGCAGAACCGTCGTGAGGCGCTGGGGCTGGAAGCCGCCATGGCGGCTCCGGCCATCCCGGCAATGATGCTCCGGGGGAAGAAGGTGGAGGAAGAAGAGGAGGAAGAAGAGGAAATTGGGGAGGAGGAGGTTGAGGAGGAAGAGTAGACGGGAACCCTCTATCCCCAACCGGCGACAGGTCGCGGCCAAGATGGCCGTAGAATAAGGAGGTATCGTTGGACATTCCGATCGAGATGATCAAGGAGTTGCGGGCCCGCACCGGGGCCGGCGTGCTGGACTGCCGCAAGGCCCTGACGGAGACACAGGGCGATATCGAAGCCGCGGTCCGCCTCCTGCGGGAACAGGGCCTGGCCGAGGCGGCCAAGCGGGCCGGCCGCGAGGCCCGCGAGGGACGCATCGAATGTTACGTCCACCACGGCAACCGTATCGCCGCCATGGTGGAATTGAACTGCGAAACCGATTTTGTGGCCCGTACCGAGGGCTTTATCCGCCTGGCCCACGAACTGGCCATGCAGGTTGCGGCCACCAATCCGCGCTTCCTTTCCAAGGAGGACGTGCCCGAGGAGGTGCTGGCGGAGGAACGGGCCATCTACCGCAGCCAGATCGAGGGAAACAAGCCACCCCAGGTCATCGAGCGGATCGTGGAGGGCAAACTGGGCAAATTCTACGAGGAGGCCTGCCTTCTGGAACAGCCTTCCATCCGCGATCCGGAGCGCCGGGTCAAAGACCTGGTGAACGAACTGGCGGCCCAGGTAGGAGAAAACGTAGTCGTGCGGCGCTTTGTGCGCTTTGAACTGGGGGCGTGATTCGCCTCTTTCACCTCCTAACCTCTCCGCTGGAAGAGAGGTGGGGAGGGAAGCCGGGTGAACCCATGGCCGAGCCCAAGTACCGGCGCATCCTGTTGAAGATGAGCGGGGAAGCCCTGATAGGCCGGGCTGGCTATGGCATCGACCCGCAGGTGGTGCATTTTATTGCCGAGCAGATCGGCTCGGCGGTGCGCTATGGGGTCCAGGTCGCCGTGGTCATCGGCGGCGGAAATATCTGGCGGGGTATGGATGTCGCCGCCCAGGGCATGGATCGGGCCCAGGCCGACTACATGGGCATGCTGGCCACCGTCATCAACGCCCTGGCCCTCCAGGATGCCCTGGAGAAGCGGGGCATCTTCACCCGCGTACAGACGGCCATCCGTATGGAGGCCGTAGCCGAGCCTTATATCCGCCGGCGGGCCATCCGCCACATGGAAAAGGGACGGGTGGTCATCCTGGCCGCCGGCACGGGTAACCCCTACTTTACCACCGACACGGCCGCCGCCCTGCGCGCCCTGGAGGTCGAAGCCGAGATCATCCTGATGGCCAAGAACGGCGTGGATGGCGTCTATGACGATGACCCCCGCCGCAACCCTCAGGCCCGCCGTTTCGACCGCCTGACTTACCTGGAGGCGATCAACCGCCGCCTCCAGGTGATGGACTCGACCGCCCTGACGCTGTGTATGGATAACCACATGCCGATCATCGTCTTTGACGTGCAGGCGCCGGGGCAGATTGAACGCATCATCCTGGGCGAGCAGGTGGGCACCCTGATCTGCGGCGGTGAAGACGACCCCTATCCTTTGGGGAGATCGCGCAGCGAAGATTGAACGAGGATCGAGCACAGGAGGCAGCGATGATCGAAGAGTTCCTGAACGATGCCGAAACGCGCATGAAAAAGAGCGTCGAGGCCCTGCGGGAGGAACTGGTCACGCTGCGCACCGGTCGGGCCTCCCCGGCCCTGGTCGAACACCTGATGGTCAACTATTACGGTGTCCCCACGCCGCTCCTTCAGATTGCCGGCATCACCGCGCCGGAGCCGCGCCTGCTGGTGATCCAGCCCTGGGATATCAGCGCCCTGAAGGAGATCGAGCGGGCCATCCTGACCTCCGACCTGGGTCTGACGCCGACCACCGACGGCCGGGTGATCCGCCTGGCTATCCCCTACCTGACCGAGGAGCGCCGGCGTGAACTGGTGAAGCGGGTCCGCCAGCGGGTCGAGGCCTGCAAAGTTGCCCTGCGCAACATCCGCCGCGATACCATCGAGGACCTGGAAGAGGCCAAGAAG
The DNA here is from genome assembly GCA_034433695.1 of Chloroflexia bacterium. Lineage (GTDB taxonomy): Bacteria > Chloroflexota > Chloroflexia > DTKN01 > DTKN01 > JASFBA01. The sequence goes on from DAOUAK010000035.1 coordinate 4,429, forward strand.
GAAAAACTCATCAGCGAGGACGACCTCTTCCGGGCCAAAGATGACCTTCAGGAACTGACCGAAAAGTACTATGAAGCGGCCGAAAAGGTGGGAGAGGCCAAGGAAAAGGAGATTATGGAGGTGTAGGGGCGGCGGTTTCCCTTTCCCGATTTTCCGTAGAAAGGGCCGACAACCCTTTTCGGGATTTTTGGAAAAGCGCATGGTTCAGGACCTTTGAGCCCACGGAAAAAGTTTCCAGAGGCAACGTCCCAGGATATTGCCCGCCGGCCGCGGCACATCGGCATCATTATGGACGGAAACGGCCGATGGGCGCGGCGGCGCGGCCTGCCCCGGCTGGCCGGCCATCGGGCCGGCACCGAGAACATCCGCCGCATTGTCGAAGCCTGCGTGGAGGAAGGCATCGAGATTCTGACCATTTACGCCTTCTCCACGGAGAACTGGTCCCGGCCGGCCGAGGAGGTACAAGGACTGCTTGGCCTCCTGAGCGAGGTGATTGAGCGGGAGACGGAGAACCTGCACCGAAACGGCGTGCAGGTACGGTATATCGGCCGGCTGGAGGGGCTGCCGGAGGAGTTGCAGCGCAAGATTTTGCAGGCCGTGGAACGTACCCGCGAAAACCAGCGGCTTATCCTGAACGTGGCCTTCAACTACGGCGGCCGGGCCGAGATCGTGGACGCCGCCCGCCGACTCGTGGCGGCGGGGATTCCTCCGGAGGAGGTGACGGAGGAGCGCTTCGCCGCCGCCCTCTATACGGCCGGCTGCCCCGACCCTGACCTGATCATCCGCACGGCCGGGGAGATGCGCTTGAGCAACTTTCTCATCTGGCAGGCCGCCTACAGCGAATTCTACTCCACCCCGACCCTCTGGCCCGATTTCGACCGGGAAGAATTGCGCCGGGCCATCGAGGCCTACGGAAAGCGGGTGCGCAAGTTCGGAGGACTGGAGGAGAGATGAGCGCCTCCCGACAGGTGGTTGCCGGTTAGGAGGCTGTGGTGCTTCGCCTTCGGGTCCTCAGTGCCATCATCCTGATCCCCATTATTGTGGTCATCGTGGCCCTGGGGGAACCTTACCTGGCCCTCCTGGTGACCCTGGTGGCCGGGCTGGCCCTTCACGAGGCCTATGCCCTCTTTGGGGCGGCCGGCCTGAAGCCCGCGCACTGGGCCGGCTTCCTGAGCGCCCTCCTCTTTATCCTGGCGGCCCTGACCACTCCGGTCGAGAGCGGGTGCGGCTGCCTGGTACGCCTGCCGGGGATGGCCGAACTTCCGTTGCCCTGGACGCTCCCCGGCCACGTGGGCGTCGGCGGGGCGCTGGCCGGGGCCATCCTCCTCACCCTGGTCGGGCAACTCTTGAAGCGCGACCGCGAGGGGGCGATGGCCTCCTGGGGGTTGACCCTTTCCGGCGCCCTCTACGTCTCCTGGCCTCTTTCCCACTTTATCCTGCTCCGGGAGGTGAACCGGCCGGACTTTTCCCCGGCCTTCTGGCAGGCCCTGGGAGGGCCGGCCCTGGGGCCGGGGTTCTGGTGGATCGTCGCCGTCCTGGCCCTGGTCTGGCTCTGCGATACGGCAGCCTACTTCGTCGGGGTGCGCTGGGGGCGGCATAAGATGAGTCCCTACCTGAGCCCGAAGAAGAGTTGGGAGGGAGCGGCAGCCGGCCTGCTCACCTCCATTGCCGTGGCGCTGGGACTGGTGCCGCTCCTGGGGTTGCCCCTTTCTTACCCTTGGACTGCCGTCCTGGGGCTGCTGGTGGGAACCGTGGGACAGGTGGGGGATCTGGCGGAGTCGCTCCTCAAGCGGCAGGCCGGGGTGAAGGACTCCGGCCGGCTCATCCCCGGGCACGGGGGAATGCTCGACCGGGTGGACAGCCTCCTCTTCGTGGCCCCGGCGGTCTACTATTTCCTGGTCGCGGTGCTCCGATGAAACGCCTGGCCATCCTGGGCAGCACCGGCTCCATCGGCCGGCAGACGCTGGAGGTGGTGGCGGCCAACCCCGACCGCTTTTCCGTCTACGCCCTGGCCGCCGGCCGCGACGTGGAGGCGCTGCGCCGACAGGTGGAGGCGTTTCGGCCGGCCCTGGCCGGCCTGGGAAGCACCGATGTCGAGGCCAGGGATTTCCCCGTCCCCCTGCTGCGCGGCGAGGAGGGGCTGGTGGCGCTGGCCACGGCTCCCGAGGTGGACCTGGTGGTGGTGGCGACGAGCGGAGCGGCCGGCCTGGCCCCCACCCTGGCCGCCATCCGGGCCCGGAAGGAAATTGCCCTGGCCAACAAAGAGGTCCTGGTGATGGCCGGGGAGATCGTCGCCGCCGAAGCCCGCGCCTGCGGAGTGATGCTGCGGCCGGTGGATAGCGAACACAGCGCCATCTGGCAGTGCCTCCAGGGGGAATCGCCGGCGGCGGTGGAGCGCCTCATCCTGACCGCCTCCGGCGGCCCCTTTCGTACCTGGCCGAAGGAACGATTGGCCGACGTTACCCCGCAGGAGGCCCTTTCGCACCCCGTCTGGAAGATGGGGCCCAAAATTACGGTGGACTCGGCCACCCTCTTCAACAAGGGGCTGGAGGTGATCGAGGCCCATCACCTCTTCGGTGTGCCCTATGAACGCATCGAGGTGGTGGTGCACCCGCAGAGCATCGTCCACTCCCTGGTCGAGTTCTGCGACGGCTCGATCAAGGCCCAACTGGGTTTTCCTGATATGCGCCTGCCGATTCAATATGCCCTGGGGTATCCGGAACGCCTTCCGCACCGCTATACGGCGGTCCGGTGGCCGGAAGTCGGCCCGTTGAGTTTTGAGCCGGTGGACGAGGAGCGTTTCCCCTGCCTGCGCCTGGCGCGGGAGGCCGGCCGGGCCGGAAAGACCTACCCGGCGGTGCTCTCGGCGGCCGATGAGGTGGCGGTGGCGCTTTTCCTGGACGGGCGCATCGGTTTTCTGGACATCCCCCGGCTCATCGCCGGAGCGCTGGAGGCCCACCGGCCGGCCGATTCGGTGGACCTACTTTCCATCTACGCCGCCGATGCCTGGGCGCGAGATTGGGTGGAAGAGCACCGCTGAACGAGGGTCCCGGCCTGAATTTATGCGCCGAGCACCAGATGCGCCACCTTGCGCCCCAGACGCACGCTGTAGTTGGTGCCCCGGTCCTCCGGGAAGATCTGGGTGGTGTTGGCCAGGAACAGGTTGGGCACCGAAGTGCGGTGGGGAGGGATGCGCCGGGAATAGCCTGGGGTGATGATCGGCTGGGCCGCCTTTTCCTCAAAGCGCCAGCACTCCTCCACCCAGTCGAGGGTGAACTCGGGATGGATGCGCTGAATGCCGGGGAGATAGGTTTGCAAGAGTTCCTCGGTGGACAGGGAGAAATAGGGATGCGTCGGATCGAGGTAGTTGGTCAAATAGAGGAGATGCCGGCCGCCGTAGACCTCGGGAGGGATGCAGTTGGTGTGTTCGATGGCCCCGACAAAGGGGCTCTCGCGGTCGCTGATGTTCAGCCAGTAGATCGAACTGAGCGGACGCCGCATCTGGAGCACCAGGCAGAGGGCAGCCTGGTAACGCTGCTGCCGCAGGAGGTTTCCGTATTCGCGGGAGAGGAAGGGGGCGATGGTGCGGAAGGTGGTGCTGGGCACGGTGGCGATGACCACATCATAGGGGCCGACGCGCCGTTCTCCTCCCAGGAACACCCCCCAGACCCGCCAGCCCTCCACCATCAGGAGTTTCACCGGGGTCTCCAGGTGAATCCTGCCCCCCCGGGCCCGGATTTCGCGGGCCAGGGCGTCGATGAGCACCTGGAAACTGCCCCGGGGGTAACCCAGGCGCTCCGCTCCCAGCCCTCTGCGCGAGCCGCCCCGCAGGTAAACCTTGCCCCAGAACCAGGTCATCGAGACCTGGTTGTAGGCATCGCCGAACTTGCCCAGGAGGAGCGAACGCCAGAGCACCTCGTAGGCCTGCCGGCCGGCCCAGCGCGGAATCCATTCGTCCGCCGTAATCTCCTCAAAGCGCCGCCAGTTGCGATAGTGCTGGAGGAAAAAGATCACCAGCCCCAGGCGCAGCCGGTTGAAGGGATGCAGCGGCCGAAAGCGCAACAGGTCCAGCGGCGTGGTGAAGGGGTAGATCTGCCCCCGGTAGAGGAAGCCCACGCGGGACGGAATCCAGGAAATGTGCTCCCGTAGCCCCAGTTCCTCGGCCAGGGAGAGGATGTCGCGGTCGCTCAGGAAGAGGTGGTGGTAAAAGGCCTCCAGCCGGGTTTCGCCGACGGGAAAGGTGCGGGCCTGACCGCCCAGTTGAGGGGAGGCCTCGTACAGGTCCACCTCCTGGCCGGCCTTGAGGAGTTCGTAGGCGGCGGTCAGGCCGGCAAAGCCTCCGCCGATGACGGCCACCTTCATCGCCGGCCCTCCTCTCCCTCGGAGGAGGCAGGGGCATCCTCCGCGCCGGCCCTTTCCAGGGCATATTCCTTCTCCACCCTTCCCCAGGAGAGGCCCTTGCGGGCCATGTAGTAGGCGCCCAGGGCGGTGATGGGAAACCAGAGGGCGACGTGCAGGGCAAAGGTGTAAGCGGTGGCCAGGGGGCCGGGGACCCCGGAGGTCTCCAGCACCTGGATGCCAGGCCAGTCGAAGGTGCCCACGTAGCCGGGGCCGGCCGGCAAGGTGGTGAACAGATTGACCACGCCGTTCATCAGCATCAGGATGTAAAACGGTACGACGAAGGAAAAGGCGTGCATCACGAACCAGTACTTGACCGTCTCGGCCAGCCAGACGACCGCCGAGGTCACAAAGATCATCCCCATATCCCGGGGGCTGCGCAGGCAGCGTAGCCCCTCTACAAAGCGGTCGGCGATGCCCTGCACCGGCCGGCGAATCCGCCGAGGCAGGAGGCGTTCAAAGAGCCAGGTGTAAAGGGCCTGCGTCCGGCGCGGCGATATGGCGATCAGAAAAAAGAACCCCAGGGCCCCGAAGAAGGCGACGGTAAAGATGACCACCCAGCGTCGCCACTCCGGGGTGATGGCCGGGCTCAGGGGAAGGCCGATGAAGACAAAAAGCAACATGATGATGCCGTCGAAAATGCGTTCGGCCAGGATGGTCGCCAGGGAGGCGCTGATGCTTACCCCTTCCTCGCGCCGCAGGACATAGGCGCGCAAAAGTTCCCCGGCCCGAAAGGGGTAGAGGTTGTTGCCCATATAGCCGATGCAGACGATGGGGAAGAGCCGCTTCAGGGGAACTCGACCGAGTGGCCGGAGCATATAGTGCCAGCGCCAGGTCCGGGCCCACACGCCGAAGAAATAGACGACTACGCCGGGGATCACCCAGAGGTACTGGGCCCCCTGCAACTGCTCCCAGACCTGGTCCATCTGGCCGCGCATGTCGGCCAGCACGCGGTAAAGGAAAAAGGCGCTGATGGCCAGCCCGAGGTAGACCTGCCAGCGCTTTCTCAGGTGGGCCTTGAGCCGGCCGGCCCACCCACCGATTGTCCCCAGCCGTTCCGATCGGACCTCCATCATCGCCTCGCCGAACCTCTACCGGCCCATCATATCCCGGAATATGGTCGTTGTCAATCGAGGTCGGAAGTCATATTCCCCACCCCTCGTGCAAAAAGGCCAGCACTTTTTCCAGGACCTCTTCCTGGCTCAGGTCATCGGTCGGCAGGTAAAGGTCGCACCAGGCGCGGGTCTCGGCCAGCCGGCGGTGTTGCTCCGCCACCATCTCCTCGTTCCAGTCGTTGCGTCCCAGGCGGGCGTTGATCGTCTCCGGCCGGGCGTCCAGGTAGATGAGGATGTTCGGCGGGCCGTGGGCCCGCCACATGCCGGCCACAAGGGAGTGTTCCTGGGCGATGCTGCGGGCGTTGTAACCCCGTGCCCGCAGGGCCTCGGCCAGCACCGTTTTCCCCGAGCCGCAAACACCTACGATGGCGATACGTGGCAGTTCTCGACGCATTCGGTCCTCGTTTACATCCCGACCATCCGGCGCAGGAAAAAGAGGCTGCTCGCCACGGCCTCCTCGTCGCCCGAGACCTCCAGGACAAGACGCGGGGGATGGGGGTGCAGGGCCAGGAGCGGCAGGAAGCGGGTGAAATCCACCGTGCCCTCCTCCAGCGGACCGTGGGCATCTACCCGGCCGTCGTTGTTGTGCAGGTGGAGGTAGGCGGTGTATCCTCCAAGGACGGTAAGCCACTCCTCGGGCGGCTGTCGGGAGTAGATGTTGGCGTGCCCCACGTCGAAGCAGGCCCGCACGGCCGGGGAGTGGACGGCCTCCAGGAGGTCGCGCAACACGGCCGGATGCGGCTCCCAGACGTTTTCCAGGAGGATCTGTAGCCCCAGCCGGCCGGCCTCCTCCGCCACCCCTCGCCAGAAGTCGGCGCTACGGCGCAGCCAGCGCCGGTCAAAGCCCGGAGCGCGGATGAGCGGGTTGTAGCCGGTGTGAAAGATCACCGTGCCGGCCCCGACCTCGACGGCCACCGCCAGCGCCTTGCGGTAGCGTTCCCGGCAAAAGGCCACCAGGCCGCGGTCGCGCAATCCGGGATTGAGGTCGGAACGCGGCCCGTGGAGGGCGCGTTCTCCGGGAATCTGCTGAAGCAAAGGGCGCAGTTCCTCCAGCCGGCCGCGCCAGTCGTCCTCCAGGAGGTCCGGGTCGGCAAAGTCCCCCACCTCCACTCCCAGGCCGTAGCGTCGGGCCAGGGCCGGGATGAAACCCCATCCCTCCCGCTGGCAGGCAATGAGGATGGCGGGTCCGACCACCTTATCCTCCTACCAGTCGGCCGGCCACTTCCTCCAGGGGAACCGTCCGGCCGGCCTGGACCTGGCGGCGGGCCGGCCACCAGGCCGGAAGGAGGAGCAGGCCGGCCAGTTGTCCCCGCAGCCGGGAGCGCGCCGCCGCCCCTCGCCAGTGACGCAATGCCTCTCCGGCAATGCGCATCTGGGCCCGCACGATTTTCCTCCAGTGCCGTCGCAGAAGCGGCCCCGGCATATCTTTCGCCAGCACCAGGAGGGTATTCCGCCCTACGTAGTACGAAGCCAGCGTTCCCCCGCCGGTTGCGCTGACCTTGTGGTAGACGATGGCCCGGGGGACAAAACGGCAACGGTAGCCGCGCAACTGCGCCCGCCAGGCCAGGTCGACATCCTCCAGGTACATGAAAAGCCGCTCGTCAAAGCCTCCCAGTTCCTCCAGCAGGGCCCGCCGGTAGTAAGCCGCCGCTCCGCACGGCCCCCAGACCTCGAACTCTCTATCGTACTGTCCGTGGTCCTCTTCCCAGGCTCCCCGGTTGCGGGGGATGCCATCCACCCCGTAGAGGTCGCCGGCCGCATGGAGGATGTTGGGGCGGTCGAAAAGCCGGATTTTGCTGGCAAAGAAAGGGACCTCGGGATGAGCCTCTGCCGCCTCCACCAGCGCCTTCAGCCATCCGGGGTCGGCCCGGGTGTCGTTGTTCAGCAGGGCGATATCCCGGCCGGCGGCCAGGCGCCATCCCCGGTTGGCGGCCGTCGCCATCCCCATATTGCGAGGCAGTTTCAGCACCTGCACCTCGGGATGGTGCCGGCGTACCCATTCGGCAGAGCCGTCGTCGGAGCCGTCGTCCACCAGGATCGTTTCAAAATCCCGGAAGTGCTGGGCCCACAGCGCCTCCAGGCAGGTCGGAAGGTGCTCCAGGCCGTTGTAGTTGGGAATCACCACCGAGACGGAAGGCATCGCGCCGGGAGTTTACTGCGCGCCCGGTTCCAGGGCCGCCCGCACCTCGGGCTGGAAGAGGTACCACAGGGCCAGCGCCCCGATGGCCGTGCTGATGGGAGGAAAGGCAAAAAGGTCAAGGATGGCCAGGACGATGGCGCCCACCCGAGCCCAGGTCTGCAACTTCCACAGCCCCCAGCCGACGGCGGCGTGGGCCACTCCGTAGAGGAAGAGGAGGAGTAGGCCCAGCAACGCCACCAGGGCTACAATCGGTACGGCGATATAGCCCGGATGCCAGGGGCGTACGGCCACGGCCACGATAAACGGCACCAGGGCCAGGACGCAGCACCCCAGTAGAGTCAGGCCGGCCACCAGGAAATGATAGATGCTCAACAGGGTGATCCCATCGGGACGCTTCATCGAACACCTCCTATGCTTCTTTCAACGCTTCGGCGACGGCCCGGTGCAGCCGGTGCACGGCTGCGGCCGGCCCATCCTCTGCCTCGAAGATGGCCGCTCCCGCCACCAGGACATCCGCTCCGGCCCGCACCACCAGCGGAGCCGTCTGCTCGTCAATGCCACCGTCCACCGCGATTTCCACCCGTTCCAGGCCGCGCTCCCGGAGCATCCGCTTCAGTCGAACGATCTTCTCCAGGCTGGCAGCGATGAAGGGTTGTCCCCCCCAGCCCGGATTGACCGACATCACCAGCACCTGTTCCAGTTCGGGCAGGATTTCCTCCAGGGTAAATAGCGGAGTGGCCGGGTTCAGGGCTACGCCGGCCCGGCAGCCCAGTTCGTGGATCTGGCCGATCAGCCGGTGCAGATGGGGGCAGGCCTCCACGTGGACGATGAGCCCGTTCGCCCCGGCTCCGGCAAAGGGCCGGAGGAACCGTTCCGGTTTCTCTACCATCAGGTGCACGTAGAGCGGCAGCCGGGTGACCGGCCGCAGGGCCTGCACGATGAGGGGGCCAAAGGTCAGGTTGGGCACAAAGTGCCCGTCCATCACATCCACGTGCACCCGGTCGACGCCGGCTTCCTCCACCGCCCGAACCTGTTCCCCCAGCCGGGCGAAATCGGCCGAGAGGATGGAAGGAGCCAGGTAAATTTTCCGCCCCGGGGGCGGCCGGTTCGTCACCTCATCGGGCGAACGGTAGCCCATCGTTCATCCTCCGAAAGCCTGCAGGGCAACCTGCGTGGTTACATAGACCTCCACAAAGGCCGCTACCAGGAGGAGCGGAAGCACCAGGAGGAAGAACACCTTGAGGAAATTGGCCAGGCCCAGGAGAAGCGTATCGCCCAGGGTCATCTCCGGCGGGGGTGAGAGGACGGACGCGCCCATCTGGAAGGCCACGGCTGTGGCGATAAGGACGGCCGGTATCTCCAGCAGGCCGTGCGGCCAGAGGAGCGTAGCCAGGGCTCCTACCGGAAAGCCGACGGCGGTCGCTTCCCCCAGGACGAAACCGATGATGCCGAAGGTCAGGAGCAGCGGTGCCGTAGCGGCGATGCCGAACGTTACGGGAGCAAAGAGGGAGGAGAAAAGCACGGAGCGCAGGTTCTGGAAAAAGATGGTCAAGGGGGTCCAGGGTTGACCTTGCAGCCCTTCCCGGAGACGAAGCAGGCTCTGGCGGATGGCCTCCGGAGACCATTCTTTGGCGATTTCGGGGGGCAGAGGGTGTGCCCGGGCCAGGGCCCAGCCGGCCGCCGCCCCGATCGCCAGCACGGCCATCGTCACCAGGACCGCCCCTCCGCTGCGGCGCAGAATCTGAGAGAGGTCGCGGAAGTAAAGCCGGCCGATCGTCAGGGGGGCCGAGGGCCGGCCCGAAAGGGCTGCGGCCGGCTCCTGGCGCAGAAAACTCTGCAGGGTACGCCAGGTCCGCCGCAGGTCGATCCGGTCTATCGTCCGCGCCAGCAGGTTTTCCCGGTTGAAGAGCCGAATGCCCATCCGAATCAGGGCCACATCGGCCACTGCCTGGGCCAGGGCAATCAGCCAGAGGGCCGGCCGGGCATCCCAGGCCACGACCAGGCTCTGCAAGGTGAGCATCAGCATCGCCGGTAGGACGATGAAACTGGCCAGGAGGTTGGCCGCCCGCACGCTGGTCGTGTTGCTGGAGACCACCACCGCCCCGGCCACCATCCCCACCGTCAGCGTCACCGCCAGACAGGCGATCTGGAGCAATAGGTCCGGTGCCACCGTAAACCCGGTGAGGCCGGGCAGGTTCAGGGCAAAGAGGGCAATGGCGGCCAGGCTTCCGGCCAGGGGCAGGGCCAGGGCCGCCAGCAACTTGCCCAGGTAAAGGGCGTGATCCGGAATGGGGGTGGAAAGGAGCGATTCCAGCGTGTTGCGTTCCTTTTCCCCGACGAACGACTCCAGGGCGATAACCAGGGAGAAGGAGGTCGGGAAAAAGCCCACGATCATCGTGGCAAAGGGGACCAATTGGCTCGAAACCAGGCCCGGGCGGTAACGCTCCAGGAAGTCGATGCCCGCGTTGGCGGCCAGGATAACCAGCCAGGGGAAGATAAAGGTCAGGATGACCACCGGCGTGATGATGCGCCAGTCGGTCAGGCTGTCCTTCAGTTCCCGCCGGGAGACGAGGAGACTCTGGCGAAACCAGTTCATGGGCTTCCTCCCGCATCTCCGCCGGCCTCGACCAGGACCTGGTAAATTTCTTCCAGGCTCCGGGGAACCTCGCTCAGCGTCACCACCTCGGCCCCGCCGGCCATCAGACGGCGAAGCACCAGGGGGTTGATCCGCTCCGGCTGCGGAGAGACGTAGCGTACCCACCCTGGCCCCTGGGCCACGACCTCCACCCATCCGTTCAGCATTTCGGCGAAGTTATCGTCCAGGCCGTTCCACCGCACCTCCATCAGCGGCGGGCCGAGGAGTTGCCGGCGCAATCCCTGGGGAGTATCCAGGGCAATTATCTGTCCCTGCCGGATGACGGCGATGCGGTCGGCCAGTTCCTCGGCCTCGGCCAGGTTGTGGGTGCAGACGAGAAGCGTGCGGCCGGCGGCCCGGAGTTCCCGGATACAGTCCCGCACCATGCGGGCGCTGCTGGGGTCCATGGCCGAGGTGGGTTCATCCAGGAGCAGAACCGGCGGGTCGTGCAGGAGGGCGCGTACCAGGGCCACCTTCTGGCGCATCCCTTTGGAGAACTCGCCCAGACGCAGGTGGCGGCTCTCCCAGAGGCCGAAGCGGCGCAGCAGTTCCTCGCTCCGTGCCCGGCAGGAAGCGGGGGAAAGGCCGTGCAGTCCGCCGAAAAAGCCCAGGTAGTCCGGGACACTCATACGCTCGTACAGGCCAGGAAACTCGGTGAGCAGGCCTACCCGCCTCCGCACCTCCACCGCCTCCCCAGTCACATCGTGGCCGGCGACCACCGCCCGTCCCCGCGTCGGCCGGAGGATGGCGGAAAGCATCCGCACCGTGGTGGTCTTGCCGGCCCCGTTGGGCCCCAGGAGGACCACCACTTCTCCCTCGGCGACGGTCAGGGTAACATCCCGCACGGCGGTGACGCGCCCAAAATCTTTGCCCAATCCGACGGCTTCGATCATCGGTCCATCCTGGCAGGGAAAACCGTGCCTCTAAGTCAAGTGACGGCTTCATTATACCACAACCTGGAAAAGTGCGGCGGATGTGTCCGAAAATTCTCGGGAATAGGGGAGGGGCAGGGCATTTGCCTGCCTTGACAAATTTGTTTTTTCCTCTATACTATCGGTCAGAGAATTCAAGGAGAAAGAAGATGTTTCGCAAGTCCTTCACCGTTTCGATCGCGCTCCTTCTTTTCCTGGCCGTCCTCCTGGCGGCCTGTCGGGTGGTGGAAGGGCCGGCGCAGACGGCCTACCCGGCACTGGCTACCCGGCAGGTGGCGGCGCAGTCCACCCTGCCACCAGCCACGAGGAAACCTGTCCAGACCACGGCCGTCCCCGCCACCGCCGGCCGAACTCCGCGGCCCACGGCCGCTTCGCCCCTTTCCCCGACGCCGCTTCCCACCCGTGGCGATGTGGCCTTCAGCCTGACCCTCCTCTATACGGGCGAGGTGCACGGCGAAGTGCGGCCCTGCGGCTGAGGGGTGCCCCAGGGAGGGCTGGCCCGGCGGGCCAGCGCCGTTCAGCAGTTGCGGGCTCAGGCGAAGGGAAGCGTGCTCCTTCTGGATAGCGGAAACAGCCTCTATACCGCCGGCAAGCCCTCGGCGACCAGCGATCCCAGCCAGGGGGCCCTTCCGGTCGAGGCGATGAACGCCATGAAGTACGACGCCATGGCCCTGGGGGAGATGGACCTGGCCGCCTCCTCCGAGGTCATCCGGGCGCGCTTCGGCGAGGCCTCCTTCCCCATCCTTTCGGCCAATGTGGGGCCGGCCGGAGCCCTGCCCAACGTCCAGCCCTATATCCTCCGCTCCCTGGACGGCCGCCGCGTTGCCATCATTGGGGTGACCGGACCCATCCCGGCGGCACGTTTACAGACACTGGGGATCAACCTGACCGTGGAGGACGCCCTGGAGGCCGTCCGGCGCACCGTGGAGGAGGTGCGTTCTCAGGCTGAGGTGATCATCCTTCTTTCCAACCTGCCCCGGACGGAAAATCTGAAACTCGCCCGGGAGGTGGCCGGCCTGGATGTGGTGATCGGGGCCTATGGCGGCGAGACGGTCAAGCCCCAGACCGTCGAGGGGCCGGAAGGGGCGGTGATCCTTTGCGCCGCCGGGGCCCAGGGCAAGTCCCTGGGGATGCTTCTGGTGCATTTCGATGCCCAGGGACGGGTGGTTACCTTTACCGGCCAGTCCTACAGCCTGACACCCCAGTACGCCGACGACCCGGAGATGGTGCAGTTGATGAAGAAATACAACGTCAGGCCGTAGCCGGCCCGGACAGTTAGAGCGTCACCACCCGGCCGGCCCCCAGAAGCGTTTCGGAGATCGCGTACATATTGGATACGGTGCCCACCGCTACCCGGTCTTTCAGGCCAAAGTAGCCCAGACAGGTGCCGCAGGCCAGGATCTGTACTCCCTGTTCGGTAAGGGCCCGCAGGTCCTCCAGAATCGGCGAACCTTCGACGACCAGGCGGACGCCGCTGTTGAAGAAGACGATGACGTCGGGCCGGCGTTCGATCTCCAGGAGGGTGTGGAAGAAGGAACGGATGAGGACCTGCCCCAGTTCGTCCGATTCCCCACGCCCCATCGTCTCCCCCGGCACGATTAGCACCAGCGGGCCGGCCGCCGGCCCGATTTCCTCCCTTTGCACCTGGGGAAGTTGCTGCGGGCGAGTTATTCGCACATAAACCGCCTCCTCTTTCCCGTTCACCTCCACCTGCCAGCCGGCCTGCCGGGCCATCCGCGCCACGTTCTCCGCCTGTTCCGGACCGTCCACGATGGTCAGGATGTCGTCGGCCTCCTGCATGGCCTTTTTCGTCAGCAGAACCGGCTGTGGACAGGGTAGGCCCCGGGCCTGGACGATTCTGGGCATCTTCCACCTCCTTAGAAAACCTCGATCCCGCTGCCCTCCAGTACCTCGCCGACAACCCAGGCCGGCTCGGCGGCAGCGGCAAAGCGGGAGAGAAGCCTTTCCAGATGCTCCGCCGGGACGGAGAGAAGCAGTCCTCCCGAGGTCTCTGGCGTAAAGAGCAGCATCTGTTCTTCCTCCGTAATGGAGGCAGCAAAAGCGACATGCCTGGAGTAAGCGTCGCGGTTGCGACAACTGCCACCGGGGAAGAGCGATTCCCCGGCATAGTCCCGGGCGCCCGGCAGGAGGGGCAAAGCCTCCAGGCGGAAGCGCAGCCGGACCCCGCTCTTTTCGGCCACCTCGTAGCCGTGGCCGAGGAGAGAAAAGCCGGTGATGTCGGTGCAGGCGTTGACGCCGACCTCCTGGGCCAACCGGGCAGCGGTACGGTTCAGGCGGGACATGCTTTCCACGGCGGCGGCGACATGGGCCGGGTCGGCTACCCCTCCCTTGAGGGCGGTGGTGATGAGGCCCACGCCCAGCGGCTTGGTGAGCACGAGGGCATCGCCGGGACGGGCGCCGGCCTTGGTGAGGATGCGGCGGGGATGGACCAGCCCCATCACCGCCAGGCCGTACTTGGGCTCTTTATCCTCGATGGTGTGGCCGCCGGCCAGGATGCCCCCGGCCTCGGCCACCTTGTCCGCCCCGCCGCGCAGGATGGCCTGGGTAACCTCCAGCGGCAGGTCGGTGGGGAAGGCGCAGATATTGAGCGCCAGGACGACCTCCCCGCCCATCGCATAGACGTCGCTCATAGCATTGGCGGCGGCGACGGCGCCGAAGGTATAGGGGTCGTCCACGATGGGGGTGAAAAAGTCCAGGGTCTGGATGACCGCCACCTCATCGCTCACCCGATACACTGCCGCGTCGTCGCTCACCTCCAGGCCGACCAGGAGATCGGGGAAGTCGGCGGCGCGGAAGCGTTCGCGCAGAGGGCGCAGGACCTGCGCCAGGGCTTCGGGGCCCATCTTGGCCGCTCAGCCAGCGGCCGAGGCCATTGCGGTCAGGCGGATTTCCTGGCGGGTCATCTTTCCTCCATCCGGGCCGTTTTCGGTCCGGGGAACGGGGGAGGCGACAGGGGGAGTTCCGACCTTGCCCTGCCGCCTCCCCCCGATGGGCGTCACTTGGTCAGTATCAGGTGGTACGTTCCTTCTTCCTCCAGGACCTGCACCTGCCAGCCCTCACGGCCGGCCACGCGGATGCAGTTATCCCGGGCCGTCTCGGTATCCACCAGGACGTGGATTTCTCCACGGCCGGCCTGGCGGAGGGCGTTTCGGGTGAGCAGGGCCGGCTCCGGGCAGGAACGTCCCCGGGCATCCACCGTCATCATCGCTTCACCTCCTGCCGGCGCATCCGGACAGCAAAGCCGAGGAGCAGGCAAAAGGCCAGGCCGATGCCCACAGCAATCTGGCCGTAGATCGAGGGGCCACCCACGGTGTAGACGTTGTCCTTGACCGTGTCCGGGATGCCGGCCAGGTTGAAGTTATGGGAGAAACCGGCCCCGACGATCATGCCCAGGACAAAGAGGGCGGCGTCGCCGTCGCCTTCGCCGGCCATAAAGAGTTGCCTGCCGGGGCAGCCGCCGGCCAGGGCGAAAGAGAGGCCGGCTAGCGCCATCCCGGCAAAGTTCCATAGGTGGTTGCTGTGCGCGACCGGTTGACCGGTGAAGGAGAAGTTGACGTAGGGCGTGCCGGTCGTCCAGGTCAGCACCAAATTGGTGAGAAAGGCGGTCAGGAGGAGGGCCAGCACCCCGCCCAGGAGGTGGGTATCGCCCATCAGGAGCACATCCCGGACGGCCCCCATGGTGCAGAAGCGGGTGCGCTGCGCCAGGAAGCCAATGACCATCCCGACGACCAGCGATAGCCAGAGGGCGGCGTGCTGGGAGCCGGGGCCCTTTTCGCTGAAGAAAATGGGCAGGTCCTGGCCAAAGACCGGCCGGAAGATGGCCAGGAGGAGAAGGCCGACCATCAGGGCGGGCATGATCCAGCCGGCTACGGCCGGGGCCGGGGTGGAGCGCCCCAGAGTATAGCCGGCCCGCATAAAGAGCACCCCGACGCCGATGCCCACGACCAGGCCGGCCAGGGCGAGTAAAGCGTTGAGGTCGCCGCCGGCCAGCCGCAGGAGCGCCCGCCAGGGACAGCCCAGGAAGACGAGGGCCCCGATCATGGCGAACATACCCAGGAGGAAGCGGATGATCGGGGCCGAGCCGCCACGGGGGCGAAACTCGCGGAAGATGAGGGCGGCTAACAGCGAGCCCAGGACGAACCCAGGAATCTCCGGGCGGATGTACTGCACGACCGGGTTGCGGTGCAGTCCCAGGGCGCCGGCGATGTCGCGCTCGAAGCAGGCCACGCAGACGCCCATATTTTTCGGGTTTCCCCAGAGGACCAGGAGCGCGGCCAGGACGCCGATGATGCCGCCGGCCGTGATAGGTCCCCAACGAGAGGCGAAAAAGCGTTGCATGGTCATTCCTCCTTTTTCACACTATAGTCCGTTGGCCCAGAATGTTTCCCAGGCATCCCCCCTTTCCTCCGTCCCTTTCGGGACAGGATGATGGCTGCCTCCACCGATCGAGGGGGAGGCCTGGGACCGTTCCATCAGGAGGATGCCGGCATCGCCGACCTTCCCCTCGTCGGGGGTGCGCGCCGATACCCTGGTCCAGGGGGCC
>DAOUAK010000036.1:0-27168 GCA_034433695.1 Chloroflexia bacterium
CATCGAAGAGACGGTCTTCCCCATCGCCACACCTTCCCCAACGCCGGAGCCGGCCCTTCCCGGAGAGACGCCGTTTTCCTTCCCCTGGTGGTTGGCCGTCCTGGTCGTGCTGGTCCTTCTGGCCCTTCTGGTTGCCCTCCTGTCCCACCGCCGACGCAGGTCTTTCTAGGGGTTTCCGGCCGGCAGCCGTTGTGGAACACCAAGGCGTTCAACCTGCCGCATTTGACGCCTTCTATCTTCCGGGTTATAATTTATTGTATTACCGCGACGGAGCGTTCAGGAGCAAAGCGATGCCTAGAATCGAGCCTCGAATCCTCAAAGGAACGCGCGATTTCCTTCCGCGCACCATGATTTTGCGCCAGCATGTGATCGATACGCTACGGCGCACCTTTGAGCAGTTCGGCTTCGAGCCGCTGGAGACGCCGGCCATCGAGTATGCCGAGACCTTTGAAGGCAAATCCGACGCCGAGGTGGATAAACTCCTCTATCGCTTCACCGACCACGGCGGCCGGCGGGTGGCGTTGCGCTATGAACTCAACGTGGCCCTGGCCCGCGTCGCCGCCCAGTACCAGAGCGAACTCGTTTTCCCCTTCAAGCGTTACCAGATGGGGCCGGTCTGGCGGGCCGATAAGCCGCAGAAGGGCCGCTACCGGGAGTTCTGGCAATGCGATGTGGACATCGTCGGCAGTGCCTCGATGCTGGCCGATGCCGAGGTCCTGGCCGTGGTCTACACCGCCCTGCGCAACCTGGGCTTTGAGCGCTTCACCATACGCCTGAACGACCGCAAAATTCTCTCCGGCCTGGGGATCGCCGCCGGCGTCCCGCCCGAGAGGACGGCCGGCCTCTATCGGGCCATAGACAAACTGGAGCGCGATGGAGTAGAACGGGTGCGGGAACTCCTCCTGGAGGAGGGGCTTTCGGCGGAGACGGCCGGCCGGCTCCTGGAGATGGTCCAGATGCCCGGAGGGGGAGGCGAGGTGCTGGCCGGATTGCGTTCTCGCTTTGCCGATGTCCCGATAGGCCTGGAAGGGGTTTCCGAAATGGAGGAACTCCTGCGCCACCTGGAGGCGCTGGGGATTCCGGCCGATTGCTACCGCCTGGACCTGAGCATGGTCCGTGGCCTGGGCTACTACACCGGACCGATTTACGAGACGGTGGTGGATAAGCCCCGCATCGGCTCCATCAGCGGGGGCGGGCGTTACGACCGTATGGTCGGCCTCTTTGGCCCCGATATGCCGGCTACGGGGGTCTCCCTGGGCCTGGAACGCATCGTGGACGTAATCTCCGAACTCCACCTTCTGGAACTTCCGGGGACGATCGTGCAGGTCCTGGTGGCCCTTTTCGACGCCGAGCGGGCGTCGGTGGCCCTGCAACTGGCCCAGGAGTTGCGGCGCTCGGGGATACGCACCGAGGTATACCTGGAGGTGGGTGCTCCCCTGGGCAAACAGTTCCGCTATGCCGACCGCAAGGGCATCCCCTATGTACTGGTGGTGGGGCCGGATGAAGTGGCCGCCGGGGTGGTAACGGTCAAGGAGATGCGCAGCGGCGAACAGTGCAGCGTGCCGCGGGCGGAGGTGGCCGCTTACCTGAAGGGAGAACTCTCCCGGCGCTAGCGGGCTTCAGCCGATCAGACGACCCGGATGCGGAACGTCACCGTGCCCCCGCCGGTGTGGCGGAAGGGGTCTAGACATTGCACATAGGCCGCCCCGTCGGGGCCGGCCAGTCCCAGTTCCGCCGGAGCCATCCCCCGGCTGAGGGGGACGTAATAAGGATTGAGCGATTGAAGGGCGTGCAGGCAGATCGGCCGGCCGGCCACCAGGCAGTAGCCGGCCTCGATGCGGAAGCCATCCCCGACCCGATAGACCGGGCAATGCCCCTGGATTTCGACCACTTCCACCTGCAAGACGTGTTTCTTTCCAAGCCGTTGTCCTTCCGATGCCACATCCGACCTCCTTGCCATCTCATTCGCCGTCGATCGTATCATACGGGCAAACCCTATCCTTCGGCAAATCGTTTCGGACTTGACATTTTTCCCCACCTCGGCTAAACTGAAAATAGCCGTGACCGCCCCCCGGTGGGAAGCAGTTGCGGCAAGTGATCAAGGAGGCCACTATGCCCAAGGTATATATCTTCCTCGTCCTCCTCCTGGCCATCATCCTGACGGTCATCGGCGAAATCTTTCTCAAAAAAGGGGTGGGGGAGGCAGGAGAATTTTCCCTTCGCTGGTCCATCCTGCTGCGCACCTTTACCAACTGGAAGGTCCTGCTGGGTTTCTTTCTGATCTTTGCCGGTTCGATCTTCTGGCTGGTCGTGATCTCCCGGATCGAATTGAGCGTGGCCTACCCGATGCTCGGCCTGAGTTACGTGATTCTGGTGCTGGCCTCTTGGCCAACCCTGCAAGAGCCGTTGAACTGGCAGAAAGTGGTCGGTTCGCTGGTCATCTGCCTGGGAGTAGCGCTGGTGGCGCAGGGGATGTCCCAAGGCCAGTAGGCAGAGGCGGAAGCCATGGCGGATGAGGAGACGGCCCTGGACGTGGCGGCCATTGTCGAACAGATTCGGCGCGAGGTGCGGCGCAGGCGCGAGGGGTTGCAGGAAGCAGGCTTTTATCCCTGGCCCGGCACCTTTGATGAACTCGAACTGCTCCGCAGCCTGGAGGAGGTGCGGGCCACCCAGGGGGTTAGCGCCCACTGGCCGATCGTCTGGAAGACGCCCCTGCAGGCCTTTTTTGCCCTGATCCAGCGTTTTACCCGGCGTTTCTTGCGCTGGTACATCAATCCGATCGTCGAGCAGCAGAACGCCTGCAACGCTGCCGTCGAGCGTGTCCTGACCCTGCTGGTATCGGCCAACGCCCGGCTGCGCGAGGAAATCATCGCCCTGCACACCCGTCTGCGCGCACTGGAGGAAAAGGTCGGCTATAACCCCGTCCGTACGGAGGAACGAGACGATGGGGGCTAAGCGCATCCTAGTCTGCGCCGTGCAGGTGCCCTTCATCCGGGGCGGGGCAGAACTTCTGGTGGAGGGGCTGGTGCAAGCCCTGCGCGAGTATGGCCATCAGGCGGAAGTGGTGCAACTGCCCTTTTCCTGGGCGCCGGATAAGGAGGAGATCGTCAAGGGTTGCCTGGCCTGGCGTCTCCTGGACCTGAGCCGGGTCAACGACCGACCGGTGGACCAGATTATCTGCACCAAATTTCCTTCCTATGTAGCCCGTCATCCGCGTAAGGTGGTCTGGCTGGTCCATCAACACCGCCAGGCTTATGACTGGTATGGGACCTCCTACAGCGATTTCACCTACCGGGAAGAGGACCGCGAAGTTCGACAGGTCATTCGGCGCATTGACCGCCGTTGCCTGGGGGAGGCCCGGCGGCTTTTCACCATTTCGCAGAACGTTTCCCGCCGTCTGGCGCATTATAACGGCCTGCGCAGCATTCCCCTCTATCCCCCCTCGCGCTACCGGGAGCGGCTGCATCCCGGACCCTACGGCGACTATGTCCTCTATGTGGGCCGGCTGGATCGGGCCAAGCGCGTGCATCTCCTCATCGAGGCGCTGGCCCGGGTGCGGGCGCCGCTACGGGCGGTGGTCGCCGGCGAAGGGCCGGAGCGCCGAACGCTGGAGTCGCTGGCCCGACAGGAAGGAGTGGCGGAACGGGTCCGCTTTACCGGCTATGTGGAGGAAGAAGAACTGGTCTCGCTCTATGCCGGGGCGAGGGCCGTCTTCTACGCTCCGGTGGACGAGGATTACGGCTATGCCACCGTGGAGGCCTTTCATGCGGCCAGGCCGGTGGTTACCACGGACGATGCCGGAGGAGTGCTCGAGTTCGTCACCCATCGTCAAAGCGGACTGGTCTCCCCGCCCGACCCGGGGGCCATCGCTCGCCATCTGGAGGAACTGGCCGGAGATGATCGGCTGGCCGAACGTCTGGGAGAGGCCGGCCGGCGCCGGGTGGAGGGGATTACCTGGGAACACGTCGTGCGGTCGTTGGTGCTGTGAGCCCCGGCCCAAAGGGACGGGCCGGAAAGGAGGTGGAACAGGGGGAAAATAAGGGAATTTCAGGGAATGGTCCCGGGCGATAGAACCCTGTCCGGGGTGGTATCGAGAGGAGGAATCCCATGAGGAGAGCCTTGCTCGTACTGAGTGCTGCGCTGCCCTTGCTCCTGACCGGCTGTAGCCTCTTTGCCCCTCAACCCACACCGACGCCGGTGCCCACCAACACGCCGATGCCGACCTACACTCCCCTCCCCACCTATACACTGATGCCCACCTACACGCCGGAACCCACGGCGACCCCAAGGCCGACGGCCAGGCCACCCACGGCCGTGCCGCCCACCCAACCGCCGGATCCGTGCGCCGGCATTCCGGCCGATCGGGATGGTCGGATCGAGCCCAAATGTGGCAATCGGTCCACGCGGTTTTGCATGGATATCTGGGGCTTTACGCCCAACGAGCAGTTTGGCTTCTGGCTGGACAGCGACCACGGCATCATCGGTGGTACCTATCAAACGGCCACGATGTCCTCTGACGGCACCTACAGCAACCTGTGCTTCCGGCCCGAAGAAAGTTGGCTTGATCTGCAACCGGGGTTGTACTGGTGGGTTTTCCAGGGGGTCTCTTCCGGCCACCAGTCCGTTCTTTACTTCAAGGTAATCCCGTAGTCAGGAAGCGAGCGGGGGCGGGACCCAGAAGCCCGGGTCCCGCCCCCGGTTTTATGGAGGGGACCCACGGCCGGGCAATTTTCCGGGTTGTCGAACTGCCGGCCGGGTTTGCCTACGGAGGGCAGGTATAGTAGAATAGGGAGGAGACCAGCGCCCCGGTGGGGCGGAGAGGAGGGTACGGTGAAGCTACAGCAACTGAAAGGCATGCCCGTCCTGAGCCTTCAGGAGGGGGAGATCCTGGGCCGGGTACGGGAGGCCATTGTGGATACGACGGCCGGCCGGGTCGTTGCCCTGACGCTGGACCGGCGCACTCCCGGCGGCGAACTCCAGGTCGTGGCTACGGCCAACGTCCGCAGCGTCGGCAAGGAGGCCATCACCGTCGAGGATCGCAGTAGCGTGGTGCCGATCTCCCGAATCCCCCGCTTCAAGGAACTGGCGCAGAAGGGAAAGCCGCTGCGCGGCCGGGCGGTGATGACGGAGCAGGGTATCCGGCTGGGCCGGGTGGACGACGCGGCGGTGGATGAAGCGAGTTTTCGCCTGACTGCCTTCGTCCTGCGGGCCTTCTGGGGTCGGGGCCAGGTCATCCCGATGGAGCGGGTCCGCACCATCGGGGCCGATGCGGTGGTGGTATGGGAGGCACCGGAAGCCCCGCCGACGCCCATACCTCCGCCCCCCGAAGAAGTTCTGCCTCCTCCGCCCGAAGCGATCTCCTCTCCTCTGCCTCCCGTCGAGGAGGTTGCTCCCCCTTCTCCCCCGGAGGAAACGACCGGGCCGGCCGAGCCGGCCATTCCCCTGGTCTCCACGCCGGAAATCCCTCCGGTCCACACCGAACCTTCCGGGGGTCCACCGGCCGAGGTACTTCCCCCAACCCCGGGCCCCGAGAATCCCTGGCAACGCTGGGTCCGCCGGTTGCTCCATCGAACGTAGGGGAGCGTTGTAGGACGGCCTTTCCAGGCCGCCGGACAGGCTAAAATTTGCCTACGGATTTTGGAACGGCCTCTGAAAAGTCGGAGCGGCATCCGGTTCTCCAGATGCCGCTCCGGATGGATGTGTGGGGGGGAATTTCACCCGAGGCGTACGACGTTGATCGCCTGCGGGCCTTTGGGGGTCTGCTCGACCTCGAACTCGACCTCCTCCCCTTCCTCCAGGGTGCGGTAGCCCGCCCCCTGGATGGCGGAGAAGTGGACGAACACATCCCCACCTTCGGCTCGGGAGATGAACCCGTAGCCCTTTGTGGCGTTGAACCACTTGACGTGACCGCGCTCGCGCATTGCTTTCGTTCCTCCTTACATCGCGTCCTGATGGACGCACGTTTCCCGGTCCGCCGGCCGGATTTTTCCTTCGGGTCGAGCAGGAGCCCCGTAAAAGAAGGGCCGCGAAGGCTTTGGCGGTGAGGCCTTCGCGGCCGATCCGTGATCGTACCTGAAGTGTCACACCTGCTACGCCCTACAAAAGTATTGTACCACGAGAATGTATTTTTGTCAAATTGCCTTTCGGAGAGAAAAGGATGGGGACTCAGCCGGCCTTCTTTGCCCGAAATCTCCGGGTCATCCCCCGAGGCTGTAGCGTAGCCAGGAGAGGAAGGCCATCTCCGCCACGGCCAGGATGCTGGCCCAGAGGAGCGGTCGGCCGGCCTCCCAGAGGTCTTCCAGGAGCCTCTTCCCCTGTCCGATGGTGAGGATCAGGAGCGCGTTGAGTACCACCAGGCAGGATACCAGGCCACCGACCGAAAGCACCGTCAGGGGGATGTAGAGCGGAGGCCATCCGCTGCCCAGCGCCAGTCCGCCCCCGATTCCCAGGAGAAGGAGGCCGGCCAGGTCCCATGGGTCGGCCATGATCCTCTGTTCCAGCCGCCGTCCACGAAAGGAGAGATGGACGGCCCAAAGGACGAGGACGGCCAGGACCAGCCCCAGGGCCAGGCCCGAGGCCAGGCGAAGGCGGTTATCGGGTACATAGAGCAGGCGCAGGCCGAACCAGTCGTCGGCCAGCGAGTTGAGGGCATCGGTGGTGAAAAAGGCCAGGATGGCGGCCAGAACGACCCAGAACCAGCGGGCCGGCCGGCCGGCGGCCAGCCAGCGGCCCCGGACCAAAAGGAAGGCTGCCCCCAGAACCACTCCCAGGTAGATACCGCTATCGCGGGCACAGAGGGGAAGGTCCTGCCCTCCGAAGCGGAGCATGTGACCGGGCGTCTGGGCGCAGAGGCCGTGTACGGCCGCCCAGACTTTATCAGCCAGGGGCCAGGGGGCCAGGAAAAAGGCCAGCAGCACCACGGCCCACCAGAGCGCACCCCAACGCAGCGCTTCCGTCCCCCGACGCCGCCGCCGATGGGCCTGCACCTGACGCAACGCCTCCTGAACCACCTCGTCCTCGCGGCGCACCGTTACCTATCCCCGATCTCAGGACAGCCGGGTCAGGAGTAGGGGCAAGGCATCGAAGAAGACGGCCAGCCCGACGGCTAGGAGGAAAAGGCCGCTCAGGATGGCGATGAGCCGGCGGTAACGCCCCAATCGGCGTACCAGGCCCCCGGCCCGATCCAGAAAGAGGCCGAGCAGGAGGAAAGGCATCCCCAGCCCCAGGGAGTAGAGGCTCAGCAGCCAGAGCATCAGGCCGGGAGATTCCCGGCCGTAGGCCCCGCTTCCCAGGGCCAGGATACCGGCCAGCGGGGCCCCGATGCAGGGTGTCCAGCCCAGGGCAAAAGTCAGTCCTACCAGAAGGGAGGAAAGGTAGCCGAATTGCCGGCCGACCTGGACCTGGAGATGCCTTTCCAGGTCCAGAAAACGCAGGCGGAGCAGCCCCATAAAATGCAGGGCAACGAGGATGAGGAAAAGGCCGGCCACCTTCTGGAGAAGTTGCAGATAGGTCGGCGGAGAGGGATGGGGCCAAGCCAGGCTCTTCCCCGGCCAGCCGGCCAGCCATTCGGCCCGGGCATAAAGCGGCCCCAAGACCCACTCCAGTTGGGAAAGGAGCAGCACAAAGACCAGGCTGAAGCCGAGGACAAAAGTCAAGGAGTGGAGGAAGGTATATCCCCGCCGGGTCGCCTTCTCCGGCTGCACCGCCGCGCCGGTGATATAAGCCAGGATGGAAGGCACCAGCGGCAGGATGCAGGGGGAGAGGAAGGAGAGGAGGCCGGCGGTCACCGCCGCCAGGGAGGCCAGCAGGAAGGGAGCCTGGCTAAAGTATTCCGGGTTCATCTTGGGTGATCTCCATAGCGTCTTTTCCGGAGGTGGGCGACAACTCCGGATTCCGAAGAAATTTCCGCGACGAATCCTCAGGGATGACTTCGCCGGGTCCGCCACCCAGCATTTTCTGCAAAGTATACCACCGGAGTGAAAAAGCCGTCAAATCGGTTGAAGGGGAGGGGAAAAGATGGTATAATAGGGCCGTCCTGGAAGCCTGCTTCAGGAGAAGGTGGATGCGTATCGGCATAGACGCCCGCTTGCTCTACTACCGCCAGGCCGGCATCGGCCAGTATACCCTGCGCCTGACCGAGGCCCTGGCCGCCGAGGCCTCCGGGGAACGCTTTTTCCTATTGCACGATTGGCGACAGCGGAGCGGCCTGCCCCAGGCGCCCAACCTCCGGCACGTCCGCCTCTACACGCCCAGCCACTACCGCTGGGAGCACCTGACGCTGCCGCTGGAACTGTTGACGCTGCGTCTGGACCTCCTGCACAGCCCTGATTTTGTTCTGCCCCAACGCCGTCCCTGTGCCGGGGTCGTCACCATCCATGACCTGGCTTTCCTCCGTTTTCCCCATCTGGTGACCCCGGAGGCGGCCCGCTACTACGGGCGGATTCGCCAGGTAGCCCGCAGCGCCGAACGGGTCATCGCCGTCTCCGAGTGCACCCGTCGCGATATCCTCGAACTCCTGGAGGTCCCCGAGGAGCATGTCCGGGTGATCTATGAGGCGGCCGGCGCCCCTTTCCGTCCGCTGGAACTGCTCCCCGGCGAGCGGCGAGATTTTCGGGGGCGGCATCTGGCTGCCGGCCGCTTCGCCCTCTTTGTGGGCACGATCGAGCCCCGCAAGAACCTCCCCACCCTGCTCCGGGCCTTCCGGCGGATGATGGAGCGCTATCCCGACCTGGAGCCGCACCCCCGGCTAGCAATCGTCGGCGAGCAGGGCTGGCTTTCGGAGGAAGTCTTTGGCCTCCTCCACGAACTGCATCTGGCCCAGGAAGTGGCCTTTATCGGCCCGGCAACGCCGGGAGAACTGGTCTGGCTCTACAACGCTGCTCGTTTCCTGGCTTTTCCTTCCATTTACGAAGGTTTCGGACTGCCGCCGCTGGAGGCGATGACCTGCGGGACACCGGTGGTGGCCTCCGCGGCCGGGGCAGTGCCCGAGGTGGTGGGGGAAGCCGGTCTCCTTTTGGACCCGCACGATGTGGAGGGATGGGCCGAAGCCATGGCTCGGCTCTGGAGCGACGAAAGTCTGCGCCGGGCGCTCCGGGAGAAGGGGCTGGAACGGGCCAGCCGGTTCTCCTGGAGGCGTGCCGCCCAGGAAACACTGGCCCTATACCACGAGGCGGTGGAAGCCCGGAGGTAAGCGATGGCGGACGCCGAAGCCCGCCTCCGCCGCACGGTCCGCTTCTACCTGCGCAAGGTCAATCGGGCCGTGGCCCGTTACGGCCTCATCCAGGAGGGAGACCGCATCGCCGTAGCCGTCTCCGGGGGGAAGGATAGCCTCTCCCTCCTGCGCCTGCTGCGGGAACGGCCCCGTTATTTTCCCCCACCTTATGAAATCGTCGCCATCCACATTCACTATGTCGGCTGGGAAGTGGGGGCGCCGCCTCCGGAGGTGCTGGAGGCCCATTTTCGACGGGAGGGAGTGCCCTATGCTTTCGAGGAGGTGGATTTTCGTGGGGAGGAGGTGAATTGCTTCCGTTGCAGTTGGCTACGGCGCAAGGCCCTCTTCCTGGCGGCCTACCGTTTGGAGTGCAACAAACTGGCGCTGGCCCATCACCTGGAAGATATCGCCGAGACGGCTCTCCTGAACCTCCTTCAGCACGGCCGGCTGGAACGCCCCCGGCCCTTTTATCCCCTTTTCGGGGGGAAACTCACCCTGATTCGGCCGCTCGTCTTTCTCACTGCCCACGAACTCCGCCGTTTCGCCCAAATCTGCGGTCTGCCGGCATACGAAAGCACCTGTCCCTATGCCCGGACAAGTCAGCGAGCCAGGGTGGGGGCGTTTTTGCGCGAGTTGCAAAAAGTCCGACCCGAGGTCTACATCAATATCTACCGGGCCGTGGAACGGATAGAAGGCAGCATTCCTCAGGAAAAAGCCCCGGAAAAAAGGCGACAAATCTGTTCTGACCTCAGCCTTCCGTTTGGGGAGCCAGCGGCAGGGTGAAAAAGAAGGTGCTTCCCTTTCCCGGTTCGCTTTCCACCCAGATGCGCCCGCCATGCCTCTCGACGATGGAACGGGCGATAGAAAGCCCCAACCCCGTGCCTTCGATATGCGCCGTCTCCTCGGTGCGCACCCGGTAGAACTTGTGAAAGATCTGCTTTTGGTCGTGGGCCGAGATACCGATGCCGGTATCCTGAACCGAGGTAACCAGGCGGCCGTTCTCCGGGGAAATGCGAATCCAGACGTGTCCTCCCTCCGGCGTGTATTTGATGGCATTGCTGACCAGGTTGGTGAGGACCTGCTTGAGCCGGCCCGGATCGCCGATCACCGGGGGAACTGTTTCGGGTATCTCCATCTCCAGGACGATTTTCTTCTCCTGCGCTCGGAACTCCAGGTCGTGCACCACTTCGGCGGCCAGCGCCTTCAGGTCGCAGGGCACCTGTTCCATCTCGACCCCGGCCTCGATCTTCCCCAGGTCCAGGAGGTCGCTAATCAGGGCGGCCATCTCCCGGGTGACCTCCTTAATACGGCCGATAAACTCTTTCTGCTGCTCGGAAAGCGGTCCGGACATGGCCACCAGATCGGCAAAGCCCCGAATCGCCGTGAGCGGAGTCTTGAGGTCGTGGGAAACGGTGGCCACAAACTCGCTCTTCATTTTGTCCAATTCCTTGAAGGTGGTGATGTCCTGCATGGCGGCGACATAGCCCACGACCTGCCCACCGGTCCCCCGTACGGGGGAGATATTGACGTAAAGGGTCCGAACCTTGCCGTCCGCCCCCTCGACAGTGAGTTCTTCGGTCAGGCCGTGGTCCACCCCTTCGGCCCGCTCAAAGAGGCTGCGCAGGCCCTCGTGTGTCAGGGCCTCCCGGAAGGGCCGGCCGATTTGCTCCTGCGGACTCAGGTGAAAGGTGTGGGCGGCCGCCGGGTTGATGAGGAGGAGCCTCCCTTGAGCATCGGTTGCGATCACGGCGTCGGCGGTGCTGGTCAGAATCGCCGTCAGGCGGCCGCGCTCCGCCTCGGTCTGGGCATGGAGACGGGCGTTTTCGATGGCCACGGCCACCGTCCCGGCGATGCCCTGGAGGCGCTCCAGGTCCTCCGGGTCAAAGTCTCCCTCCACCTTGTTCAAGAGTTCGATGACCCCGATGACCCGATCGCGGCTGAAGAGCGGCACGCAGAGGATATTGCGTGTGGTGAAGCCGACGTCGCTGGAGATTTTGCCGTAGAAGCGGGGGTCGGCGGCCGGGTCGTTGACCAGAGCCGGCCGGCCGGTCTGGGCCACGTCGCCGACAATTCCCACACCCAGCGGGAGACGCACATCCAGGAAGCGCTCCAGCCCCCCCTCCAGCGTGGTGGCAAAGTAGAGGTCATTGCGCTCCGGGTCCACTAGGAGGATGGAGCCGGCCTCGACCCGGAAAGAGCGGTTGAGTTCGGCGATGACCCGGCGGAGCACTTCGTCCAGGTCCAGGCTCGAGCCGACGGTGCGGGCGATCCGGTTGAGGGAAGCCATATCCTCCGCCCGCTGCCGGGCCCGGGAGTAGAGCCGGGCGTTATTCAGAGCCACAACCGCCTGGGAGGCCAGCAGTTCGGCAACCTCCAGATCGGCCGGCCCGAACTGGACTCCCTCTCCGTAGCGGCTGACCGTCAGCGCCCCGACGGCCGTGCCTCCCAGGATGAGGGGCACGGCAAGGAGTGCCTCCGGCTCCAGCGGCGTGCCCTCCAGATGCTTGGAAATGGTGCTCAGGTGGGCCTCGTTGAGGATGTGAGGTCGCCGCGACTGCACGACCAGGCCGGTCAGTCCCTCGCCTATACGGAGTGGGGTCTGCCGCAGAAGCACCGAATCGGTCCCGACGGCAGCCATGGGCTGAAGAAGCTGATTTTTCTCATCCAGAAGATAAAGCACGGTATTGCTGGCATCGAGGAGGCCATGGGCGCTCAGGGTAACGAGTTCCAGAAGTTCTTGGATCGGCGTTTCCGAAGAGAGGCCCTGGTTGATCTCCAGGAGGGCGTTGAGTTGGGCCAGCCGGCGCTGGGTTTCCAGGAGCAACCGGGCGTTGTCGATGGCAATGGCCGCCTGGTTGGCCACCGAGGTCGCCAGTTGCAGGTGCTTTTCCTGAAAGTAGCCGGGTTTCTGGTGCACCAGGGTCAGCACGCCGACCAGCGTATCTCCCCGTAGCATCGGGACGGCCAGTGCGGAACGGATCCCCTTGAGGGTCTCGGGAAGTTCCAGCCAGCGCGGATCTCGGGTGGTATCCTCCACCAGGGCCGGCTGTCGGTTCTGGGCCACCCAGCCGGCCAGGCCCCGCTGGAGTACCTCTTGGACGAGGAAGCGGAGGACCGAAGGGGAAAGGTCCTCCCGCACCAGGATGTGATGGCGCGGGTTGCCCAGGGCATCCAGGACGATGATGCTGCCCCGGTAGGCTCCGGTCTTTTCCACGGCCAGGGCCAGTACCCTGGGAAGCACTTCCTCGATGTCGACGGCCGCGCTCAGCGCTCGACCCACCTCGTAGAGGAGTTCGATGGCATCCCTCTCCTCGCGCAGGGCTTCCTCCCGCCGCGTCGCCTCGCGGATGATTTCTTCCTGAAGGCGGATTTGTTCCTGTTCGGCCTGGTTGCGGCGGGCCTCCCCTTCGGCCAGCGCGTCCAGCATGGCATTGATCGCGCCGGCCAGTTGGGCCAGTTCGTCGTTACCCCGCAACGGAACGCGGTCGGCATAGTCGCCCCGCTCTCCAATTCGGCGCACGCTGCGGTTGAGCCGGGCCAGAGGGGAGAGGACAACCGTCTCCAGGAGCACCAGGACGACCAGGACGAAACCCAGGCCGGCCGCAAGCAAGGAGAGGCTGAAGTAATAGACGCTGTTCTCCCCCTGGGTGAAGATGTCGCGTGGCACCGTTATCCGAAGGATCAAAGCGTCCTTCCCTCGGATGTCCTTCAGGAAGGCATACCCGGCAACGGTCCGCCTATCCACCGGGCGGACCGATTCCCCGACATTCGGCGTTCGGGTAGCCAGGACCTCCCGGACGTCGGGAGGCAGGTCCGAACCATCGAGGGGGTAAAACGTCAGGGGGAGGCGGGTCAGGGTGGACAGGTCGGACACCAAGGCCTCGTCTAGGAAGCGCCCCATGATCAGGGTGCCCCGGGGAGGCCCCTGTTCTTCGCTGGTCAGAATCGGGCTGGCGGCCAGAAGGAGCACCTGGTCGGGGAGGGTCACGAGGCCGGTGACGACGGCCGGCTCCGGTCCCAGAAGCGGGGTCAGCGTCTCTGTGAGCGGAAGGAGCGGAGGCGGCAGGGCGATTTCCTCTTCGTTTTGTAGGTCAAAGGCCTTGCCGTAAACCATCCGTCCGGAAGGGTCCAGGAGCAGAATCAGGTTGAGGCGGGCGTTGGTGAACGTGGAATCCACCAGATTGGTGGCGATGTACGCGGGATCGCGCTCTTGCATGTAGGTGTAGGTATCATCCCATCGGGCATAGCCCACGGCGAAGCGATGCAGTTCGGCGAGGTTGTTATCGAGGGCGGTCTTGGCCCGAAGAAGGTCGGTGCGGACCCCCTGCTCCTCGATCTGGGAAAAACTGGTCAGCAGGATATGGCGCAGAAGCAGGGAGAGGAGAATCAGCAATCCGGCCAGGGTAGCAACGATGATGGCTACCGTCTTCAGCCGCAGGGAAGTAATCCTCCCCAGGCGTATGGGCGGACGAAACAAGGATACATCCTGGCCGGATTTCGGCGACGCCCTGCGCTTTTTCATCTGCCGCCTTCCGGAAACAACCCGAGCCGGACGGAGAGCCTGGTATGATTATATCACAGTAAAGGGAGAAAGAGCAAATTTTGCGCCCGAGGCGGATAGGAGCAGGACATTGCCCTGTTCCTACCCGCTATCCTGTTCCCCAAAAATTTGGGACACACCCGATTGGGGATGGTCTCCTTGACGGGCCGGCCGATCGGGGGTAAAATGCGGTTGTATCTTGGCCCCTTCGGAGGGGCTTTTAAGGAGGCGATGGAATGATCATCGGTGAACAGAAACCGCTGGAGGAAATCCGCAGCCTGATCGCCGGATATAAGAGGGTACTGGTGTTGGGTTGCGGCACCTGTGTGACCGTCTGCTTTGCCGGCGGCGAAAAGGAGGTGGGCATCCTCGCCTCCGCTTTGCGGATGGCCGAACGGCTGGCCGGAAATGACCCTGAAATTGTGGAGGCCACCGTACAGCGCCAGTGCGAGTGGGAGTACCTGGATGCCGTCGCGGACAAGATCCGCGAAGCGGATGTTGTCCTTTCTTTGGCCTGCGGCATCGGCGTGCAGGCCGTAGCCCAGCGTTTCCCCGATACCTGGGTGGTACCCGGCGTCAATACCACTTTCCTCGGTATGCCGGAGAAGGAGGGCTTCTGGGTGGAGCGTTGCCAGGCCTGCGGGAATTGCCTCCTGGCTACTACCGGCGGCATCTGCCCCATCGCCCGCTGCTCCAAGAGCCTCCTGAACGGCCCCTGCGGTGGCTCCCAGCGGGGAAAGTGCGAGGTGAACCCGGAAATCGAGTGTGCCTGGCAACTCATCTACGACCGCCTGACCCGTCTGGGCAAACTCGATTTGATCATGACCATCGCCCCGCCCAAGGACTGGTCCACCTCCCGCGACGGCGGTCCGCGCAGGATCGACCGCCCGGACCTGCGGCTGGAGGAGGAGTAGTGCGGGCCCCAGGGATGGAATCCCGGGAAAAGTATGAGGAAAAACCCACGATGTAGGGTTAGGTTCCGGCTGAGCACGGTCGTACAGGGGATACCATCCGGCGGTAACCTTACGCCGGATCGGGTACCGCAAGGAGAAGAGCGACGATGAAAGCAGGAAGCCATCTAGAAAAGGTCTTGCGTGCCGGCCACTTTGCCGTCACCGGGGAACTGGGGCCGCCGCAGAGCGCCGATGGCGAGGTCATCCTCCGCAAGGCCCGCCTCCTCAAGGGCTATGTGGACGCCGTCAACATCACCGACAACCAGACGGCGGTGGTGCGCATGTCCTCCATCGCTTCCGCCGTGCTGGTCATGCAGGAGGGCCTGGAGCCGGTCGTGCAGATGACCTGCCGCGACCGTAACCGCATCGCCATTCAGAGCGACCTCCTAGGGGCCTATGCCCTGGGCGTCCGCAACCTCCTTTGCCTCACCGGCGACCACCAGTCCTTCGGCAACCACCCGACCAGCAAGAACGTCTTCGACCTGGACTCGATTCAACTTCTGCAGATGGTGGCCGGCCTGCGCGATCAAAAGCGCTTCCTCTGCGGGGAAGAGGTCAAGGGCCAGGAACCCCGCTTCTTCATCGGTGCGGCGGCCAACCCCTTCGCCGATCCGTTCGATTTCCGTCCCTATCGCCTCGCCAAGAAGGTCGCCGCCGGGGCCGATTTTATCCAGACCCAACTTATCTACAACGTCCCCCGCTTCGCCGAGTATATGGAACGGGTACGCCGGTTGGGCCTGCATGAGAAGGTGTACATCCTGGCCGGCGTGGGGCCAATCAAGACGGCCGGCGCCGCCCGCTATATGCGCGACAAGGTCCCGGGGATGGATGTGCCCAACGAGATCGTCGAGCGCATGGAGCGGGCCGTCGCCGACATCCCCAAGGAAGAGAAAAAGGCTCGCGCCGAGGCCTGGAAGCGCGAGGGCATCCAGATTTGCGTGGATATTATCCGACAGGTGCGCGAGATCCCCGGCGTGGCCGGCATCCACATTATGGCCATCGAGTGGGAGGAGGCCGTGCCGGAGATCGTCCAGGCGGCCGGCCTCTACCCACGGCCGGAAGTCGCCTAGGAGCGCTCCGGCCGGTCGCCCCGCCAGGTTGCCGGTAGGACGTCCAGACTCGGAGGAAAATGATGTCTCCTGTTACCGATCTTCAGACCCTGCCCCTGGCTCAGATCATCCAGGAGCGTTGCGGCGAAAACGTCTACCTCTGCTACCAGTGTAAGAAGTGCACCGCCGGCTGCCCGGTGGTCGAGTACATGGACCTGGCCCCTAACCAGTTGCTGCGGGCCGTGCAACTGGGGCTGAACGAGCGCGTGCTGAAATCCCGCACCATCTGGATCTGCGCCAACTGTCAGACCTGCGTGACGCGCTGTCCCCACGCTATCGACTTGCCTCGGGCGATGGACGTCCTCAAGCAGGTCGCCATCGAGCAGGGCATCCGGCCGCCCATCGCTTCCATTCCCATCTTCAACCAGGCCGCCCTGCGCGGCATCCAGATGTTCGGACGCATGTACGAACTGGGCCTCCTGGGCGAACTCAAGACCCGTACCCTTCTCAAGGGGGCGGTGGATATGGGGCAGTTGCTCAAGGACCTGCGCATGGGGGTCCGCCTCTTCTTGAGCCGTAAACTGAAACTCCTTCCGGAGCGCGGGCGCATTCCCAGGAACCTGGCCCAGGTGCAGCCCCGGGCTTCGCCGGGTGCGGTGGCCTATTACCCCGGCTGTTCGCTCCATTCGACGGCCAGGGAATACGACCTTTCCACCCGCGCCGTCTGCGAAAAGATCGGACTGAAACTGGAGGAGCCGGAGGGCTGGATTTGCTGCGGCACGACGCCGGCCCACGCCGTCTCCCACGAATTGGCCACTCTCCTCCCTATGCAGAACCTGGCCTATATCGAACGGCTGGGCTACGACGAGGTGGCCGTCCCCTGCGCCGCCTGCTACTCGCGCTTCAAGTTCGCCCTGTACGATATGCAACGTTACCCCGAACTGGGCGAGGCCGTGACCCGCAAACTGGGATACCGCTACCAGAACCGTGTTCGGGTCAACCATATCGTCGAGACGATGGTCGAGCGCATCGGTACGGAGGCCATCGCCTCCCGCGTCGTCCGGCCGCTTTCCGGGTTACGGGTCGTCTGCTACTACGGCTGCCTCATCACCCGCCCGCGCACGGTCACCGGGGCCGAGCACCACGAATACCCGATGGAACTGGACCGTCTGATGGCCGCCCTGGGCGCCCAGGTGCTGGACTGGAACTATAAGACCGACTGCTGTGGCAACAACCTGACCTTGACCGAGACTCCGGTGGCGTTGAAGATGACCCACCGCATCCTGCACGACGCCAAGGCGGTGGGTGCCGAAGCGGTGGTGGTGGCCTGTCCGCTTTGCCAGATCAACCTGGATGCCCGCCAGGGGCAGATTGCGACCGACTTTCAGGAGGAACTGGGCCTGCCGGTCCTTTACTACACCCAACTGATGGGCCTGGCGCTGGGGGTGGAGCCCAAGGCACTTCACCTGGATACCCTCTTTGTGGACCCCCGGCCGCTTTTGCGGGAGAAGGGTCTGTTGGAGTAGCCGGATTCGGGGTGCGATGCGCTGGGCGGCGCGGGTACAGGACGAGGGCCGTAGGGACGCGGCACTGCTGCGCCTTCTCAGGAGGTGCCCCCTTTTTGAAGCGCCGCTCTATTTTCTTCTCCTGTGGATGCTCTTTTCCGGCCTGGTTGCCTACCAGGTTCCGGTTGCTTTTCACCTGGAGGTGGGCGGCCCCCATGATGCTCCCTACCTGGGCGCCTTTCACGAGCCGGAGCAGGCGGCCCTGCCCGCGTCGGGGGTGAACTACCGCTGGACGCAGGCTCGGGCAGGGATGCGCTTCCCCGGCCTGGGCCGGCAGCCGCTCGAGGTGCGCCTGCGGCTGTATGCCTCTCCCCCGACCGGCCCGGAACCTCCCCCGGCCGGCCTCTGGTTGGGAGAAACGTCCCTCTTTTCCACCACGGTGGGCCCTCGCTGGCAGGTCTACCGCCTCCTCCTCCCGCCGGAAGCCCTGCCGACCGGCGACCTCTTCCTGGAACTCCATGCCCCGACCTTCCGCCCACCGGGCGAGGGACGTGAACTGGGCCTGGCCGTGGACTGGGTTGAAGTACGTTCCCTTGGGGCAGGCCAAACCGAACCGGCTTGGAGCCAGATGGGCACCCTCCTGGGAAGCATCCTTCTGGCCTACCTCCTCCTGCGCCGCTGGGGATTGGGCCGCCGGTGGAGCGCCCTCCTTCTCCTCCTGACCGGCGGGCTTCTGGGCTACCTTCTGGGCTGGCATCGCCTTGGCCTGACCCTCTTTACCTTCCCTCTGGTGCTACTCCTGGCCACCGGCCTCCTTCTCACTTCCCTCTTCCTGCCCCGGCTGGAAAGGTCTCGTCTTCCCGTTCAGAAGGCCCGGCTCCTCTGGGCCGTCCTCCTCCTGGGCTTTCTCTTGCGGCTGGGCGGAGTCCTCTATCCCCAGTTTCGCTCCAGCGACCTCCTCTTCCACGTCCACCGGGCCGAATGGACCTGGGCCGGCAACCTCCTCTTCACCGCCGACCTGCCCGACGTGAACCTGCCGGCCCCTTATCCTCCCGGCCTGTACATCGCCCTGGCCCCACTGGCCCTCCTCCCGGCCGATCCATCCCTGTTGATGGAGGTGGCCGGGGCCGCGCTGGACGCCCTGTGTGGCCTGCTTCTGTACTTCCTGGCCCTCCGGCTGAGCGGGCGCGACGACGTTGCCCTTTTTTCCCTCCTTCTGGCCGAGGCCGCCCCGGTGACCTTTCTCCTCTTTTCCTGGGGCAACTATACCAACATGTTCAGCCGGGTGGCCCTGCTAGGGGCGCTCATGCTCCTGGCCGTCGGGTGCCGGCCTCGGAGGAAAGTCTACCGCTTGTCCCTGCTGCTGGCCGGCACCTTTCTCCTGACTCTCCTGGGCCACTTTGCGGATAGCCTGATCCTGCTCGCTTTCGTCGGAATCGCCACAGCGCTGGGGGTGTTTATGAGGGAGGGACGACGGTTGGCCCCTTGGACCCTGGGGGCGCTGGCGCTGGCGGGAGGAGTGGCCTTTCTTCTGTATTACAGTGCCTCGCCGATCTGGGAAGCCCTCGTAGGGGGATTGCAGAGGGTGGGGCAGGGCGAGGGACGTCTGGGGACCGTCCTCAACCCGCTACCGCAGTTCCTCTCCTTTGTTCAGCCCCTGCCGGCCCTCCTATCCCTGCCGGGTCTCCTTCTGCTCCGCCGGGCTCGGGGGTGGACGGCGGCCGTGCTGGGAGGGGCACTTCTCACGGCGTTCCTGTTCGGCCTGGGGCAGGCCCTTTACGGCTTCTCCACGCGCTATAGCCTCTTTATCCTGCCGGTGCTGGCGCTGGGAGGGGGGGCGATGCTGGCCGGGCTACGGAGGAAGGGGTGGGCCGGCCGGCCGACCGTATGGCTTCTGCTGGCCTTGGTCCTCTGGAACGGCCTCTGGCGCTGGGGATGGACCATCGCCTTTGGGATGCGTTAGGGCCGCCAGGAGGACATCCCGCCCACAGGGGCATCCTCTTGCCCGGACTCCGACCTCCGGTAACCGACCTGTAACGGGGCGCTAACAAGATGCTGCTGCGAATCGGCTAGAATCGGGTTACCTGAGACACCGGAACGGCGGGGAGGCGACGAGGAGACAATGCCGGGGAGCATTCGAAGGGAAAGCCCGAAGGGAGCATCCTTTTGAAGAGGGGGGCCATAGCAGGGAAGAGCAGGGCCGTGGTAAGGCCATGTCGGACTTGGAGATGGTGGGCTATGTACACGGGGGTACAACTGTACCGGCAGATGAATGCCTCCTCCGGCTGGTTGGGAGCCGCAACGATGGCCACGGTTCTGGTGGTAGACGATGATGGCTTTGTCCGGGCCAGCCTGGAGCAACTGCTCCAGGTCCACGGCTACGAGGTCATCACCGCGTCCGGAGGGCAGGAGGCGCTGGAACAGATCGAACGGGAGGCACCGGACCTGGTGCTGACCGATCTGCGGATGCCCGGGGTGGACGGGTTGGAAGTCCTGCGTCGGGCCAAGGGGCGATTTCCCCATATGGCGGTCATTCTGCTTACCGGCTATAGCACCCTGGACAGTGCCATCCAGGCCATGCGCCACGGAGCCGACGATTATCTCCTCAAACCCTGTCGGGAAAAAGAACTGATCGAACGCATCCAGGCCGCCCTGACCCGCCAGGAAGTATTCTATCGGCTCTCCCAGGTCGAGGAGAACCTGCCGGCCATCGCCGCTCTGGTGAACGCTACCGAAGCCCGCGACCTCTACACCCGGGGCCATTCGGAGCGCGTAGCCCATTATGCGACCCTTCTGGCCCGGGAGGTGGGGATATCTCCGGAGGAAATTCGAACCCTCTGGCTGGCCGGCCTGCTCCATGATATCGGCAAGATTGGGGTGCGGGATGCCATCCTCTACAAACCCGGCCCGCTGAACGAAGAGGAGTACCGGCGGGTGCAGGATCATCCCGTCCTGGCGGCCCAGATCCTCAGCCCCATAGCGGGGTTGCGTAAGGTGGTGCCCCTCGTCCTGCATCATCATGAGCGGTACGACGGGAGCGGTTACCCCGACGGTCTGGCCGGGGAAGAAATTCCTCTGGGGGCCCGCATCCTGGCCGTGGTGGACGGCTTTGAGGCGATGACCTCGAAGCGGGCCTACCGGCCGGCCTTTTCCCCGGAGGAAGCGCTGGAAAGGTTGGAACAGAACGGCGGCACGCAGTACGACCCGGAACTCGTCCGGGTCTGGGTCCGCCTGGTCCGGGAAGGGCGGCTGCCCCCTCCACCCGAGAGCGCCACCCTGCCGGATTTCACCTCCGGCACATTTTAACACCCGCCGGGTCAAGGGGATTTCGACCCCAGGGCCTTCCGGATTCGGGCGCATAACTCGTTCAGGGAGACCGGCTTCAGAAGATAGTCCGTGGCCCCGGCCTGCAGGCCGCGCCGGCGGTCTTCCTCATTTTGGCGGGCGGTGAGGATCAGGATGGGTGCGGCCGAAAGCCCGCGCATACGCCGGCATGTCTCCCAGCCATCCATCCCCGGCATCAGCGCATCCAGGATGACCAGATCGGGGCATTCCTCCCGGAGGAGGCGCAGTCCCTCCTGGCCGTGCTGGGCGGTAACCACCTGGTAGCCTTCGGCCTCCAGGACGGCCTGCAGGCTCTTCCGGACGTAAAGGTCATCGTCCACGACCAGAATTTTGGCACCCGAGGGTGCTGGGGTCATTTCCCTCCTGCTCCTGGGCGACCAGGGCCGGCAGGGCGATGGTAAAGGTGGTGCCCCGGCCGGCCTCGCTTTCCACCTCGATCGTGCCCCCATGCTCGGAGATGATGCCGTAACAACTCCACAGGCCCAGGCCGCTGCCGTTGCGCTTGGTCGTTACAAACGGTTCAAAGAGGCGGTCCCGGATTTCCTCCGGAATGCCCGGTCCGGTGTCCCGGATAGAGAGGCGTACCTGCCCGCCCTCCTGCCAGCCTCGAACCTCCAGAAGGCCCCCTCGCCCGGCCATCGCCTCGGCCGCGTTGAGGAAGAGGCGCACCAGGACGTCTTCCATCTGAGGAGGCGAAGCCAGCACCTGGGGAAGGTCTTCCGGCAAACTGACGTGGGTCTCGATATGCTCGGCCACCAGGCGGTTGCGCAGGAGGGAGAGGGCCGTTTTCACCACCTCGCGCATGTCGCAGGGATGTCGGGCGGCCTCGTGTTCCCGGGAGAAGGAAAGCATCTGGCGCACCGTATGATGGATGCGTTCGAAGCCGATCTCGACCAGGCGAACCAGTTCCTGGTTGGGGTCGTCGGGAGGGAGGCGGCGGGAAAGGAGGGCCAGGAAATTTTTGATCCCCTCCAGAGGGTTATTGATCTCATGGGCCACGCTGGCGGCCAGGCGGCCGGTAGCGGCCAGTTTCTCCGAACGCACCAGGTAATCCTGCGCCCGGCGCAGTTCCTCCAGACGCCGGCGCAGTTCGGCAAGGAGCCGGCCGTTTTCCACGATCATGGCCGCATGGCCGGCCAGGATGGAAAGAAAATGGGCATCGTCCGGAGTAAAGGCGCCCACCCGACTGCTTTGCAGGCTCAGGGTGCCCACTTTGCGTCCGCCCACCTCCATCGGGGCAATCAGGAGGGAACGGTAGGAAGGAGGGGTACGGCCGGGCAGAAAACGGGAATCCTGGGTCACATCATCCACACGGATGGTCTGACCTTCCAGGAGGGCTCTCCCGGCCAGCCCGACTCCCAGACGCATCCGCACCCAACTGTCGCGGGAAAGGAAGGCATGAAAGGCGCCCATCGGCACCAGGAGTTCTTCGTTTTCTTTTTCCAGGAGATGGATGACCCCGGCCTCGGCGGCAGGGATGTTCTCCACCACGGCCTGGATAATCATCCCCAGCATCTCTTCCATCGAGGCGGGCCTGGACAGGGCGCGGGTAATCTGGAGCAGCGCCTCGTTCTCCCGCAGGTAGCGCCGGGCCCGCTGTCGCTCGGCCTCCAGTTCCAGGAGGAGGACGATTTCCTCGCTCCCCTCCGTCAGGCGCTCCTGTTCCACCCGGTCCGGAGGTGCAGAGAATCCCAGGACGAGCATCCCCAGGAATTGGGCTTGCTGCCGGAGGGGGAAGACCAGAGTAGAGGAAACGGACGGTCCGTCCCAGAGACCCGGGCTTTTCTCGAAGGAGGTCGGCCGTTCCAGTTCTCGAAGGCGAGGCCACAGCGTTTCCAGGGTGTCCCTATCCTCGGCCGGCCCCAGGCGGCATAACACTTCCGGCTTTCCCTTCTCCCTTTCCAGTATCACCAGGCCGGCCCGGGCAGCCGTGCTTTGGATAAGCCTTCCGAGGCTACGCTCCAGAAGCAACCGGACCGGGGAATGACCCTCCCCTTTCAATCCAACAACCACCTGGGACAGAACTTCCCGCCAGACCTCGGGCTCCATCTGTCCATGCCCTATCGCGTTCCTACCGGCCAAATCTCCTTATTATTATATCCTCGCCGGCCCGTCTTGTCAATTTTCGCCAAAAATTTGCGGGACACACCCCACGTTGATCCCTTCGCTGGGCAGGCGAGGGAACTGCCGTCGCCTGCCCAACGCCGGGAAACAGGCCGAGCCTTTTCAATGAATTGTGAAATATAGTACAAATATTGACATTTTTCTCCGCTTGTGCTATAATAATAACAAACTTTCTTCGGGGGATCAACTTCCTACACTCCGGACCTGGTCATATACACCGAGCAACCCCCGGCTATACATCCGGACAACTTATCCGGCATGGATGTGTGGGTATCCTCGCCTGAGTCCAGAAGAAAGGAGGTGGTCACTGCGCTCCTTCCGGCAGGCCCGCCGGCCTCCGCCGGACGGACCCTTCGGGCTACTCGCGGCACTGCGGAGGCCTAGTTTTCCGAGGAGGAAGAACATGAACTACCGAAAGGTTGTCTCTTTTCTGGGGACCCTTCTCCTGCTTCTGGCCCTTCTCCCCCTGGGGGTAGCCGTCGCCAGGCCGCAGGAGAACACCGAGAAGATCGAGCAGGACCTGCTCGACCGCTTCGCCGTCGAGGGCACAGCCGACTTTGTCGTCCGCTTCGCCGAGCAGGCCGACCTCTCTCCGGCCTACCAGATGTCCTGGGAGGAACGCGGCTGGTTCGTCTACAACACCCTCTCGGAAACGGCCCAACGTTCCCAGGTCCGGGCAAAAGCCCTCCTGGATGCCCGTGGCCTGCGCTACCAGACCTTTATCGCCGGCAACGAACTCTACGTCTGGGCCGGCGACCTCTCCGCTGCCCAGGCCCTGGCCGCCCTCCCCGAGGTCGCCTGGATCTATGCCACCCGCACGTACTACGTCGATCCCATCGTTCCCACCTCCGAGCCGGCAGTTGCCCCACAGGTCCTCGACTGGGGTATCGTGGATACCGGGGCTGACGACTTCTGGGTCCAGCTCGGTGTGCAGGGCGAGGGCATCGTCGTCTCCAACATCGACACCGGTGTACAGTGGAACCACCCCGCCCTGGACCAGGCCTACCGCTGCCCGGCCAACCCCACCGACCCCTCCTGCTGGTACGACCCCTCGAACGTCTGCGGCGGCACGGTCTGCGATAACGTCGGCCACGGCACCCACACCATGGGCACGATGGTGGGCGACGACGACCCCTCCCTCCCCTACCAGGTGGGCATGGCCCCCAATGCCCAGTTCATTATGTGCAAGGGCTGCGAATCCAGCTCTTGCTCCACGTCCGCCCTGAACGCCTGCGCCGACTGGATTCTGGCCCCGGGCGGGAACCCGAATAACCGCCCGCATATCGTCAACAACTCCTGGGGCGGCAGCGTGGGGACCTGCGACACCTGGTACCTACCCAAGGTCAACGCCTGGCGGGCGGCCGGCATCTTCCCCGCCTTTTCCGCCGGCAACTCCGGCTCCGGTTGCTCTTCCCTGGGCGTGCCGGCCGTCTACCAGGAGTCGTTTGCCAGCGCGGCGCACGACTCCTCCCGCAACATTGCCTCCTTCTCCAGCCGCGGTCCGGCCCCCAACAGCCCGCCCTGTCACCCTTACATCCCCTACACCAAGCCGAACCTCTCCGCGCCGGGGGTGAATATCTGCTCCTCCGTCCCGACCAACTCCTGGAACTGCGGCTACTCCGGCACTTCCATGTCCAGCCCGCACTCGGCCGGGGCGGTGGCGCTCCTGTGGTCGTGCAATCCGGGCCTCATCGGGCAGATCGACCAGACCTTTCAGATCCTCCAGGACAACGCCGACACGCCGCCGGGCGGGAACTGCGGGGCGCCGCCCCCTCCCTACCAAGGCAACTACACCTACGGCTACGGCTACCTGAACGTCTATAACGCCGGTCTCCTCTGGTGTGGAGAGACCGGCTACCTGGCCGGCTATGTCCGCGATGCCCTCACCAACGACCCCGTTGAAGGCGCGGAGGTCATCGCTACCCCTGCGGTGCAGCAGAACGGCATCAACGCCGTCACCGATCCCAACGGCTACTATACCATAACCCTGATGGTAGGCACCTACAACGTTCAGGTCTCGCATCCCCTTTACACGACGGCCTACACCACCGGGGTGGAAATTATCACCGATACGGTTACCCAGGTCGACTTCTACCTCCAGCCTCGCGGCCGGCTCTGGGGCTATGTGACCGACTATGACAACGGCTTCCCGCTGGAAGGCGCCACCGTCACCGCCGACGACGGCACCTTCACCGAGACCAATGCCTCCGGCTACTACGAGATGTACCTGGACGAGGGCACCCACCTGGTCACGGCCACGATGCAG
Source organism: Chloroflexia bacterium (assembly GCA_034433695.1). Classification (GTDB taxonomy): domain Bacteria; phylum Chloroflexota; class Chloroflexia; order DTKN01; family DTKN01; genus JASFBA01. Next base: position 24,994 of record DAOUAK010000036.1, read on the forward strand.
GACTATGTCCCGGCCACGGCCACCGTGGTCATCGTTTCCGGCGAGGACACCCGGCAGGACTTTGCCCTGCAGGCCAACGTGACCTTCATCCCCAGCCCGCTGCACGTGACCGTGCCCTGGCAGAGCACCTATGACACCCCCGTGACGGTGACCAACCGCATGGCCGCTCCTTATGCCTTCGAGTTCCAGGAGGTTCCCGGCGGCTTTATCCCCGCCCTGGGCGTCCGGGAGGAGGTCATTCCGGCCCCGACCATCCCGGTTCCGGTCTTTACCGGCGTCGCCCCCGAGGGGTACGTCCCCGAGCCGGCCCCGCTCCTCTCGGGCATCGAGGGGGTTTGGGAAGCACGCGCCTCCACACCCTTCCAGTCGATGGACAACGTCTTCATCGAGTACAACGGCAAGGGCTACCTCCTGGGCGGATACGGGGCGACCGGCGCGGTTGGCATCTATGACCCGGTGGCCAACTCCTGGACGACCGGTGCGGTGGAGCCTTCCCCGCGGATCCAATACACCGTGGACGGCTGCTTCGGCTTCAATGCGGCCGGCGAGCCGGTGATCGTCATCTTCAACGACACCTACAGCGGGGCTACCACCTGGCATCGCTACAACATCGCCACCAACTCCTGGGACACCCTGCCGGTGCCGACCGGCTTCCCCTCCAACGGCCTGTGGGCGACCGACATCGAGTCCACCTGGCGCTACAATCGCCAGAACGTCTGCTACATCTCCGGCGGAGCCACGACCCCGGGCGGCGGCAACACCTCGGCCCTCTACGAGTATCACCCCGATACCCATACCGTCATCAACCGTGGCAACTTTACGCTGCACTCGGCCGGCTTTGACTTCCACGCCTCCTGGTTCGTGCCCTGGATCGGCTCGCAGGGGGCCATCTGCGTGGGCGGCGGGGTGGACTCGGCCTCGGTCGTCTTCCCCGATACCCAGTGCTACGATATCGCCACCGCCACCTTCAATCCACCCAATGCCGACCTTGGCCAGATGCTCGAGGGGGTCTGGGGCACGGCCGACGGTGTGCTCTACGAGAACGGCGACTACCAGTTGTGGGTGGCCAATGGGGCCAACGCTGCTTTCCAACTCTGGCCGCGCTCGATGTACTACAGCCGGAACGACGGGCAGTGGCACTACGGCCCCAACCCGCTCTATAGCGTCTACCGGGTGGAGGGCGATAACGTCGGCGATGGGCAGGGTTGCGACTTTTATGTGACCACCGGCTCCTCGGGCGGCTTCACCCCGACCACCTACAACGAGCGCAACACCTCGGCCACGAACGAGTGCCCGCCGGTGGCGGGTGTGGATTGTCCGTGGCTGGGCGAGGTGCCGACCAGCACCGTGGTGCCGGCCCAGAGTTCCATCAACCCGCAGATGTACTTCACCGCCACCTATGATGTGGGGGTGAACCAGCCCGGCGACTACTACTGCGACCTGAAACTCCAGGGCGACCCGGTGGTGAGCGTGCGGGTCACCATGACCGTGCTCCCGCCGGCCGACATGGGCAAGGTCGAGGGATACGTCCTGGATAACTGCACCGCCGATCCGGTGGAGGCCGACATCCTCATCCCGGCCGGCGTTCCGATCACCCAGACCCAGAGCGACAAGGATACCGGCTACTATTCTTTCTGGCTGGTCTCTGGGACCTACGGCATCACCTTTACCGCAGCCGGCTATCTGGACTATGGCACGGTGGTGCAGGTGGTGGCCGGCCAGACGACGACGCTGGACGTGAACCTGGTGCCCAACCGGCCCTGCATCGCCGTCAACCCGATTTCTTTCGAGGTCTGGGTGGTCACCGGGACGCAGCGCATCGAACTCCAGAACCTGACCAACGGCGGCGGCCAGAACCTGGATTATGAATACCAGGAGAAGCCGGGCGGTTATATCCCCGCCACCCTGGCCAATCCAATCGTCCCGGCCACAGGCACCACCGGGCCCATCGAAGGCTGGCACGAAAGCGATACCCCGCCGCTCGATCTCTATGCCACCTGGCCCACCGGATATGCTCCCGACACCTGGGGGCTGGGCACCAACATCCCCACCGGGGCTCAGTACATGGGCGCTGGAGGAACCGTGGACAACGAGAACTTTTACCTCTTCGGCGGCTACGTCGGCGCTAGCTACAGCAACCAGTGTCTGCACTATAATACCGGCAGCGGCGTCTGG
>DAOUAK010000037.1:0-24838 GCA_034433695.1 Chloroflexia bacterium
GTTCCCGATACCCGGAATTTGCCTTTCCTTTCAACCGGGGGTATAATCCTTCTAAATAGGCCCTGTCAGCGGGACCTAAAGGGAGGTCCTGATGAACCGGAACCGTGAGAAAGTAGACCTTCTTCTCCGTGGCGGCATCGTGGTGACGATGGATACCGCGGGGCACGTCTACGAGCCTGGAGCGGTGGCCGTGGAAGGCGACCGGATCGTCGCCGTCGGTCCGGAGGAGGAAGTGGCCGCTCGTTTTCATCCTGTAGAGGAGGTAGATTGTCGCGATGGCGCCGTTATCCCCGGCCTGGTTAACGGCCACGGCCATGCGGCGATGAGCCTCTTGCGCGGCCTGCGCGACGACCTGCAACTGGACGTCTGGCTCTTCGGCTATATGCTTCCGGTGGAAACGCGCTTCGTCAGCGAGGAGTTCATCCACTGGGGCACGCTCCTGGCCTGTGCGGAGATGATTCACGGCGGGACCACCACCTTTGCCGATATGTACTACTTCGAGGATGCCGTGGCCGCCGCAGCCGAGCAGGCCGGCCTGCGCGCCCTCTGCGCCGAGACGATTATGAAACTGCCCACCCCCGATGCCGAAAGTTATGACGAAAGCCTGGCCTATGCCCGCCGCTTTATCGAACGTTGGCGCGGCCACAGGCGCATCATCCCGGCCCTCGGCCCCCATTCCTCCTACACCACCACGCCGGAGATTCTGGCCGAAGTGCGCCGGATGGCCCTGGAATACCGGGTGCCCGTCCTCATTCATCTGGCGGAGACGGCGCACGAGGTCGGCGAGATGCTGGAGGAAGTGGGGCTTTCTCCGGTGGCCTGGGTCCAGGCCCAGGGCCTCTTCGAGGGGGTAACGGTCATCGCCGCCCATTGCGTCCACGTGGATGAAGGGGACACCACCATCCTGGCCCGGCATCGGGTTGGGGTGGTTTCCAACCCCAGCAGCAACCTGAAACTGGCCAGCGGGATCCCTCCCTACGGGAATCTGCTCCGCAACCATCTGGCGGTGGGATTGGGGACGGACGGCTGCGCCAGCAACAACGACCTGAATATGTGGGAGGAGATTCGCCTGGCCACCTTTCTGGCCAAAGTCAGCAGCGGCGATCCCACCGCCCTTCCGGCCCGCCAGGCCCTGGCGATGGCCACCCTCGAGGGTGCCCGCGCCCTGGGTCTGGAGGAGAAAATCGGCTCCCTGGAGGTCGGAAAACAGGCCGATATCGTCGTGGTGGACCTGAGCCAGCCGCACACCATCCCCCGCTACCGCGTGGCCGAGGACAATATCTACTCCCAACTGGTCTACACGGCCGGCCCCTCGGATGTGCGCCACGTCCTGGTGGACGGACGTTTTCTCCTGCGGGATGGCCGTTTCACCACCCTGGACATCGGCGAGATCGCCTCCCACGCCCAGGACATCGCCGATGAAATCGGCCGTTTCGTCCTGGCCCGGGAAGAGAACCTTCTGGACAAGATTCTGGCCATCGGCGGGGTGGAGCAGGAGGAAATCTTTGAGGTCCAGGTCAAGGCCCGGGTGCCGGCCCAGACCCTGCTGGAGCAACTGCTGGTTTTCCCCCAGATCAGCGACCGCCGGCGCAGCGAGCGAATCCAGTACGACACCTATTTCCTCTTTCACGACGAGCGGCGCGGCCGGCTACGCTACCGGGAGGATAACCTGATCGACGAAAACGGCCGCCTCCACCCAACCTATACCCTGACGCTCACCTCGCCGACACGGCGCGAGGAATACCCGAACGCCGCCATCCTCTCCCGCGCCCGTTACACGGCCGTCGCCGATCGTTCGCTCCGTTTCTATCGGGAATATTTCCAGCCGGACGAGATTCGGGAGGTCGAGAAGCGCCGCAGCCGGGTGCACATCAGTTACAAGGGGCAGCACTTTGCCATCAACCTGGACCACCTGCGCAAGCCGGCCCTTGGCTCCTTTCTGGAGATCAAGAGCCGCACCTGGTCGCGTGCCGATGCCGAGAACAAGGTGCGCCTGATCGGGGAACTCCTGGAGATGTTCCGCATTCCTCCGGAGGACCTGGTCAAGAAAGAATACGTCGAACTTTAAGGGCAGACGGCCGATGCGCCTCCTCTTTGCGGCGGATGTCTTTCCCCCTCGCTGCGGCGGGGCCGGCTGGAGCACGTACCATCTGGCCCGGGCCCTGGTGCGTCGCGGCCATGAGGTACGGGTTATCCTTCCCCGAGAGGGAAAGAGGGGACGAACCGAACGCACCTACGGGGGAATTGCGATCGGCGAGTTCGGTTACCTGACCCCCCCGTTCCCCCTTTTGCGAAACCTCTTCCGCAACGAACTCCTCTGGCCGCGTCTGGGGCATTTCCTGGCCCGGGAAGTTCGGAGGGGAGGTTATGACCTGATCCACGCCCAGCATAGCCTGACCGTCCCGGCGGCGGTCCGGGCCGGCCGCGCTGTGGGTGTGCCTGTGGTCGCCACCGTGCGCGATTACTGGCCGCTCTGTTACCGTTCTACGCTTCTTTACCGGGGCCATACCTTCTGCGAGGGATGCCATCCGATCCAGGCCGGGCGTTGTCTAGGGGGAAGCCCCCTGGCCATCCTGGTCTACCCGTATGTGCAGGGCAATGTCCGCCGCAAGGCGCGGGCGCTTGCCCGGGCCGACGCAGTGATCGCCGTAAGCCGTTTCCTGGCCGGCCGGCTCCAGGCCATTGTCCCGGCGGAAAAACTCTACGTCCTGCCCAATCTGGTGGACCTGGAGGAGGTGGACCGGATCGTCGCCGGAGGGCCGGCTCTCCCCTTTCCCACCCCCTTTCTCCTCTTCGTGGGCAAGGTGGAGGCCAACAAGGGGGTGCACGAACTTCTGGCCGCGCTGGGACAGGTCGCGGCCCAGGTGCCCTCCGAGGGCCGCCTGCCGCTGGTCATCGCCGGCGACGGTTCGCTTGCCGGTCGGATGGAGGAGAAACTGGCAGCCCTGAAATGGCCGGCGCACTTCCTGCGCTGGGCCGAACACGATACAGTGCTCCGCCTTCTGGCCCACTGCGAACTCCTGCTCTTCCCCTCCCGATGGGAGGAACCGCTGAGCCGGGTGCTCCTGGAAGCCTGCGCCTGCGGGACGCCGATCCTGGCGATGGCCACCGGCGGAACGCCCGAGATACTGACCGATGGGCAAAACGGAGCCCTCGTCTCGCCGGAGGTGGGAGCCTTTGCCCGGAGGTTGCGGGAGTTGCTGGCCGACCCGGCCGGCCGACGCCGGCTGGGGGAAGGGGCCCGCCGGACGGCCGAAGAACGCTTCGCCGCACCGGTGGTGGCGGAGCAGGTGGAACGGCTCTATTTGAAGGTTAGGGTGGCAGGGCACCGCCATCCATGAAGCCGAGCGCCCCAGGAGGGATTCGAACCCCCGACCCGCTGCTTAGAAGGCAGCCGCTCTGTCCACTTGAGCTACTGGGGCGACTGCCGAATATTATAGCCCGCCCTGCCCTCACCTGTCAAAAATTCATCAGCCTCGCCGGTGAGTGGCGATCCGACGGGTATTTTTGCACTCCGGGTAACCGGAACAGGCCAGGAAAGGGCCGTAGCGTCCCCGTCGTAGCACCATCGGCCGGCCACACTTTTCGCAAACTTCGGACGTCCCTTCCTCTTCAGCCCCGGAAGGAAAAGGACGGGTATGGCGGCAAGCGGGGAAGTTCGTGCAGGCCAGAAACAGCCCAAAACGTCCTCGTTTCACCGTCATCGGGCTGCCGCACTTTTCGCAGCGCTCCTCCACCGCCGGCCTTTCCACAGGCATCACCTTCCCCTCCGGCGTCCGAACGAAATCCCGGGCGTTTTTGCACTCCGGATAGCCCGAACAGGAGAGGAAGGAGCCGTTTTTCCCCCAGCGGATGACCATCGGCCGGCCGCATACCTCGCACACGACATCGGTCGGCTGCGCCTCCCGGCGGACATCCCGCATCTCCGTCTCGGCTCGATCCAGTTCCGCCGCCAGGGTGCGGTGAAACTCCTCCAGCACCGGCACCCGCGAAAGCGACCCGGAGGCGATCTTGTCCAGGCGCTCCTCCATCTGCGAGGTAAAGTTGTAATCCAGGATGTCGGGGAAGTGGGCCACCAGGAGGTCGTTTATGAGGAAACCCAGTTCCGTCGGGCGCAGGGGGGAATTGCGTTTGCGGGCCTCCACCCGTTCGACATAGCCCCGCTCCCGAATCGTCTCCATAATCGGGGCGTAGGTGGAGGGCCGGCCGATGCCGCGCTTTTCCAGTTCTCGAATCAGGGTGGCCTCGGTATAGCGCGGCGGCGGTTCGGTAAAGTGCTGCAAGGGCAGGAGTTGCACCAGGTCCAGCACCTCGCCCTCACAGAGCGGCGGCAGGAATTTCTCTCCGGCCGAGGGGCCATCTCCTCCATCCGGATAGACGACCAGAAAGCCGGGGAAACAGACGACCGAGCCGGTGGCGCGGAAGAGAAACTCCTCTTCCCGAGAAGCAGGGGGGAGGGCCAGGATGTCGGCAACGGTTTGCTCCAGGATCGCCGGGGCCATCTGGCTCTGAAGAAAACGCCTCCAGATGAGTTCGTAGAGGCGGAACTGGTCCCGGTCCAGGAACTGGCGAATCGCCTCCGGCTCCCGATAGACCGAGGTGGGCCGAATGGCCTCGTGGGCCTCCTGGGCCAGGGCCACCTTGGTCTTGTAGACGGGCGGCTTCTCCGGCAGGTACGACGCCCCCCATTTCTCGGCGATAAAGGTCCGGGCTTCTTCCTGGGCCAACGGGGAAACGGCGGTGGAGTCGGTGCGCATATAGGTGATGAGGCCGACGGATCCTTCCTCCCCCAATTCGACGCCTTCGTAGAGTTGCTGGGCGATCCGCATCGTGCGTCCGGGAGGCAGGCCCAGGCGGCGCGAAGCCTCCTGCTGGAGCGTGCTGGTGATAAAAGGGGGGAGGGGACGGCGTTGCACCTCTTTCCGTCGCAGATGCAACACCCGATAGGTCGCTCCCTCCAGTTTGTCCACGATGGCCTGGGCCTCGGCCTGGGTCTTTAACTCGAAGCGCCCCAGTTTCTTCCCGCCGATGCTCCAAAGAACGGCGCGGAAGACGTCTTCCGGCCGGCGCTCCCCACCGGGCGGCGGAACCTTGGCCAGGTCCGCCTCCACCGTCCAGTACTCCTGGGGCTTGAAGGCGGCAATCTCGCGTTCTCGTTCCACGACCAGACGCACGGCCACCGATTGTACCCGGCCGGCCGAAAGTCCCCGCCGAACCTTTTTCCAGAGAAGCGGGCTGATCTGGTAGCCCACCAGCCGGTCCAGGATGCGCCGGGCCTGCTGGGCATCCACCAGGTTCATATCCAGATGGCGGGGATGCCGAAAGGCCTCCCGGACGGCCGGCGGCGTGACCTCGTGAAAGACCACCCGGTGCACCGGCTTGCCCTCGGGACGGGTCACCTGGACGATGTGCCAGGCGATGGCTTCGCCCTCCCGGTCGGGGTCGGTGGCCAGGTAAATCTCGGAGGCCTCCTCGACCTGCCGACGCAGTTCCCGGACCACCCGGGCCTTGTCGCGGGGTACGGTGTAGGTGGGCACAAAACCGGCCTCGATATCCACCCCCAACTTGCTCTTGGGAAGGTCGCGCACATGGCCCATCGAGGCCTGCACCTCGTAGCCGCTTCCCAAAACCTGGCGAATCGTGCGCGCTTTCGCCGGGGATTCGACGATCACCAGTTTCTCCGCCATCACTCCTACCTCGGAATGCCCCACAGGCGTACCGTTCCATCCCAGGAACCGACGGCCAGAAGGCGGCCGTCGGGGGAAAAGGCGATCACCGGGCGAAAGATGGCGACCTCCAGGGAGATTCCGTAGGGGAAGCCGACCAGGCCGGCCAACTCCACCCCGCTTTGGGTCTCCCAGAGCACGGTCAAACCATCCTGCCAGCCCGAGGCCAGTACCGTTCCATCGGGAGAAAAAGCCAGTTCGAGCAAATTGGCCTGCCGGAGCATCGTCCGGAGCACCTGCCCGGTGGCCACATCCCATACCTCGATCTGACCGCTGCCGCCCGAGGCCAGGAGACTCCCATCGGGCGAAAAAACGACCGCCTGGGCGACGACATCCCGACGTACTTCTCTTACCGGCCGGTCGGAAAGAGGGAACGAAGGATTTGCCCCTACCCCCCACAGATGCACCCCGGCTTCTGAGGCCGAGGCCAGAAGCATCCCATCGGGCGAAAAGGCCAGATCGTAGACCTCGCCCGAGGCATAAATCTTCTGTACTTCCCGCCCGGTAGCCACTTCCCAGAGCCGAATCGTGCCGTCTTTTGATCCTGAGGCAATCCATGTGCCATCAGGGGAAACGACGGCACAGGTCACCTCGGCGGTGTGCCCCCGTAGAACCCGCTGGAGAGCCCCGTCGGATAGTTTCCACAGGCGAACGGTCTGATCGTCGCCGGCGGAAACCAGCGTCTCGCCGGAGACAACGAGGGAGCGCACCGCCGCCGTATGTCCGTACAGGGTGTTGCGTTCCTGGAGCGCAGGGATGTCGAGCAGACGAACAGTGCCGTCGGCCAGGCCGAGGACCAGGATAGGGGATCGGAGGGCGGCGAAGGCCAGGCCGGTCACGCTCAGGGTGTGCCGGCCGATCTTCCACTTCTCCCGGCCGGAGGAGACCTCCCAGCCGCGAACCGTGCCGTCCCAGGAAGCCGAGGCCAGGGTGCGGCCATCCGGAGAAAAGGCGATGGCGGGGATGGCCCAGGTATGGCCCTGCAGGGTACGCCAGGAGCGGCCGCTTGCCACTTCCCAGAGGCGTACCAGGCCCTCGTCGGCGGCGGAGGCCAGCAGGCGGCCGTCCGGAGAAAAGGCCACCTGGTTCACCTCCAGGCTGTGGGCGGTGAGCACCTGGAGCGTCTTCCCCGTGGCAGTTTCCCACCAGCGCACCGTGCCGTCGCTCGCTCCGGCCGCCAGAAACGTTCCGTCGGGGGAGAAGGCGACGCTGCGCACCTGGGCTCCGGGAACCTCCAGTATCCGGCGGGCCTCCCCTGTAGCCACGTCCCAGAGCCGGACGCTGCCATCCTGGGAAGCGGTGGCCAGCGTCTGCCCGTCCGGGGAAAAGGCCACACCCACCACCCAGTCGGTATGCCCTTCCAGCCGGCCGGCCATCTGTCCCCGGTCTACCTCCCACAGGCCGACACCCCCGCTGACACAGCCCGCCTCGGTCCTCTGAGCGCAGGAGACTGCAGCCAGACGGCGGCCATCGGGCGAGAAGGCCAGGCCGAACACTCCACCGGCATATCCCGAAAACTGCCGCTTTTCCCCGGTCTTCACGTCCCACAACTGGATCGAACCCTCCCAGTTGCCGGTGGCCAGCGTGGTGCCCTCGGGCGAGAAAGCCAGGCTCCACACGGACGAACCGGTTGGGAAATGATGGATTTCCTCCTGCGTTGCGGCGTCGTAGAGATACACGCCCAGCATCGTGCCCACGGCCAACTGGGAGCCGTCCGGGGAAAACGCCAGGCAGGTAATCCAACCTTTCCCGTAATGTCCGATTTCCTGCAACCGGCCCACCGTTGGAGCGGAGATGATCCCCTCTTCGACGGCGCGGCGCGCCGTCGCCGTGGCCTGGAGCAGGGCAACCTCGCTTGCTTCGGCGGCAGGGGTGGGGGAAGGCAGAAGTCCCATTTCCGGGGTCGCCGTCGTCTCCCTCAGCGTGGTCGTTCCGGCCGGCCCACCGCAGCCCATCAGAAAAAGCAGCAATCCCAGGAAAGCCGTTGCCCGACGCATCGCGTTAACCTCCCGGAGAGCGGGTCTTGAGGCCGTCTCGGAGGACGGCGGCATAGACCCGCATCCGCTCCCTGCGCATATCCCGCCGATGGCCCAGGAGAAACTTGGCTCCTTCCACCAGGAATTTCCAGGCGTGGGTCGTCAACAGGAAGAGGCGGAGGAGGGAGGCCACGGCCGGCCCAAAGGTCGCACGGGCGTAGCGCACTTTGCTCCGCTGAAAGTGCAGGTGGCGACTCAGAGGCACCTGCTCTGTAGAGCGGCCTCCATGGTGGGTCACGCGGGCCGAAGGGAGGTAGACCACCCGCCAGCCGGCCCGACGGATGCGCTGGAGCCACTCCAGTTCCTCAAAGTAGAGAAAATACCCCTCGTCCAGCAGGCCGGCCTGGGCAATCGCCTCGGCCCGCACCAGGAGGCAGGCTCCCACCAGCCAGTCCACCTCCTGCTCCACGTCATCGGGGCGATCCTGCATCCGATAGCGCCGAACCCAGGGGTTGTCCGGGAAATACTCCTCCAGAAGCGTGCTCTCCCAGAAGAGGGTGCCCGGGGTGGGAAAACGCCGTCGGGAGGATTGTACCACGCCGTCGGGCAAGCAAAGTTGCGGCCCGACGACGCCGACATCGGGATGGGCCTTCAGATACTCCAGAAGATGCGGGATCGCCCCCTCCTCCACCTCGACATCGGCGTTGAGGAGCGCCCACACCCCCGTCCCCTCCCCCGTGGCGAGGGCCGCGTTACACGCCGCAGCAAAGCCCCGATTTTCCTCCAGGGCCAATAGGGTAACTCCCGGGAAGCAGCGGCGCACCATCTCCGCGCTGCCGTCGGTGGAAGCGCTGTCCACCACGATCACCCGGCCGGCCGGGCAACCTGCATCCAGCGACGCCTGTACCGAGCGCAGGCAACGCGCCAGGAGTTCGCGCACATTCCAGGAGACGATGACGACGGTCAGTTCGCTCGTCCCACCCACCTATCGGCAACCCGACCCCTAAGCCGGCGGCGGGGGAGGCGGAGTAGCCTCGGTCGGCTCTTCCGGGATGATGATGACCAGGACGATGTAGGCCAGCAGCCCGCCGAACCCCCCGGCGAAGAGAGCAAGCAGGGCAAAGAGCACCCGAATCAGGGTGGGGTCGGTATTCAGGTACTCGGCCAGCCCGCCGCAGACGCCGGCGAGCATCCGTTCTTTCCGCGAACGATACAGCCGTTTGACTTCCATCGTTTCCTCCCGATAAGAAGCGGGCGGCTCTGGCGATCCCCGCTCCTGGGTCCAAGCCGAAACCGCCCGCCTCCCAGCCACCTCGAGTTTCAGGATATTGCAAATTTTCTACGCAAGGTGCCTGAAAAAGTTCCTACGGCCGCCAGACGTTCTTCAGGTAGTTGGGCAGGTCCACGGCCTCCCGCGGCCCGACCAGGATCTCCCAGCCCGGCAGTTCGTCCTCCAGTTCGCCGAGGAGAGAGGAGACATAACCGGGAATGACGAGTTTGCGATGGGCCAGCCGGGAGGCGGCGTCGTATTCTTTGACCGTCTTGGCGATCTTTTCGGCGTCGAACTTGCCGGCCGCCCAAGCGGTGAGGACGCTCATGCCCTCCGAATCGGCGATCAGGAGCCAGGAGGGGACGCCGCTTCCCTCAACCTCGCCGGCCACGGTAAAGTAGGTGAGGGAGAAGTTGGTCGTCACCAGAAGCGGAGACTTGTCCCCGGGGCTGCCGATCTCATAGAGGCCCGGGCTGACCTGGACGGGCTTCTGCGGGTCGGTGTAGATGTTCAGGCGCAGTGTCAGGAGTGGGTAGATGAGGGAGGGAGAAAAGTGGTCCAGGACAATCAGGCCGGCATATTTGGCCACATGCTCGGCTGCGATAACCATTTCGTCCAGCGGGTCGGAGGCCCCCTCGCCGGGGAAGGTGATGATGGGATAGCCCAGCGGGCGGAAGTTTTTCTTCAGGGCCAGGCGGCGCAGGTGGGTGAGGACGTGCAACGTCCCCAGGAGATCCCGGCCGCCCGGGTCCAGCACCAGGTCCTCGACGCCGGCGGCCTTGAGTTTTTCGGTCAGGGCGGCCAGGCCGTCCAGGTCGCCGTCGCGGACGGCCAGCGGCAGGCCGGTTTCCTTGGCCAGGGCGGCCATGGCCTCCCAGTTCTCCGGCGTGGCCGCGTAGAGGAGGGGACGCTTGCCTCCCTCCACAGCCAGGGCGGCCCGGAGGGCTGCCACATCCTTGCTCATCAGAATCAGGGGCTTGGAAGAGAGGCTACGGACCTTTTGCACACAGGCGGCAAAGGTCTCGGGCGAGCCGGAGGCGTTCTCCACGGCCAGCCCGTTCAGGCCCAGCGTCATTCCCACCCGTTCGACGCTGTAGGCCAGGGCCGGCCCGGCCCGTGCGGCGACATCGTCGCTATCCTTCAGGCGCAGAAAGATTCCGGGCGGATGGTAAAAGGTCTTCTCGTGGCGGAAGAGCACCGTCTCGTTTCCGACTTCCACCTTGTGCTCCCCCTCACCGATGACGACCAGGCGGATGGGCGGGGCCGCCGCGGCGGCCAGAGCCTCCTTGGCCTGCTCCGAGACATAGGGACAGGCGCTCAGTTCCGCCTGTTTTTGGGCCAGTTTCATGGCAAAGGCCAGGCAGGTGGGAAAGCCGCACTCCTTGCAGTTCGTCTTGGGCAAGAGTTTGTAGATTTCCAGACCGCTCAGCGCCATGGCTAGGCCTCCTTCTGCCCCATCAGTCGGTCAATGACCCGAACGACCCGTTGAATCGTCTCCGGATGGCGCAGCACCAGGATGTCGGCGCCGGCCATCAGGAGGGCGGTGGCGGTGGCGACTTCCCAGGCGATGGCCCGCTCCCGGAAATCGCCCCAGGCCTCGGGGACCCCCTGGCCGACCTTGGATTCCTTCTGCCGCCAGGATTCGAAGCCGGCCGTGCAGATAAAGGGCAACTGGGTCAGCCGGTCGCCGGTGAGGGCGGCGATGCGCAGGCGCTCCATCACCGAGTAGGTATACTCCAGGCCATAGCCCAGTGCCCCGGTGGTGGGATCGATAAGGATCCGTTCCAGGGGAAGCCCCATATCGCTGATGAGGATGTTCAGTTGCTTGGCCAGGTTCACGTCAATGGGCGAACTGGCGATGACCAGGTGCTTGTGGGCCAGCGCCGCGGCCACGATGGTGCGATAGTTCTTATCCTCGCACAACCCCAGTACCAGCCGCTCGCCGGAGGCGGCCTCGGCCACCGCGACCAGGACCTCGTTATCGGCCTCCGGCTGGCCCGGCCCCAGCACGATGAGCGGCACGTCCACCGCCTTCAGGACGGCCTGGACCGTCCGGGCCGCCTCCTGGGGGGAGCGGCCGTCCTTATCGGGATGACAACCCTCCAGGCGCAGGGCCACCAGGCTGGCCCCCAACTCCACCCCTCGGGCGGCCCAGGCAGCGGGATCGTCCAGAAGATCGCCCCAGGCCTCCAGGAGAAGGGGGGACCAGTCGTCGGGGCGTCCGTCGAGCACCTCCACGGCGACGACGGGGCGATGGGGAATCTGCCCCTCGTAGTGCAGGAAGGGGAGGGTGCTTTCTCCGCCCACGGTGACCGTGCGGCCCCGGGTGCCGCCCTCGGCCGGGGTGGCTCCCAGGGCAACTTCGAGCACGCGGCCCGTCCACGATTCTTTGGGGATCTCTACCGGCATGGTCCAGCCCTCCTTTGCGCTGTTGGCTATTCCGTGCTTTCCACGGCCGGCCTTTCCCATAGCCACGGCCGGCCCCACATCGCATCAATGATGTCCGTCGTCGAGATCACACCCAGGGGAACTTTTTCTCCGCCCTCCTCGCCACAGACGAGCAGGCGGTGTATCCGATGCTTCAGCATCATTTCCACCGCCTCGGCCAGGGGCGCCTCCGGCCGGATGCTCAGTACCTCGCGGGTCATCACGTCTTCGGCCTTGAGGGCGTACAGGTCCCGGCCAAAGGCCCGGAGCATATCCATGTGGGAAACCACGCCCTGGGCGAGGCCGCGCTCGTTCACCACGATCAGGGCGTGGACATCGGTGGCGTTCATGATCCGGGCCACTTCCTTGAGGGCGGTATCCGGACTACAGGTGATGACCCCTCGATGCATCACCTCACGCACGGTGGTCTTCTGTAGATAATCCGGCACAGCCTTCCTCCTTGAATCCACACTCACACGTCTAAACCCGATGATTTCCCGTCAATCCAGGCACAGATGTCCGATGCGAATGCACTTGCCTTTACCCTGGTATCCCAAAAATCCGGATGATTTCCGGACTTTTCCGGCGTTCACACCGACCCGGGTGGGCATCCGGCCGATCCCGGGAGCCAGGTTTTTTGTATTGTACTACAACCCTTTCCATCCTGCAAATTTGCATGTTGGGGCGGGATGGGATATAATAAATAGGACTTGCGCAGTAGGGCGGTCCAGAGCCCTGGCTCTTGGGGGGTACCGCCCTTCGACTGCGTAACCCCTGGTCAATACCAGACAGGCCGGGAAAAAGGGCGGTTTGGCCCGAAGTAGACGGGCATGGGGTATGCCCGTCTCCTCTTCTTTGAAGGCCTGTGGGCCTTGAAGGTGCCCATACCGTTATCCGGGTAGGTAGGAGATTGCGGTGACACCGACACTTTTGACCCGAGAAGGTTTACGGAAACTCCAGGAAGAACTGGAGCAGTTGCGCACAGAGGGACGCCGGAAGGCGGCCCAGCGCATTCGGGATGCCAAGTCCCACGGCGATGTCCGCGAAAGCGGCGAGTACGAGGATGCCAAAGAGTTCCAGGCCTTTGTCGAGGGGCGCATCCGCGAACTGGAACTCTTGCTGGCCGATGTCCAGGTGATCGAGGAGGTAGAGGGGGCGGAGGTGGTGCACCTGGGCTCGCGGGTGCGCACCCGCGATGGCGAGGGCTATGAGGAAGTCTGGACGCTGGTGGGTTCGGCCGAGGCCGACCCCCGTAACGGGCGCATCTCCAACGAGTCGCCGGTGGGGCGGGCACTCCTGGGTCGGCGGGTAGGCGAGACGGTGGAGGTCCAGACGCCGGCCGGCGTAACCCGGCTGACGATTCTGGAAATCGGCTGAACTTTGAGGTGACGGGTGGAACTGAACGAGTACCAGCGGCAGCGGCTGGAAAAGGCCCTGGATCTGCGCCAGCGAGGAATCGACCCCTATCCGGCGCGTTGCCGGCGCACCCACAGCGTGGCCCAACTCTGGGCCGAACTGGCCCTCCCTTCCGAACCGGTGCAGGTCCGCGGCCGGATTCAAGGGGAGGAGGGAGCATTCAACCTGGTGATGGGAGGAGAGCGCCTGCTCCTGCTCGCCCTGCCAGATGGGTGGACTCCGCCGGCCGGGGAGGTGGCCTGTGGGGGAAAGTTGATGCTGGCCGATAACGGCCGCCTGGCGCTGGAGGTGCATGCCTGGGGAGAAAGGCTGCCGGACTTTTTCCGCCCTGTTGCCCTGGCCCAGGCCCGCGAAATGGGCTTGCCCGAACGGGGCGAGGTGGTCCTGGCCGGCCGGCTGAGCGGGGGCATCCGCACGATGGGCCGGGTGACCTTCGTGGACCTGGAGGACGGGAGTGTTCTCGAGCGCGACCACGGTTTCCATTGTCCCCACATCCAACTCTTCCTCAACCAGGCCATCCTCGGGGAAGAGGCGTATGCCGGTTTTTTGCGCGACTTTGACCCCGGCGATTTTGTGGAGGCGGCCGGCCGGCCCTTTTTCACCCGCCTGGGCCAGTTCAGCCTCCAGGTCTCCTCGATCCGGATGCTGGCCAAGGCCCTCAACCCGCCTCCGGAAAAGTACCACGGCCTCACCGATGTGGAAAAGCGCCTCCGCGAACGCTACGCCGACCTCCTGGCCAACGAGGAGGTGCGCCACCGCTTCCGCATCCGGGCCCGCATCTTCCAGGCCGTCCGCCGTTTCCTCGACAAGCGGGGCTTTCTGGAAGTGGAAACGCCCATCCTCCAGCCGATCTACGGCGGGGCCGCCGCCCGGCCCTTCATCACCCATCACCGCCAGTTGGACCAGGACCTTTACCTGCGCATCTCCTTCGAACTTTACCTGAAGCGGCTGCTCGTCGGTATGTACGAACGGGTCTATGAGATCGGCCACGACTTCCGCAACGAAGGGGTAGACCGGGTTCACAACCCCGAATTCACCCAGTTGGAACTCTATCAGGCCTATGCCGATTACCGGGAGATGATGCGCCTTACCGAGGAGATGGTGGCCTTCGTGGCCCGGGAAGTCACCGGCAACACCCGTATCGTCTACCAGGGACAGGAGATTGACCTGACCCCGCCCTGGCGGAGGATACCCCTCCTGGAGGCCATCCGCGAGGCTACGGGGATTGACGTGGAGGCCCACCCTGACGCCGAAAGCCTCCGCGCCGCCGTCCGCTCCCTGGGGGCGACGGTGGAGCCGACGGCCACCCGGGGCAAGATGGTGGACCTGCTCCTCTCCGGCTACGTCGAGCCGGCCCTGATTCAACCTACCTTCCTCTACGACTACCCCCTGGAACTTTCCCCCCTGGCCAAACGCCGGCCCGACCGCCCCGACCTCGTGGAACGCTTCGAAGGCTTTGTCGGCGGGATGGAACTGTGCAACGCCTTCAGCGAACTGAACGATCCTCTCGATCAGGAGGAGCGCTTCCTCGCCCAGGGCCGGGCCCGCGAGCGCGGCGACGAGGAGGCCCATCCGATGGACCGGGATTACCTCAACGCACTCATGTACGGCCTTCCCCCCACCGGCGGCCTAGGGGTGGGCATGGACCGCCTGACCATGCTCTTCACCGACCAGACGACGATCCGGGAGGTCATCCTCTTTCCCCACCTGCGGACGTGATGCGGGATGCGTGGTGCGTGATGCGTGTTACGTGGTGGGCAGCAGAGAGCGGGCGAAAGAGGCTCCGAAGGCCAGGCCGCGTTCCAGGTCTTCCTCGGTAGGCGCGCCGGCCCACTCCAGGGAATCCCAGACCTCCCAGCCCAGTTCCCGGGCCAGCGCCTCGAACTCTTTCTGCGCCCCGCCACTCCAGCCGTAACTGCCGAAACGGGCCACCCGCTTGTTGCGGACGCCCTTGCGCCGGGCGATGTCCAGGACGTGGACGAGCGGAGGGAAAAGGCCGGCCTCGTAGGTGGGGGCGCCGAGCATAACGCCGCTATAGGTCCAGAGGGCCGGCAGGATATAACTGACATGGGTACGGGTGACGTCAAAGATTTCCAGCGGCACCCCCTCCCGGGAAATGCCCTGGGCCACGGCGTTCATCATCTTCTCGGTGTGGCCGTACATCGAACCGTATAGCAGGGTAACACCGGTTTCCCCCGGGCCGGTGGCATAACCGGCCCAGCGGCGGTATAATTCCAGGATGCGGCCGGGATTCCGGCGCCAGATCAGGCCGTGGGAAGGGGCGATCATCGCGATCGGCAGGGAGTTCAGCCTTTCGATGGCCCGCAGGACCATGCGGCTGAATTTGGCCACGATGTTGGCATAGTAGCGGAGGGCTTCCCTTTCATAAAAAGCCAGATCCGTACATTCATCATCGAAAATGCCCCCGCGCAGGGCGCCGTAGCCGCCGAAGCCGTCGCAGGAGAAAAGGATGCGGTGGGTGGTCTCGTAGGTCATGATGGTTTCCGGCCAATGGACAAACGGGGTGGAAAAGAACCGGAGCGTCCGCCGGCCCAGGGACAGGGTTTCACCGTCCTGGACCGGCCGAAAGTTCTCCGTAATCCCGTAGAACGTCTTCAGAAGTCCCCCGGTCTTTTCGCTGCCCAGGAGTGTGGCCTGAGGAGCCAAGCGAAGGAGCATCCGCAGGACGCCGGTGTGGTCCGGCTCCATATGGTTGATGACGATGTAATCCAGCCCCTGCAGGGGGATGACGCTGCTTACCTGATCGAAGAACTCGTCCGTCTTGAAGGCCTTGGCCAGGTCCACGATGGCCCGTTTCTCATCGCGGATCAGGTAGGCGTTGTAGGAAACGCCCTCCTGCGTAATCGGCCAGAGACCCTCGAAGAGGTCGGTCGTGCGGTCGTTGACGCCGACCCAGAAGACATCCGGGCTGATTTCGACGGCGGGCATGGAGACCTCCTCGTCTGGTGCGCCTCTATGCGGCAGCGATTTCCGATGACGGAAGCATTATACCCCAAAAGGTGGCAGGGGCAAATCCAGAAACTCTGCCTTGCCAGCGTCCCCCCTCTATGTTATGATACAGGGTGTCCGAGCAGGAGGACTCGATGCACACGGATGAAGAGGCTCTTTCGCGCCTGGCCCATGCTTTCGGCTCGCCTCTGACGGCCATCCAGGGGGCGGCGCGGATGCTTGCCCTGTTGCGTCAGGAGGCCTCGCCGGACGAACGCCACCTCCTCGAGATCATCGAACGCAACTGTCAACGTCTTTCCGGTGAAGTGGAGCGCTTGCTGGCCGCCGCCCGGGTGGAGGGAAGCGTCCTGCAGGTCCTTTTTCCGCCGGGCGAAGAAGCCGGAGAACCGGCCGCAGAAGGCCGGCCCGGCGAGGGCGGGGTTCCCCCAAGGGAGCCGAACGGCCGGCCGCTTATCCTAGTCGTGGACGATGACCCCGCCGTGCGGGAAATGCTGGCCCACACCCTGGAACAGGCCGGCTATGCCGTCCTCGCGGCCTCCAACGCCACCTCGGCCGTAGACCTGGCCCGTCAGTGCCATCCTGCCCTCATTACCCTGGACCTGGCCATGCCCGGCGTCGACGGGCGGCGGCTTCTCCCGGTCTTCAAAGAGGACCCGGCGATCAAGGAAATCCCGGTGCTGGTCGTCTCTGCCCTGGCTTCCGGCGGGCATCTGAGCATCCCCGGTGCCGTCGGGGCGCTCTCCAAACCGGTACACCGGGAGGTCCTCCTGCGGGCGGTGAGCGACATCCTGCATCCGCCGACGGAGACGGCTCCCCGCCGGGGCAAGATCCTCCTCGTGGACGACGAAGAGGATACCCGTCGCCCCCTGGCCGTCGACCTGAACGAACGGGGCTATGCCGTCTTTGAACTGGGTGAAGGCAGCGCCACCCTGGAGGCCGTGCGCTACTGGGAACCCGACCTGGTGCTCCTGGACCTGCGTCTTCCCGACGCCGACGGCATGGAGATTCTGCGCACCCTGAAAGAGGACTGGAGAACCTGCCAGACCGCCGTGATCCTCCTTTCGGCCGAGCATCGGCCGGAGGAAAAGGCCCGGGCCTTCCAGTTCCTTGCCGATGATTATGTGACCAAGCCGTACTCCTTCGTCGAACTGGTGGCCCGCATCGAGGCCGTCCTGCGCCGAAGGGAGGCGGAATTTTCCACCAGCCCCAGCACACGCCTGCCCGGTAACGTCGCCATCGAACGGGCCCTGCGTCAGCGCCTGGCCTCCGGAGGGCCGCTGGCCGTCTGCTACGCCGACCTGGACAACTTCAAGGCCTATAACGATGTCTACGGTTTCCTCAGGGGCGATGGGATCATCCACCAGACGGCTCGGGTGCTGGTGGAGGCCGTGCGGGAACTGGGCAACCCCGATGACTTTGTGGGGCACATCGGTGGGGACGACTTTGTGGTGCTCACCACCCCGGATCGGGCCGAGCCGATCTGCCGCCGTGTCGTGGAAGAGTTCGAGCAGGTGATTCCCCTCTATTACGATGCCGAGGCCCGAGCACGGGGCTATATCGAGACGCTGGACCGCCAGGGCCGACCGACCCGCTTCCCCCTGATGAGTATCACCCTGGTCATCGTCACCAACGAGCAGCGCACCCTCCAGCACCCTGGCCAGGTGGCCGACATCGCCGCCGAGTTGAAGCGCAAGGCCAAGACGATTCCGGGCAGCGTGGTCTTCCGGGATCGCCGCGCCGATCCAGGCGCACCGAACGTCTGCCCCGAAAAGAGGTGATGGATGGAAGGAAGCACCTCCCCCTCTGGCGAACGGCCCTTCCGCTACTTTGATCTGGTGATGGCTCTCTTCGTCGCCGTCCTCCTCATCAGCAACGTGGCTTCTTCGGCCAAATTCGTGGACTGGGGTATATCCATCCTGGGGCTGCGCCTGGCTTTCGATGCGGGGACCATCCTCTTCCCCCTCAGTTACATCTTCGGCGACATTCTCACCGAGGTCTACGGCTATCGGCGCTCCCGCCAGGTCATCTGGATGGGTTTTGCCTG
The DNA here is from genome assembly GCA_034433695.1 of Chloroflexia bacterium. GTDB lineage: Bacteria > Chloroflexota > Chloroflexia > DTKN01 > DTKN01 > JASFBA01. The sequence goes on from DAOUAK010000037.1 coordinate 17,830, forward strand.
CAACGCCCTCCTGGCCGGCACGCTGGCCCTGGTGGGCTTCCTCCCGGGGGCCGAGGAGTGGCGCACCGGCATCTTCGTCAACCGGGGTGGCCGCGTGGTAGTTTTGGCCCCCGACATGCAACCTTCTTCCCGGACCTTTGACGTCCTGATCTCTGGCGGGGAAAGCGGCGGAGCCGAACTGGCCTACGCCTATCTCCTCAGCACCACCTGGCGCATCGTGATCGCTTCCCTTCTGGCCTACTTTGCCGGGGAATTTTCCAACTCCTTCGTCCTGGCCAAGATGAAGATCTGGACCCGCGGGCGCTGGCTCTGGACGCGGACGATCGGCTCCACCCTGGTGGGCGAAGGGGTGGATACCATCCTCTTTGTCCTGATCGCCTTTGCCGGGGTCTGGTCGTGGGAACTGGTCGGGGCCACCTTCCTGACCAACTACCTCTTCAAGGTCGGAGTCGAAGCGGTGATGACCCCGGTCACCTACCGCATCGTCCACTTCCTCAAGCGCGCCGAGCAGGAAGATTACTACGACTACGATACGGACTTTAACCCGTTTCGCCTCCGGGGAAGTTGATTCCTTTCAGGCGCAGGATCTCCTGCTGCCGCTGCAAGGCCTCCTGAATATCCTCCGGAGTCACATAGCCCAGCGCCACCCAGATTTCCCCGATGCGGCGGGTGAAGCCCTCGGCCTGCTGGACGCTGAGGCCGGCCTCCAGTTGGGTGCGGGTGATCTTGTGCATATCCAGGAGAATTTTGCCGAGCATCACGTGCAACTGCTGGCCGGGAGCCTCCCAGTAGTCCTTTCCCGTGCTCAGGCAGGCATGGGACTTGCGTTTGATCGGCCGGCCCCCCCACTTTTTGCGCAGTTCGGGGTGGGTACAATAGCCCCATCCCTGCTGCTGGGCCGGCTCAAAGTAACCGCAGTTGGCACAGCGACGATCAGACAAACGACACCTCCTCGATCTTCAGGGGCGAAAGGCCGGGAATCGGCATCAGCGCAAGACCACCTCCCGGGCGTCCATCACGCCCAAAGAACAAAAACCCACGCTCACCGCAACAAGTTCTGGGCCGCCTCGATGGCCGCCAGGTTTTCCTGGGCGATTTCCGGCCGCTGGCCCATCGAGACGGCCTCCCGGAGCGCCTCCAGGGGAAGAAGCCCGGTATCTTCCAGCATAGCGGCCAGGGCCATCATGGCCATATCCTTCTTCCCGGCCCGCGCCCGCCCAAAGTCGAGCGGGATAATCTGGGCCCCGGTCTCCAGCGGAAGGAGGTCGGCGCGGACATAGAGGCGCGTCCCCTCTCCCAGCCCGGGCAGCACCTTTCGCACCACCTTCAGCCCTTCGGGGGCCAGGAGGAGGACGATGTCGGGGGCAGGGATGCCGGTGTAATAGATTTCCTCCGGACTGAGGATAACTTCAGAGACCGAATGTCCGGTCTGCACCGTGACCGGGTAGTCGTCGCGCTGGGTGACCCAGAGGCCGGCCAGCATTCCGGCGCGGCCCAGGCCGGTTGCGGTGGAGCGGATCTTCTGGCCGGCGGCGCCGGCGATGATGATATGGGTTTTCCGGCGCACCTGGCTGGCGTATCGGGGAAGGATGGGCTGCGGGGCAAGGGCCGGCCGGCCGGCCTGGGCCGCGGCAGCCTCCCGGTAAGCCCGGCTGTATTCCGGCCGCTCCTCCCGATGGATGAGGCCGTGAGGCCGCTCCGCCAGGGCCGCCTCCAGCGCCCGACGGCTGAAACGGTTGCCGGGGACAAAGTAAGCCGTGCACAGTTCCCAGATGTCGAAGAAGGCAAATCCCTCCCAGGCGATACCCTGGGCCAGGAGGTCCGGGAGTTCCGGGTCGAAAGCCGTGGTCCGGACGACAAAACTCCCGCCGCTGGCGATGACCAGGCCGCAGAGGTCCAGGGGATATTCCAGGTTGCCCAGGCGGGTGGTCGAGGTGATGGCTCCGTGAGGGGTGGTCACCGAGTGCTGTCCGCCGGTCATGCCGAAGTTAAAGTTGTTGAGGACCAGCACGGTGACGCCGATGTTGCGCCGGGCAGCGTTGATGAGATGATGGCCGCCGATGCCGGCTCCCCCATCGCCCATGATGACGATGACCTTGAGGTCGGGGTTGGCCAGTTTCATCCCGCAGGCATAGGTGACCGAGCGGCCGTGCAACCCGTGAAAGGCGCCGGTGGCAAAGTACTGGTCCGAAAGGCCCGAACAGCCGATATCGGAGACCAGGACGACCTTCCGGGGGTCGATCTGAAGGCGTACCAGGGCGGCATTGAGGTGATCGAGCACCAGGCCGTGGCTACAGCCCGGGCAGAAGGGGTAAGGCAACCGGGCCGGATCGAGGTAGGTTTCCCAGCGGGCTTCCGCGCTCATTCGCACACCGCCTCCAGGATCTCCTGCGGGGTAATCAGTTCGCCGTCCACGCGGTGGATGCCGACCACTTCGACCTCCTTCCGGCAGGCCAGCCGCTCGATTTCCAGCCGGTACTGCCCCAGATTGAGTTCGGCCACCACCACCCGCTCCACTCCCTCCAGGGCGGCGAGGATGGCTTTTTCCGGCACCGGCCAGAGCGAAAGCACCGTCAGGGCGGAGACCTTTTTCCCCGCGGCGCGGGCCAGAACCACCGCTTCCGCCATCGAGCGGGCCGTGATGCCGTAGGAGAGAAGAAGGGTGCGGGCTCCGGGCTGCAGGTCGGCTTTGACCAGGGCGATCTCGTCCCGATGGGCCTCCACCTTGGCGGCCAGGTGGCGGTTGAGCCGGTCCACCTGGGGCGGGTCCTTGGTCAGGTAGCCGCGTTCATCGTGGGTGGAGCCGGTGAGGCGGAGGAGGTGAGGACCGCCGTAGGGCGAAAAGGGAGGCACCTCATCGAGTTCGCGCACCCGATAGGGGACAAATTCGCCCTCGGCCGGAGCGTAACGGCGGGGAAGCACGGGCGCAACCCGTTGCGCTCCTGCCACTACCTCGTAGCGCTCGATTTCCACCGTGGCGCGGGTCTGCACCATTTCCTTATCGGTGGCGATGAAGACGGGCAGACGGAAACGCTCGGCCAGGTCAAAGGCGCGGATGGTGAGGGAGTAACATTCGGGGATGGTGCTGGGGGAAAGGGCGATGATGGGGTAGCCGCCGGAGGTGCCCCAGCGGAGGAACTGGACGTCGCCCTGGCCGACGGTGGTGGCCCCGCCGGTGGCCGGCCCCAGGCGCTGGCAATCCACGATGACCATCGGCACCTCGGCCATGATGGCCAGGCCGATGTTTTCGCTGTAGAGGCTGATGCCGGGGCCGGAGGTGGCGGTCATCACCCTGCGGCCGGCCATCGCCGCACCGATGCACAGCCCCATCGAGGCGATCTCGTCCTCGGCCTGGATGCCGATGCCCCTCACCCTGGGCAGTTCGCGGAGCATGTGCACCAGGATGCCCGAGGCCGGGGTAATCGGGTAGCCGGCAAAAAAGTCGCAACCAGCCGCCAGTGCCCCCCGGGCAATGGCTTCGCTACCGTCTATGAACTCGCGCACTGCCGTTTCCCTTATCCGGCTCCGGCCCTACCGCCGCCGGAAACAGGGCTCGCGTTTTTCCAGGAAAGCCGAGGTGCCCTCGGTCTTGTCCTCGGTGGCACAGATCAGGCCGAACTGGGCCGCCTCAAAGGCCAGGGCTTTGTCCAGAGGCGCCTCTGCGCCGACCCGCAGGCAGCGTTTGGCCGCCTCCACCGCCAGGGGGCCGTTCTTGAGGATGCGGCCGGCCAGGTCCCGGGCGGCGCTGAGGGCGGTGCTGGGCGCCTCGGGGTTGCAGGTGTGGCAATGTCCCCAGCGGTCCAGCGGACCCTGACATTGGGGACAGGTCTGTACCGGCTGGCCGCAGTTGGGACAGTGGGCCTCGTGACCGCACCCTTCCCTGCAGGGGCTTCCGGGCATCTCCTGGCCGCACTTCTGGCAGACGACCAGGTCCACCAGCCCGATGGCCCTGGCTTCCAGCGCCGGGATGTGTTCCCCGCTGAGCACCAACCGCATGGCCTGGCCCATCCCCACCAGGCGGGGCAGACGCTGGGTGCCGCCGTAGCCGGGAATCAGGCCCAGTTTCACCTCCGGCTGGCCCAACCGGGCGTTGTCGGAAGCGATGCGGATGTCGCCGGCCATGGCCAGTTCGCATCCGCCGCCGAGGGCAAAGCCGTTGATGGCCATGAGGACGACCAGGCGGGAGTTTTCCATGCGCAGGAAGAGTTGCTCGGCCCGCCGGCACATGGCCTCGCCTTCGGCGGGGGTGAGGACGCGCAGTTCGTTGATGTCGGCCCCGGCGACGAACGACTTCGGGCCGGCCCCGGTAAGGACGAGGGCCCGGACCTGGGGATTGGCCTCGACCTCCTGGAAGGCGGCGGCCATCTCGGCAACGGTGGCATGGCTGAGGGCATTCAGAACTTTCGGACGGTTCACGGTGAGGACGGCGACCTCGCCATCTACCTGAAGGAGGATGTTTTCATACGTCATCCTGACCTCTCCTTTGGGTGAACTAGGTGTAGCGGTTCACATTATACCGCAAGTCGGGGCACAATTCAACTGTACTTGCCTCGGGCAAAATTATGTATCTTGACACGGGCCGGGAAGTGTGTTATAATGAAATTGTCCTGGTTCCTCGGAAGCAATGTCTCAAACCGGTCCGAATCTTCGACGGGTCTTTTCATTGAACCGTCGGGCAATACGGTACTGGGCCGGTCCCTTTCAAAAAATTCTTCCGGATGGCTAGCAAAGGGTCCTCCGGCCAAGGAGGTGTTTCGATGCCTTCTAAAAACCCTACCAGAGCCCAGGTGCTGACGTTGGTCCTAATCTTGACCTTTGCCTTGCTCCTTTTTCCCCATCTCTCTATTCCCACCGCGGCCTCCCCGGATGTCCAGGTGGAACCCCTGGACAAGATCGAACCGCTACTGCTCGACCGGCTGGCTACCGACGGCACGGCCGATTTCATCGTCCGTTTCGCCGAACAGGCCGACCTCTCCCCGGCCTATTCGATGGGCTGGGAGGAACGCGGCGAGTTCGTCGTCCGGGTGCTCGCAGAGACGGCCCAACGCTCCCAGGAACGGGCGAAAGCCCTCCTGGACGACCGCAGTCTGCGCCACCAGACCTTTATCGCCGGCAACGAACTCTACGTCTGGGCCGGCGACCTTCAGGCGGCAAAGGACCTGGCCGCCCTCCCCGAAGTCGCTTTCATCCGCGCCACCCGGGTCTACTCTATTGACCCCATCACCTCCACCGCCACCGTTTCCGAAAGTGCGCCCCAGTCCCTCGCCTGGGGCATCGTGGACACCAACGCCGACGACTTCTGGACCCAGTTCGGCGTGCAGGGCGACGGCATACTTGTAGCCAATATTGATACCGGCGTGCAGTGGAACCACCCCGCCCTGGACCAGGCCTACAAATGCCCGGGCAACCCCGGCAGTTCCGTCTGCTGGTACGACCCCGCCAATATCTGCGGGGGCACCCCCTGCGACAACCAGGGCCACGGCACCCACGTCATGGGCACCATGGTCGGCGACGACGACCCCTCCCTCCCCTACCAGGTGGGGATGGCCCCCGATGCCCAGTGGATCGCCTGCAAGGGCTGTCGGACCAATCAGTGCTACGACTCCGATCTGAACGCCTGCGCCGACTGGATTCTGGCCCCCGGCGGGAGTTCGGCCAACCGCCCCCATGTGGTGAATAACTCCTGGGGCGGCCCCGGCTGCAATACCTGGTATCAGGCCAAAGTCCAGGCCTGGCGGGCGGCCGGCATCTTCCCCGCCTTCTCCGCCGGGAACTCCGGCCCCTCCTGCTCCACACTGGGCAGTCCGGGCATCTACCAGGAGTCGTTTGCCAGCGCGGCCCACGACTCCTCCCGCAACATCGCCTCCTTCTCCAGCCGTGGGCCTGCTCCCGGAGGCAGTTGTCCTCCCTATACCCCCTACACCAAGCCGAACATCTCCGCGCCGGGAGTAAACATCTGCTCTTCGGTACCCACGAACGGCTGGGATTGCACCTACAGCGGCACCTCGATGGCTTCTCCACACTCGGCCGGCGCCGTGGCGCTCCTGTGGTCGTGTAATTCCTCCCTCATCGGACAGATCGACCAGACTTTTGAGATCCTCCAGGACAACGCCGATACCCCGCCGGCCGGCACCTGTGGCGCCCCACCTAACGGCGAAGGCAACTACACCTACGGCTATGGCTACCTGAACGTCCTGGCGGCCGGCCAGGCGGCCTGCGGCATCCTCCAGGCGCCTACCCTCTACGACCCCGGCGAGTACTCTACCTCCGGCAACTATACCGTGGACTGGACCGATGTGACCGGCGCCGATTCTTACCTCCTCCAGGAGGACGACAACCCCTCCTTCAGCAGCCCCACCGAGTACACCACCTCCTCCAGCCAGTACTCCTTCACCGGCAAGGCCGATGGGTACTATTACTACCGCGTGGCCGCAAAAAAGGGAAGCCAGACCAGCCCCTGGAGCAACACCGTGGACATCATCGTGGACAAGACTCCGCCCTCCAATCCTTCCAGCGTCTGGAGCACCAGCCATACTCCCTACACCTGGTCGAACGATAACACCATAGACGTCTCCTGGTCCGGAGCCTGGGACAACCTGAGCGGCGTCTACGGCTACTCCATCGAATGGAGCACCTCGCCCGATACCCTCCCCGACACGACGGTGGATACTACCGGCTCCTCGGCCACCAGCCCGGCCCTTGCCGACGGGAACTCCTGGTATTTCCACATCCGCACCCGCGATGTGGCCGGCAACTGGAACGCCGGCGCCGTCCACCTGGGGCCGTTCTACATTGATGCCACCCCGCCCTCTAACCCTTCCAGCGTCTGGAGCACCAGCCATACCCCCTCCACCTGGTCGAACGATAACACCATAGACGTCTCCTGGTCCGGGGCCTGGGACAACCTGAGCGGCGTCTACGGCTACTCCATCGAATGGAGCACCTCGCCCGATACCCTCCCCGACACGACGGTGGATACTACCGGCTCCTCGGCCACCAGCCCGGCCCT
>DAOUAK010000038.1:0-68602 GCA_034433695.1 Chloroflexia bacterium
ACCTCGCGGACACCTTTGCCTTGCTGGAGCATTCTGCCGGCGATCCGACGACGAACTTCCAACTCTTTGGCACTGCCTTTTGGTCTCATAGAACCATTATACACCAGGTCGTCTCTTTGGCAAAGCGAGGTTCACTAATGCGGGGTCTTGACAAACCCCGGCGTATGTGGTAAAATGTGGCTAGGTAAAACGTTTCACTTCGTAGCGTCTGAGCATATGTCCAATCAAGGTCCGGCCTGGCGCGACTCGTTCGCACCGACGTAAGCGGCTATTCGGGCATCGTTCTCCCATCCACCTTGAGGGGCAGGATGAACAAGTTCCAGAACGCCTACGGTTGCTTTTCCGAAGATGGCCGGGAGTACATCATCTTTACGCCCCTGACCCCACGCCCCTGGGGCAACGTCATCAGTAACGGCGACTATGGGATGATGGTGTCCCAGACCGGCTCGGGATATTCCTGGCGGGGCAACGCCGGCCAGAATCGCATCACGCGCTCTTTTCAGGATCTGGTCAAGGACAACTGGGGAAAGTACCTCTATATCCGCGATGTAGAGACCGGGGAATACTGGTCGGCCACCTACAAGCCGGTGATGCACCCTTACGAGGAACACCGCGTGGTGCACGGTCTGGGCTACTCGCGTTTCCAGCAGCAGGTCCAGGGCATCCGCAGCGAACTGACCGTCTTTGTCTCGGCCCGGGATCCGGTGGAGGTCCTGGAATTACGGCTGACCAACACGGGCCCAAATCCCCGACACCTGGACGTGACTTCCTACGCCGAATGGTTGCTGGGCTTCGCCCCGGATGAGCACCGCGAGTTCCACCGGCTCTTCATCGAAACCTGGGCCGATGCCCAGGGCCGCGCCACCTTTGCCCGCAAGTACTTGTGGGGTTTCCCCGACGACCGAGGCCGCTACAACAACGTGGACTGGCCCTATACAGCCTTCATGGCCGTGAGCGAGCCTCTGAAGTCGTTCGATTGTGACAAAGAGACCTTTATCGGCCTCTACGAGAGCGAGGAACACCCTCAGGCCATGCGCCTGGAGCGCCTGGCCGGCCGCAGCGGGCGTTTCGGCGACGCCATTGCCGCCCTGCAGGTGGAGATTTTCCTGGAACCCGGGGAAAGCAAGACGGTTGTCTTCACCCTGGGGGCAGCCGAAAACGGCCGGGAAGACCCCTACGAACTGATCGCCCGCTACACCACACCCGAAAAGAGCGCCCAGGCCCTCCAGGAGGTACACGCGCTCTGGTCGCGCTTTGTAGACCAGGAGTATGTGCAGACGCCCGACGAGGCACTCAACCTCATGACCAACTACTGGCTCAAGTACCAGGCCATCTCCTGTCGCCTGTGGGGCAAAGCGGCTTTTTACCAGGTTTCGGCCGGCTACGGCTTCCGCGACCAGTTGCAAGACAGTCTGATCTTTCTGCCCGGCGAACCGGAATACACCCGCCGGCAATTGCTCCTTCACGCTGCACAGCAGTTCATCGAAGGGGATGTACTCCACTGGTGGTTCTCCATTCGGGGCGGCGGGCCACGCACCAACTGCTCCGATGATTTGCTCTGGCTGCCTTTCGTTCTCGATTCCTACCTGAAAGAGACCGCCGACTACAGTCTGCTCGATGAGCCGGTGCCCTATCTGAACGGGCCGGCCGAGTCCATCTACCACCATTGCAAACACGCCATCGAGCGCGCCTTTTCCCGCTTCTCGCCACGCGGCATCCCGCTCATGGGCGATCACGACTGGAACGATGGCCTGAATGCCGTCGGCACGCTCCTCAAGGGCGAGAGTTTCTGGATGGCCGAGTTCCTCTACTACATCCTGGGCAATTTCATCCCCCTGGCGCGGCGCTGCGGCGACGAACGCTTTGCCCAGAAGTGCGCCGGCGTGGCCGCCAGCCTGAAACAAGCCCTCAACCTCCACGGCTGGGACGGTGCGTGGTACCTTCAGGCCACCACCGACGAGGGCCTTTTGCTCGGTTCGCACCACAACGAGGAGGGGCAAATCTTCCTGATGCCCAATATCTGGGCGGTCATCAGTGGAGCGGCGGAGGAAGAAAAGGCCCGGCTTGCCATGGAGGCGGTAACCAGGTATCTGCTTACAGACTATGGCCCGCTGCTCAACTACCCGGCTTTTACCCGCCCGCGCCCCGATATCGGTTACGTGACCCGCTACGCACCGGGCCTGCGCGAGAACGGCGGCGTCTACACGCACGCCGCCGCCTGGACCGTGTGGGCCTATATCCTCATCGGCCGGCCCGAACAGGCCTACGAAGTCTACCGGCGCATCTGTCCACCCAACCGGAGTGCGGACATCGACGTATACAGGGCCGAGCCCTATGTTACCCCCGGCAACGTGGACGGACCGTTTTCTCCGTACTATGGCCGCGGCGGCTGGACCTGGTACACCGGCTCGGCCCAATGGTTGCACCGTGTGGCGACACACTGGATTCTCGGCATCCGACCGCAAGAAGATGGCCTGCTGGTGGACCCGTCCATTCCGGCTGCCTGGTCTGGATTTACGGTCCGACGCAGATTCCGCAACGCCCTGTACCATATCGAGGTTCGAAACCCGCATCACGTCAACCGCGGCGTCCGGTCGCTCCTGGTGGACGGGCAACCGATGGCGGGGCAGCTCATCCCGGCCTTTGCGGATGGCCAAACCCACCTCGTCGAGGTCCTGATGGGATGAGCGAAGCAAGAAAGGAGGTGAACCGAGAGGTACCAAGACACTTCTACTCCACGGCTGTAGGACGGATTTCTTGCAAAGTAACTGGAGGACTCAGATGAAGACGCTCAAGATGCTTCCCCTGGTCCTGATCGGCGCGATGCTGATCGGTGTCCTGGCCGGGTGCGGCCCACAACCTACCGCCCCGGCTACGGAAAAACCGGCGGCGACCCCCGTCCCCACGGCGGCCCCTACGGCGGTTCCCACCCCGAAGCCCGTGACGCTCCGCTATGCCAACTGGAACCTGGGCACGGAAGAGGAAAACAACGTCCAGCGCCAGCTGGTCAAGAAGTACATGGAACTCAACCCTCACGTGACCATCGAGTTCGTGGACATGTCAGGCGAGGGCACGTGGGACGACAAACTGACCGCCCTAGCGGCCAAAGGCGCACTGCCCGACGTCTTCATGGCCGACAAGACTCCCCTCTACGTCAAGAACGGCTGGTTGGCCGACCTGACCGAACTGGTGAGCGAGGACCCGGATTGGCAGAAGGTGCCGGAGGTACTGCGCAACGCCGTGACCTACAACGGCAAGGTACTGGCTCTGCCGGCGGCGCAGTTTGTCATGGGCTATTTCGTCAATCTGGACCTCTTTGAAGCCAACAACCTGGGAGCGCCCACCTATGGCACCCCCGTGGACGAGTTCTTCGCCGTGGTCACCAAGTTGACCGACGTCCAGAAAGGTCGCCTGGGCATGGACGAGATGGAATTCATCCTGGGCTGGTATCCCAGCACCCAGGACCCGACCCTGAAGTGGTTCAGTTTCGACGGCCAACACATGCACTATAACTCCGAAGCCTTCAAGGCCGGCGTGGCCAAGGCCGGCGAGATGCGGCCGCATACCTGGCAGGGCCTCACCGACGAGCAGAAAGCCAACTTCAAGTCGCAGGGGCCGTGGGAACTCTTCCTGAATCAGGAATGCGGCGTCCGCTGGGACGGCGGCTGGGCGGTGCCGGCCATCGCCCAGCAGGCCACCTTCAACTGGGACTTCCTGGGCATCCCCGGCGGCAACCAGGCCCTGGTGGGCGACTTTATCGTCGTCGCCAAGACGACCGCCAACCTGGAAGAGGCCTTCAAGTTCGCCAAATGGATGACCTTCTCGCGCGAAGGTTACCTGGCCGAGGCCGAGATCGCCCGCGCGGCCGGCCAGGTGCCCACCCGCATGCCGGTTTTCGTGGACGCCGAAACCATCGACCTGTACCTGTCCTTCGTCGGCGATAAACCCGGCCTGCGCCAGGCCTTCGAGAACCTGGACAACAGCCTGCTCGAATCGCTGGCCAAGATCGTGCCCGGGTACGTCGCCGCCCGCTGGGAAGGTAAACCCGGCATCGACATCGGCGAGGACAAGGATGTGAACATGTGGTACATGTTCAACTTCGCCAACGAGGGCAGGTACAAGTACGAGGATTATGCAGCCCGGTTGGAAGAGTTCGCCAACCGCCTGCTCGATGAGGCCCGCGCCGAACTCAAGCCTTAAAAGCGACCCGGAGGGGGCTGCACCAGCGCGTGCAGCCCCCTCTTCCCCAAGTGGTCAGAGACGCGCTCGCATGAGATGAGCGGGAAAATCAGGGCGGTCCGTGTTTTGAGTCTCCTTGGGGCAATCGTCCCGCTCCTGAATCTCCTGGGGGCCGGCCAGGTGACTTCTGGGGCAGCCCGGCCGCCCGCCACCCTCGCCTTCGCAGCCCAGCCCGGCGGGCAACAGGGCCGGACCATCGAGATCCGTGCCGATACCTTCGGTCTGCCGCTCGCCAACGACGACCTGGCCCACCAGTATAACAAGCCCAGCGTCCGATTGACCCGAGGGGACAGCGCCCGCTTTTCGGTAACGATCGAGACGGCGGGGGAATATACCATCGCCTTCGATGCCGCCGTGCCGGAGGAGGTGCTCGTCACTGCCCCGGAGGGTCAACTCCTTCTGGATGGTGCCCTGCCGGTCGAAGATGCCCGCCGCATCGTCTTCCCGCTTTTTTACCGCAGCCCGGCGGAAGAGTTTCCGCTCGACCGCTACGGCAACGAGACCCTTATCCCCGCAGTGCGCCTGGCGCGTTGGACCCAGGTCTATCTACGAGATGTCAACCTGAGCCGCAAGTACCCGCTGACCATCCACCTTTCCCAGGGCGAGCACGACTTTGAGTTTGTCCTGACCCGCGAGATCCTCCTTCTGGGCAGCATCTACCTCCGACCATTTTCGCCGGACATGCCGTATAGCGACTACCTTGCCCGGAAACCTGCCCAGGACTCTGTCGGGGTGCTGATCGAAATCGAGGCAGAAAGACCAAGTTACAAGAACGATATCTCCATCCGCCCTCTCTATGACCGCAGCCTGGAAGTCACGCCCTACGACACCTATCGCCTGCTCCTGAACACCATCGGCGGGGAAAGCTGGCAACGCAGCGGCAGCGCACTCTACTACGAGGTAAAAGTACCGCAGGACGGGATGTATCTTATCACCCTGCGGGTCCTCCAAAATACACGCAGTAACTTTGTCGTTTTCCGCCGCCTCACCATCAACGGAACCGTGCCCTTTGATGAGGCTAACGAAATACCGTTCGGCTATCACCCGGGATGGGAAAACGTCACCCTGCCCTATCGGGTGTACCTGCAACGGGGGACGAACGTCCTGGGGCTGGAGGTTACCACTTCCCCCTACGATGCCGCCATCAGGAACATCCGTCGCTCCATTGGGGACATCACGGCCCTCTCGCTGGAGGTCAAGCGCCTGACCGGCAACCAGGTGGACCGCTATCGGGAATGGGAAATTGCCGAATACATCCCCAACATCGAGGAGCGGCTGGATGACATCGCCGCCAGGCTCGCCGCCGACAAGGCCGCGCTACAGACCTTGAGCGGCGGGCTGAACTCGCAGGAGATCATGAACTACCAGATGGCCCTCGACAACATTCTCGTACTCCGGAACGACCCCAACAAAATCCCGGTGCGCATGAACCGCCTCTCCGAGGGGCCACAATCGGCGGCCCAACTGCTGGGCAATGTGCTCAGTGCCCTGCAGAAACAGCCGCTTATGCTGGACAAAATCTACCTGCACTCGCCCGATGTCACGCCGCCAGAACCGCAGGTCTCGGCCTGGGAATCGGCGAGCGAGGGCATCAAGCGCTTCTTCCACTCCTTCACACGCACCCCCTATCAATCCATCGGCGCGAGCGAGGGCGAAATCGAAGTCTGGGTCAACCGTCCCCGGCAGTATGTGGCCCTGATGCAGCAAATGGCCGATCGGTCTTTTACTCCACGGACGGGCATCGGCGTTGTATTCTCGCTCATGCCCAACGAATCGAAACTGGCCCTGGCCATCGCCGCCGACATCGAACCGGATGTGGTCCTGGGCCTCAGCACGAACATCCCCTATGAACTCGCCCTGCGCAACGCCCTGTACGATCTGCGCTCCTTTGAGGATTTCGATTCCTTCATCCGCATCTATGCCCCCGGTTCGCTCCTGGGCTACATCATCAACGATTCGGTCTATGCCATCCCGGAGACGCAGGATTTCTGGGTGACGTTTTACCGCAAGGATATCCTGGATTCCCTTGGGCTGTCGGTCCCGCACACCTGGGATGAAGTCATCGCCATCTTGCCCGAACTGCAGCGTTATGGGATGAACTTTTACACCCCACTTTCAACCGGCAGCGGCCTCAAGGGTTATCTCATCACGGCTCCTTATATCTGGAATTTCGGCGGCGCGTTATACAGTCCCGACGGCCTGAAGACCGGACTCGGCAGCGACGAATCCATCACCGCCATCAAATTCATGGCCGAACAATTCACCGTCTACGGGATGCCGCTCACCGCCGTCAGTTTTTACGACAGTTTCCGCAACGGCGAACTGCCGGTGGGCATCTCCAACGTGGAGACGTACATCAAACTGCGCACTGCCGCGCCCGAAATCGAAGGGCTGTGGGGAATCGACCTCTACCCGGCCACCGTCCTGCCGGACGGGAGACAAAACCGTTACGCCACCGGCTCGGCGCAGACCTGCGTCATCCTCGCCGATACCGAAAGGCCGCAGGAAGCATGGGAATTCCTGAAGTGGTGGATGTCCACCGAGACCCAGGTGGAGTACGAACGGCAACTCCTGATGAACTATGGCCCGGAATACCTGTGGTACACGGCCAACCTGGAAGCCTTCCGTTATCTGCCGATTCCCGAGGAGCACAAAGAGGTCATCCTCAAACAGTGGGAATGGCTTCAGGAGCCGGTCAAACTTCCCGGCACGTACATGCAGGAGCGCGAGTTAAGCAATGCCTGGAACCGGATCGTCTTCGACGGAGTCAACCCACGCGTAGCGATCGACAACGCCATTCTGACGATCAACCGTGAAATGGCGCGCAAGATGGAGGAACTCGGTTACACCCGCAACGGCGTGCCGGTACGCGAGATTCGGGTGCCCACCATCGAGACCGTCCGCCGGTGGATGGAGGCAGCAGAGAAATGACTACCCTCAGAACCGCCTTCCGCCGATGGCTGGCCCGGGAAGGAAGCGCTTACGCCTTCATCTTCCCCTACGCCATCCTGTTCATGGTCTTTATCGTCATTCCGGTGGCGATAGCCGTCGTCCTCTCGTTCACTTATTTCGATACCATCCAATTCCCGACCTTCATCGGCCTGCGCAACTATATCACTCTGCTGACCCAGGATGACATTTTCATGAAACATGTCCTGCCCAACACCATCGAGTTTGCGGTCATTGTTGGGCCGGGCGGCTACATACTGGCCTTTTTGCTGGCCTGGATGCTGGCGCAACTGCCGCGCCTCCCCCGTACCATCCTGGCGTTGATCCTGTATTCGCCCTCGATGACCTCGGCGGTGACGATGGCCGTCGTCTGGCAAACCCTTTTCAGCGGCGACCAGAACGGCTATCTGAACAGTTTCCTGCTGAACCTGGGCATCATCCAGGAACCGGTGCAGTGGCTGCAATCGCCTCAGTACCTGATGCCGATTATGATCGTCGTCACGCTGTGGAGCAGCATGGGGGTGGGCTTCCTGGCCATGCTGGCCGGCATTCTGGACATCAACCCCGAACTTTATGAGGCCGCCGCCGTCGATGGTCTGAGCAACCGCTGGCAGCAGATCTTTTACATCACCATCCCCTCGATGAAGCCGCAGATGCTCTTTGGGGCGGTGATGGCCATCGTCGGCACGTTCCAGGCCGGCTCGATCGGCGTGGCTCTTTCGGGGTCCAACCCCACCCCGCAATATGCCGGCCAGCTCATCGTCAACCACATCGAGGACTATGGTTTCCTGCGCTACGAGATGGGCTACGCGGCAGCCGTCTCGGTGGTCCTGCTCCTGATGGTGCTGTTCTTCACCCGCCTGGCCAACCGGCTGTTCGGCAGCGAGGAACGATAGCGTATACGGCGGTAGGGCTACCCATGAGACTCCGTTTCCTTCAGAAATCGTACAGCCTGCGCAACAGCGGCATCAATCCATCCGGCTTCCACCCCAGCCAGATTCAGTTCTACATCATCCTGGCTCCGGTGGTGGCCTTTATGCTCCTGCCGATCATCTTTATTATCTCCAACGCCTTCAAGCCGCCCGAGGAACTCTTCGCCTACCCGCCGCGCTTCTTCGTCGTCAACCCAACGCTGAAGAACTTTACCGACCTTTTTACCCTGATGACCGTCTCCGAGGTGCCGGTCAGCCGCTACCTGTTCAACAGCATTGTCCTCACGGCCATCTCCATAGGGGCTTCCATTGCCATCTCCAGCACGGCGGCCTATGCCCTCTCCAAGAAGCGCTTCAGGCTCAAGCAGACGCTCTTTGCCGTCAACACCGTGGCGCTGATGTTCGTGCCCGTTGCCGTTACCATCCCGCGCTTCCTCATCATCGCCCGTCTGGGACTGATCGATACCTTCTGGGTACACATCCTCCCTGCACTGGCCATGCCGGTCGGACTCTTCCTGCTCAAGCAATTTATCGACACCATCCCGGACGAGGTCATCGAGGCAGCCCAGATCGACGGTGCCTCCGACCTGCAGATCTACTGGCGCATCGTCCTGCCGCTGGTCAGACCGGCCCTGGCCACCATCGCCATCCTGACCTTCCAGGCCACCTGGAACAATGCCGATACCTCGGCCATGTATATCAACATCGAAAACCTCAAGACCTTCGCCTACTATCTCAGCACACTTTCGACGACAACCGCCGGGGCGAACGTGGTGGCCGGCCAGGGTATGGCCGCAGCGGCAGCACTGATCATGTTCGTGCCTAACCTGATCATGTTCCTCCTCCTGCAAAGTCAGGTCATGAGCACGATGTCGCATTCGGGGCTAAAGGGATGAAACGTCTGCCGCTCTTCCTCGTTCTGGTGCTCTTATTGCTCCTCCTGATTCCGGGCGTGCCCGCGCAGGCCCTGACCCCTTATACGACCTGGGCGCTGGGGCCGGGCGGCCGACTCTACCTGACACAGGACGCCTACGTTCCCGTTTCGGAGGTGCCCCTGCCCTTGTCCGGTGCGGAGGATATGTTCATCACCGCAGAAGGAGACCTTTACATCGCCGATACGGGCAACGGCCGCATCCTGCGCCTGGACAGCAACTGGCAGATCGTGGCAACCTACGGCGAAGGGCTGCTCCGAAAGCCGAACGGCCTCTTTGTGGACCCCGAGGGAACGATGTACATCGCCGACGCCGGAAACAACTCCATCGTCATCCTCGACCATGACGGCACACTGGCCACGAGTTTTGGCCGGCCGAACGAGGCGCTCTTTGGCCGCAGGAACGAGTTCCTGCCTCGCAAAATCGCCGTAGACACGCGCCAGAACCTCTATATCGTCAGCGAGGGTTCGACCGATGGCCTGGTGATGATGACCCGAGACGGACGCTTCATCGGCTACTTTGGCGCGAACCCGGCCACGATGTCCTTGAAGATGCTCTTGCAGCGCCTGTTCCTGACGAGGGAGCAACTGGCGCAATTCATCAAGAACGAGGCGGCCTCGCCCTCCAATGTAGCCATCGACAGCGAAGGGATGATCCTTACCGTAACCTCGGGCACGGCCCGCGAGCGCAGCATCCGCCGTTTCACCGTCGCCGGCCACAATATCTTCCCCGAAATCTACGGCTCGACGACCTTTCGCGACCTTCATGCCAGTCCGAACGGCCTGGTCACAGCGGTAGATGCCGAGGGACGAATCTACGAGTACGATCGGAAAGGAATGCTCCTCTTTGTCTTCGGGGCCCAGGACAAAGGGGAGCAACGCCTGGGACTGCTCCGCAACCCCACCGCCATCGAACGCTATCAGGACTGCATCTATGTGCTGGACAAGGACAAGAACGCCATCGTCGTCTACCGGGAAACGAGGTTTGCCCGTCTGGTCCATGACGGTGTGCGGCTGTATGTGGAGGGCTTTTACAGCGAGGCACGACCTTACTTCGAGGAGGTGCTGCGCTATAACGGCTTATTCATCATGGCCTACCAGGCCATCGCCGATGCGTACTTCAAGGAGGGCGACTATATCCGCGCCCTGACCTATTATCGCTATGCCGAAGACCGCCGGGGCTATTCCGAAGCCTTCTGGGAACTCCGCAACGTCGTCCTGCAACAATACCTGGCAACCGGCCTCCTCGGGCTACTCGGCCTCCTCGTTGCCCAGGGGGCCCTCAAACGCCTCGACCGCCGCTACGCCTGCTTCGCTCCGGTACGGCGTGGACTGGCCTGGCTGTGCCGCCGCAAACTCGTGGACGACTTTCTTTTCCTCTTTCGCTTCATCAAACACCCCGCCGATAGTTTCTATTACATCAAGGCCAAACAGCGCGGCAGCCTGGCGTTTGCCCTCCTGATCTATCTGTGGGTGGTCATCGTGCGGGTGCTGACCCCTTACCTGACCGGATTTATCTTCAATCCCTACGCCAACCCGGGAGAAATCCGCGCCGAAAACGAGGTCGTCTACACCCTCCTCTTCCTTCTGCTCTGGAATGCGGCGAACTACCTGGTCTCGACCATCAGTGAGGGTGAGGGCCGCGTCCGGGACGTCGTCATCGGCAGCGCCTACGCGCTCTCCCCTTACGCCATTTTTGCGCTGCCAATCGCCCTCCTCTCCAACGTCCTGAGCGCCAACGAGGCCTTTTTTTACACCTTTTCCATGAACCTGGTATGGGCCTGGACCGGGCTGATGCTTTTCCTGATGGCCAAGGAAATCCATAACTACTCCTTCGGCGAAACGGTCCGTAACGTCCTGCTGACCCTCTTCACGATGGCTATGGCGCTGCTGGCCGGCTATATCCTGTATGTGCTGGCCTCCCAGTTCTATGACTTTATCTCGGCCATCTGGCGGGAGGCACAGTTACGTGGTTAAGATGAACAGGGCCTTGACCTTTTTCCTGCTTCTCCTCTTCCTTCTGCCGGCGCCGGCCGTATTCGCCGCGCCTTCTCCAGACGCTATCCCGGGAACCTATACCCTGGTTGCTGAAAACGAGAACTTTCGCCTATACGTCAATCCGGAAACCCTGGCTTTCAAGGTGCTGGACAAGCGTAGCGGTTACCTCTGGCATTCCAGCCTGGACGAAAAACTCCCCGAGGACCGCCTGAACAGGTCCTGGCTCGCTTTCGCCCAGAGCGGGTTCAGCGTGGACTGTCTGGACTGGAAAGCCAACACTCGGCGGGTTTCTATCGCCAGCGCCGAGCACACGATGGAGGTCCGGCCCATTGAAAACGGCCTCCAGGCCCAGGTCACCTTTAGCGATGTGGCCATTTCGGTGGGGTTGCGCCTGATCCTGGAGGAAACCGGCGTGCGGGTCGAGGTGCCATTCGAGACCATCCGTGAGGACGGCGACTTTCGCCTGGGCATGCTCCATCTTTACCCCTGGATGGGCGCGACGCGCGGCGACGAAACGCCCGGTTATATGTTCATCCCCGACGGCTGTGGGAGCCTCATCCACTTCGCCGCCGAGACAAAAGCCCGGAACATGTACTATGGCCGCTACTACGGCATCGACCTGGGCATGGTGTCCCACCTGCCTTTCGATCCGGCCATCCGCCGGCCTTATCCCATCTCCATCCCGGTAATCGGCATGGTGCATGGCGAGGGGCAGAACGCCTACCTGGCCGTCCTGGAAAAGGGCGCGTCCTATGCCGAAATCCAGGCCCATCCCTCCGGCATCCTCACCAACTTTAACTTTCTCTACAACGCCTTCATCTACAACGAGAGTTACTTCCAGCGCACCAGCCGGGCCGGCGATGGCGTGACCGTCGTTCAGCCCCGCACCAACCGCTTCGACATCGTCATGCACTACCGCTTCCTCACCGGCCGGGAGGCCGACTATGTCGGCATGGCCCGCAGTTACCGGCAGTACTTGCTCGAAAAAGGGCTACTTCGCCGACAGCCGCTGCCCTCCGACGGCATCGGTATCCGTCTGGAGTTCCTGGCCGCCGAGCAGGAGAAAATCCTGTTCTGGAACCGCACCATTCCGATGACGACCCTGCCGCAGATGGAGCAAATCCTGGCCGAACTGGACGTTACGAACCCTCAGGTCATCTACTATGGCTGGCAGCCCGGCGGCGCTTCGGCCATGCCGCCTGCCTACCTGGCCCTGGATGGCAGCCTGGGCACCCTGGCCGACCTGGGCAGGGTGGCCGAACAGGTCGCTCGCCGTGGCGGGGCCTTCGCCTTGTACCTCGATCCCCTGGCGGCGATCCGGGATCAGGGGGGGTACTCGCGCTACGACCTGGCGGTAGCCATCACCGGCGATTACCCGCAAGGCTACCGGCGGGGAAAGCCCAATTTTTTCCTCAACCTTCCGGCCCTGGAAGCGCGTCTCGGTTCTCTCGGCCGGGAGATACAGAGCAAGGTCCCGGCCGGCCTGGCCCTGGATAACATCGGCACTACCCTGTACTCCGACTTTCGCCAGGACAACCTGCTCAACCGGGAGGAGGCGATCGACGCCTACCGTTCCCTCCTGGCCGCCATACCCGTCCCGCTGGCCCTGTACATGCCGAACGACTACCTCTTCGCCTATGCCCGGGCCTATTACGATATCCCCATCGCCGACAGCGGCTACATCTATACCACGGCGACGGTGCCTTTCCTGCAAATCGTCCTTTCCGGCTATATGCCCTACTACGGCGAGGCCCTCAACTTTTCTCCTGACGTGCGCCAGGACCTGCTCCGACACGCCGAGTACGGTGTCTATCCCTCCTTCTTCCTTACCTACGAGGAAACCGCCCGCATCCTGAAGACCCGGTCGAACTGGATTTACGTCTCCGCCTACCGCCAACTGGAAGCGGGGATCGAAGATAGTTATGCCTGGCTGAATGCCCTGCTGTCCCCGGTACAGGGGGCCAGCATTGTCGGACATGCACAGGTCGCCCCCCAGGTGTTTGCCACCACCTACAGCAACGGCAAGCAGATTCTGGTCAACTATAGCGAGCACCCCGTCTCACTCTACGGCCTCACCGTTCCGGCCCGGGATGCCATCTTGAGGGAGGTAATGCCATGACATCATCCGGCCGGCCCCGCTTCACCCTTCGCCTGCGCCAGGCCCTGCAAGGCTATCTTTTCGTGGCCATCTGGATCATCGGCTTTGCCCTCTTCGCTCTGGCTCCGCTCGTTCAAACCTTCCTCTACAGCCTGAACCGGGTCATCGTCTCGGCCACCGGCGTGGAGCAGACCTTCGTTGCCTGGCAGAACTATACCAAAGCCCTGTTCACCGACCCCACCTTCATCGAATTGCTGATCGGATACATCCTGGAGACGCTTATCTCTGTGCCGATCATCATGATCTTTTCCCTGATCATCGCTCTGCTCCTCAACCTGAAACTGCCGCTCAGGGGCATCTTTCGCACGATCTTCTTCCTGCCGGTCGTCATCACCAGCGGGCCGGTGATTCGTGAACTCGTCTCGCAGGGGGCGACCGCCGCACCGCAGATCGCACAGTCGCCGGTGGTGCTGGATTTCCTGGCCCAGTTGCCGGAGGTGCTTCGCGGGCCGGCCGAGTACCTGCTGACTTCGTTCATCCTGATTCTCTGGTTCTCGGGCGTCCAGATTCTGATCTACCTGGCCAGCCTGCAGCGAATCGACCGCAGCCTCTATGAAGCAGCCGCCATCGACGGCGCTTCGGCCTGGGAAATGTTTTGGAAGATCACCTTGCCGTCGCTTTCTTCGACCAACGTGGTGGTAGCCATCTATACCATCGTTATCCTTTCGCACTTTCCCGAGAACAAGGTGGTGCGCTACATTTATACCCAGACCTATGACATCAAGGGTGGCATCGGCTACGCCAGCGCGATGTCGTTCCTGTACCTGGCCGCCCTGGTGCTCGTCCTGCTCATCGCCTACATTGTCCTGTCTCTGCGCGCCAGGAAAGTACGATAGTCGGAATCGGCCTGCAAGGTGTACCGATGGACCTGCATCCCATAAGGAAAACGAAATTTGGGGATCGGAGGGGGCCTCGCCTCGAGGAACTCCTCTCTCGCCTCGCCCCCCTTGGGGACAGGATTCGCGGCTTGCTATTCGGCACGCGCTCCGGTTACGGCCTGATTTTCACCGTCCTCGCCTACGCCTTGCTCATCATTATCGGCTTTGTGTACCTCTACCCGCTCCTCTTTATGCTGGTTACCAGCCTGAAAAGTCCCACCGACCTGCTCAACCCAATGGCGCAATGGATACCCAACGAGTTGTACCTGGGCAACTATGCCAAAGCCTACCGCGTCCTGAATTACCCTTCCACCTTGCTCTCCTCCATTCTGGTCAGCGTTGTACCTTCGGTGATTCAGACCATCGTTTGCTCGGTCGTGGGCTACGGCCTGGCCCGCTACCGGTTCCCCGGCAAGCACCTGCTTTTCCTGTTGATCCTGGCCACCTTTCTCATCCCGCCCCAGAACACCGTCATCCCGCAGATGCTCACTTACCGGCAGTTCGGTCTGCTGGGGAGCATCTGGGCGATGATCCTGCCGGCCCTGTGCGGACAGGGCTTTCGTAGCGCTATCTTCATCCTCATCTTTTACCTGTCTTTCCTTACTCTGCCCAAAGCGCTCGAAGAGGCGGCCCGTCTGGACGGAGCATCCGAGGCCCGAATTTTCCTCCAGATCGCCGTTCCGAACGTCATTCCGGCTTATATCGTCTCCCTGATCTTTTCCATCGTCTGGTACTGGAACGAGACCTACCTGACCGTCATCTTCCTGGAGGGCGGCATCCAAACCCTGCCGATGCAACTTTCCAAGTTCGCCCAGGCCTATGAGAACCTCTATCCGGCCGGCATGGTCAACATCTTCGACCGTCTGAACGAGGCGGTCAAACTCAGCGGCACCTTCCTCAACATCTTGCCCCTTCTGCTGATGTATTTTGTCCTGCAAAGGTGGTTCGTCGAATCGATCGAAAGGACGGGTATCACCGGTGAATAGACGGCTTGCTCTCCTCCTGGCGCTCTTTCTCATGTCTTCCTGTGGCCCGCTGGCTCCGTCTCCGCAGGCGGGAGGTGTCAGGCCGGCTGGCGTGCCCTCTCAGACGCTTGTTCCCGCACCTACCCCAACGTGGACGCCTGCTCCTACGCAAACCCCCGTCCTCGTTGCCATCGAAGAGGTGATCGAGGGGGAAATGTGCGGAGCCTTTGACTTCTTCTGGGAACAGGCCAACACCGACCCTGAAAGCCCCGGCTACGGCCTTATCCGAGACCGTTATCCCGGTTCGGAGGGCATCGCCAGCATCGCCTCGGTCGGTTTCGGCCTCACTGCCTATGTGATTGGGGCGGAAAAGGGCTATGTCACGCGCGAACAGGCCTGCGAACGCGTGGCCGGCACGCTGGACACCCTCCTGGCCCTCGAGCGCGAACACGGCTTCTACTTCCACTTCCTCGATATGCGAACCGGCAGGCGTGCCTGGCAAAGTGAGGTCTCCAGCATCGACACCGCCATCCTGTTGATGGGTGTCTTGAGCGCCGGGGAGTACTGCCGCGAGAGCCAGGCCAAGGCCGAAGAAATATACACCGGCGTGGACTGGCCCTGGTTCGTGGACCCCGATCGGAACATGTTCTACATGGCTTACCGTCCGGAAAAGGGCTTTGAGGGTTATTGGGACTTTTACGCCGAGCAACTGATGCTCTACGTCCTGGCTGCCGGCTCGCCTACCCATCCGGTTGACCCGGTGGTGTACTATACCTTTACCCGCCACTCGGCCAAATACGGGGAGGGGCAGCCCTTTATTCACTCCTGGTTCGGCTCGATCTTTACCTACCAGTACAGCCATGCCTGGATCGACTTCCGTGGTCTCACCGACCGTCGGGGCGTGAACTGGTTCGACAACTCGGTCGAGGCCTCCCTGGCGCATTACCGCTTCGCCGTGGCGATGGACGAAAAGTACCTGACGCTGGGTCCGCAGGCCTGGGGGTTGACCGCCTGCGACAGCCCCCACGGGTACGAGGGACGTTACGGTGCACCCCCCTCCGGCTACGACTACAGACAGCACCTGGTGGATGATACGATTGCCCCCGCCGGAGCCATCGGCTCCATCCTCTTCCTGCCGGAAGAGGCCAAACAGGCCATGGCCTACTATTACTCCTTGGAAAAACTCCGGGGGCCGTACGGCTTTCAGGATGCCTTTAACCTGACCGAGAACTGGTTCTCCAGCGATGTCATCGGCATCGACAAGGGCATCTCCCTCTTGATGCTGGCGAATTATCAAAACGACCTGGTCTACGCCGTTACGATGAAGAATGTGCACATCCAGAATGGACTGGAAAGGCTGGGAATCACGAGATGATCACCATCAAAGACGTTGCCCAACGTGCCGGGGTCAGCATCACCACCGTTTCTTATGTGCTTAACGGCAAGGGGAACATCAGCGAAGCCACACGCCGGGCGGTTCTGGCTGCGGCGGAGGAACTCAACTACCATCCTAACGCCCATGCCCGCCACCTGAAGAAGCGGAGAACGCGCACCATCGGTGCCTTTGTCGGCTCTCTGGGTGGCCTGTTCTACGAGGAGATTCTGGAAGGCGTCCACGCCGCAATCTTGCAAACGGACTATGAACTCATCGTCGTCCCGGAGACACATGCTCCCAGCCGTATTCTCTGCAACCGCCAGGTGGATGCCGCCATTGTCTTCGACGTCAAGATTCCGGACGATCTGCTGGTCAGCCTGGCCTGGAAACGCTTCCCCATCGTTACCTTCGACCGCTACCTGGAAGCCGAATACGTCTTTCCTCTCCTCGTCGATAACCCTAGCGGTACACGCGAGGTGTTCTACCACCTCTACAACCAGGGAGTCCGGCACTTGGCCTTTGTGGCCGGCGCTCCCGATTCGTTCGACAATGCCGAGCGCAAGGAAACCTTTCTCGGCGAAGCCGAAAAGCGTGGCCTCAGCGTCCGTTGCTATCAAGGGAACTTTACCGAGACCTCCGGCTACCAGATTGCCCGGGAAATTATCGCTTCCCGAGACCTTCCCGAAGCAGTTTTCTGCGCCAACGATCAGATGGCAATCGGCTTCCTGAAGGCCATGCACGAACACGGCCTGCGCGCCCCCCAGGATATCGCTCTGGTCGGCTTCGACGACATCCCGGTCGCCTGCTACCTGCAACCGCCGCTTTCCACCGTCCACGTCTCGCGCACGGAATGGGGCCGACAGGCGGTGGTTCGGCTGATCGACTTTCTGGAGCACGATATCTCCTTTCCCCGAGAGCGAATTCCGGTTCGCTTCGTTGCCCGCGAATCTTCGCTGATCTCACCGCAGTTCCCACGGCCATTGCCATGAAAGCAGATACCCTCCTGGCCGAAGAAATTCGGGGGGCGGTCCGGTTCTTCCTGGAGCATACCAATCTTCACCCGGAAAGCCCCGGCTTTGGCCTGACCGTGGATTCGACCAAGCGGCCGGCCAGGGCTTCCATCGCTTCGACCGGCTTTGCCCTGACCGCCTGGGTGATCGCGGCCGAACGGGGCCTTATCCCGCAACAAGAGGCCCGCCGAATCGTCCACGGCACGCTCCACACCCTGTTCCACCATGCCGACCAGCACCGCGGCTTCTTTGCCCACTTTTTGCACATCGACAGCGCCGGCCGCTTCGGCAAAAGCGAGTACAGCACCATCGACACCGCCCTCTGCCTGAACGGCGTCATCACCGCAGCCGCATACTTTCACCACGATGCGACCATCGCCGAACTGGCCGCAGGCATCCTCGATCGCGTGGACTGGGATTTCATCGTCTTTGAGCGAGATCGAGAGGCCCTCTTCCGTATGGCCTACAACCCTGACCCGGACGGCGATTACGTCAGCGGGCAACCGGGCTTCATCGGCCAGTGGGATATGGCCGCCGAGCAGAAGATGATGTACCTCCAGGCCTCCCTGCACCTCGAGGCCGGCCTCGCCCGCCGGCTCTACCGGGGCTTTCGCCGCGACATCGGCTACCACGAAGGCCGGCCGATCATCATCAACCCCGGCGGCAGCCTCTTTGCCTACCTGTTCAGCGAGGCCTGGCTGGATACCGCCCGCTACCTCGATCCCGACGGCGTGGACTGGTTCGAGAACACCCGCCGCGCGGCCCTGGCCAACCGGGCTTTCTGCATCGAGAACTCGACGTGCTTCCGGACTTATCACGCCCGCAGTTGGGGATTGAGCGCCGGGGATAGCCCGCACGGCTACGACGTCTTTGGCGCCCCTCCCTGCCTGGGCGAACCCTATCACGATGGAACGGTCTCCATCTATGCGGCCGTCGCTTGCCTGCCCTTCCTGCCCGAGGAGATCCTGGAAATGATGACCTACCTCCACCGCCATCAGCCGCGCACCTGGGGCCGGTACGGCTTCTTCGACGCCTACAACCTGGATGTCTCGCCTCCCTGGTACAGCCGGGCCGTTTATGCCATCGACAAGGGCTGCTCGATGATCATGACCGAAAACTATCTCAGCGGCCTGGTGTGGAGTGTTTACACAAGCAGTCCTTATATCCGCCAGGCTCTCCATACCCTGGGCTTCACCGAACGGGCCGGCCGGCTCCTATCAGGGCAAAACTCTGGAACAGCATCTCCCGCAGACGGATCGATTCCCTAGAAGGAGGATGCCGTGAACCTGACCTTCCGTAAGGGCCTCTTCTGGCTGGATGACCGCCCGCTCATACTCCAGGCCGGCGAATTCCATTACTTCCGCACTCCCCCCGACCGGTGGGAGCATCGCCTCGGCCTGCTCAAAGCGGCCGGCTTCAACGCCGTTGCCTCCTATATCCCCTGGCGCTGGCACGAGCCTGAGGAGGGGCATTTCGACCTGGACGGCCACAGCCACCCGATGCGCAACCTGGCCGGCTTTCTCGACCTGGCTGCCGAGATGGGCCTTTTCATCATTGCCCGCCCCGGCCCCTACATCATGGCCGAGACGATCAACGAGGGCATCCCCGATTGGGTCTTTTCCCACTATCCACAGGTCGCTTTCATCGACCAGCACGGCCGGCCGCAGAACATCGTCAGTTACCTGCACCCCGATTTCCCGACCTGCGCCGCCCGCTGGTTGCGCGCCGTCTTCGGCGTGCTCGCGCCGCGCCAGGTCACACGCGGTGGGCGTATCGTGCTCGTGCAATTGGATAACGAGATGGGCATGATGCACTGGGTACGTAACATCCTGGACATCCACCCCGATACCCTGGAGCGTTTCGCGACCTGGCTCCGGCAGACCTACGGCGAACAGTTGGCGGAGCGTTACCCGACGACGAATCTGGTTTCCTTCCTGCGCCAGGGCATCACCCAGGCGCGGAGTCCCCATGCCGCCCGCACGGTGGAGGATTACCGCCGCTTCTTCCGTGGCTACCTGCGTGAGTATGCCGCCTTTCTGCTGAACGAAGCGCAGAAAAACGGCCTGGAAGTGCCGCCGGTGATCAACGTCCACGGCTTTGCGAACGGCGGCAAGACCTTTCCCATCGGGCTTTCCCAACTGGTCGAGGTGATGGAACTGCCCGGCGTGCTCACCGCCACCGATGTCTATCCCGGCTTCATCGGCGAGGGCAACTATCATGAACTGCTGCTGGTCAACGAGATGACGCGCGCCCTCCAGAACCCACAGCAACCGCTCTTTTCCATCGAGTTCCAGGCCGGCGGCAACCAGGACTTTGGCGGGGCGCAGACTTCCTTCTTCGATCTGCATACCCGTCTGAGCCTCTCCGTGGGGATGCGCGCCATCAACCACTACCTCTTCTTCGATGGGGAGAACGACCCCCTGCTCAGCCCGGTGCGGCGCCACGATTGGGGACACCCCGTGCGCAAAGACGGCAGCCTGCGCCGCCACTACCACCGCTACCCCCAACTTTCCCAGACTCTGGCGGCCTATGGGGAGGCCCTTGCCCTCGCCCGCCCGCAGACCGTCACCGCCGTCGGCTTCCGGCTGGACGACTTTTCGACCGAGGTCAACACGCCCGCCACCGAAGAGGCCACCCGAATTATCACCCACCAGCGCGAGGTGATCCTCTTCGACTTTATCGCCCGTGGTCTGGCGCTGACCCACCGGCCGTTCCGCGCCCTGGAACTGGGCCGCGCCGCGCTCGATGTACGGGAAACTCCCACCCTCTGGGTGATGAGCGAGCGGCGCTGTGAGGCCGCGATCCAGCGGAAGTTGGTCGATTACGTCCGCTCCGGTGGCCGCCTGGCCCTCATCGGCCGGCTGTGTCTGGAGGATGGAGACGGCCGGCCCTGTACATTGTTGCGCGACGCCCTCGGCCTGACGGCCGTCCAGAGCGACCCGCCCTTTACCCCCAGCCACATCGACGCCTTTGGCTACACCGACATACCCGTCTCGTTTGTGGAAACCTACCGCGGCGTGTTCGACCGGGTCATCGCCACCCGGCATGGCGAGACGGTGGGCTTTGTCAGGGCGCTGGGCAAGGGGCAAGTCCTTGTCCTTGGGGCAGCGCTCGAGGCCAATACCCTGGAAGACCTCGACCTCCTGCACCGGATGGCGCTGGAAATAGGCTGCCCCCCCGCCTTCACCCTGAGCGAGTGGGCCGACGTGCGCCTGAGCCGGGGCGAAAAGGGCGGTTTTCTTTTCATCAACAACTACCAGGATGACCCGATCGAGACCTGCATCGCCTGGCAGGGACAACCCCTCTTTGGCGGGAACGCCATCTATCTCCCGGCCCGCCAGGGCGCCATCCTGCCGCTGGACTGGCAGGTAGCCGAAGGGGTTACCCTGCACTATGTCACAGCGGAGGTACGCCGTGTGGAACGCCGGCCGGAGTCGCTCATTCTGGGACTGGCCCAGGACGCTTTCGCGGCCGAGTTGAGCCTGAGTGGCTGGGAATGTCCAGAGGCGCAACGCGTATCGGAGTCTGTCCCTCCCCGTCTGTTCCTGCGGGGGAGGGATGGGCAAATCGTTCTGTACAGACAATGAAACGGTGACTCTCTAGCAATGGCATAGGCCCATCAAGGAGCACACAATGGACGACACCGCGTCTTTCGTCGAGAACCTTCTGGCCCAAATGACCCTCGAAGAAAAGATCGGGCAACTCCACCAGATCCACCTTGACGACGATTTCGACCCGGACATGCTACGCCAGGGGCACGTCAGTTCGGTCCTCAACTTGCCTGACACGCTGGCCGGCTACGACCGGAGCGATTCCGGCAGAGCGGAAGCCGTCAACTACCTGCAGCGGCTGGCGCTGGAAGCCCCCCTCAAGATCCCGCTGCTCGTTGGACGGGATGTGATCCACGGTTTTCGCACCGTCTTTCCCATCCCGCTGGCCCAGGCCGCCGCGTTCGACCCCGAACTGGCCCGACAGGCCGCCGAGGTCGCCGCCCGCGAGGCCACCGCTTGCGGCATCAAGTGGACCTTTGCCCCCATGCTCGATATCGCCCGCGACCCGCGCTGGGGACGCATCGCCGAGGGTAACGGTGAAGACCCGGTGCTGGGGGCACGCATGGCCGAGGCCGTCGTCCGCGGCCTGCAGGGCGAGGATATGTCCCGTCCCGAGAAAATGGTCGCCTGCGCCAAGCACTTTGCCGGGTACGGGGCTGCCGAGGGTGGGCGGGACTATGAAAACGGCGAAATCTCCGACCCTACCTTGCGGGATATCTACTTGCCTCCCTTTGAGAGCGCCGTGCGCGCCGGGGTCGGGACGGTGATGTCCGCTTTTATTGACCTGAATGGGATGCCCGCCACCGCGAGTCGCTACCTTCTGACCGACATCCTGCGCGGCGAGTGGGGCTTCGACGGCTTTGTCGTCTCCGACTGGGAAGCGATCCGCGAACTCGTTGAGCATGGGGTGGCGGAGGACCGGGCCCATGCCGGCCGCCTGGCCCTCCATGCCGGCGTGGATATGGACATGGTCAGCGGCATCTACCTGGAAACGCTGGCCGAGGGCGTCCGTAACGGGACTGTTCCGATCGAAGAAGTGGACGAAGCCCTGCGCCGCATCCTGCGCATCAAAAAGCGCGCCGGCCTGTTTGAAAGCCCCTTCACCGATCCCGCCCGAGCCGCCCGGGATTTGCTCACTCCAGATGCGCGCCTGCTTGCCCGGAGGTTCGCCCGCCAGAGCATGGTACTGCTCAAGAACGAAGGGGGACTGCTCCCGCTGCAGGGCTTTCGCCGCATCCTGGCGGCCGGCCCCTTTGTGCACGCCCAAAGCGAGTTGTTCGGCACCTGGACGTTCGACGGGCGTGCCGAGGATGTCACCCCGGTCGATCAGGCCCTGCGCCAGACTGCCCCGAAAGATGTGGAACTGTGGTTCGCCGACTCGGCGGACCTGGCGCTGCGTATGGCATCAGCAGTGGACGCCGTGATCCTGCTGATGGGCGAGCACCCGGTGCGCTCCGGCGAGAACTCCAGCGTCAGCGATCTGGGTTTGCCACCCGGTCAGGCCGAGTTCATCGCCGCCATCGCCGCCTTGGGCAAGCCGGTGGTGCTGGTCGTCTTTGCCGGGCGCCCACTGGCCATGACCCGGCAGGTGGAGCAGGTGCAGGCCGTGCTCTATGCCTGGCATCCGGGGATAGAAGGGGGCATGGCCCTGGGAGAAATCCTCTTCGGCCTGGAGGCCCCCGGCGGGCGGCTACCGGTGACTTTTCCCCGGGCTACGGGTCAGGTTCCCATCTATTACAATCACAAGAACTCCGGCCGGCCGATCGGTTCAAACGGGTACTTTACCCGCTACAGCGACCTGCCGTCCTCGCCGCTCTTTCCCTTCGGTTACGGCCTGACCTACACCACCTTTGCGTATGCCAACCTGCGCCTGAGCAGCGATGTGCTGCGCGGCCATGTGGAGATCAGCGTCGAGGTCACCAACACGGGCCCGCGCCCCGGCCGTGAGGTGGTCCAGTTGTACGTGCGCGATCTGGTCGGTTCGCTTACCCGCCCGGTGCGCGAACTCAAGGATTTCCAGAGCGTCGAACTGGACCCCGGCAAAACCACCCGCGTCACCTTTTCCCTGAGCGAAGACCAACTGGCTTTCACCGGCGCCAGCGGCCGGCGGGGCGTCGAACCCGGAACCTTCCACATCTGGGTCGCTCCTCACAGCCAGGGTGGGTTGCAGGGAACGATAACGATACCTTAAGAATCGGGCGGCGACCCAGGGGACACCTCTCGCTCCACCGCCAATAAGTCGGTGTGGAGACGGAGCGGCGCACACGGCGACCCACCCCTGACGGTTTCGTTGGTGCCAACGACGCGCACTCCTCCCTCACCTTCCTTTGGGACGGGCTGGCAGACACCGGCTGCTGTACAAAGGGTCTCCTCCGGAGCCGGGGGAAAATGGGGGGGGCGGATGTCGGCCGGCCGACACCCGCCCCCCGTTTCGCTGGGGCGGCAGCGCATCCCTACAGCTTCACCACCACCATACCCCCTGCCGAACGACCCCAGAGTTCGGGCCGGTACATCGGATAGGCCTCGGCCGGCAGGGCGTGGAAGGTGCCGGCCGTCGTCGCCCGCGCCAGGTAGGTGAAAGTGTGCGGACCGGGGTCGAGTTCGTTGAAGAAGAGCGCCACGGCGTCATCGTACACATCCTTGCGGCTATAGAGGTAGTGGCCGGCCCCCTCATAAGCCCGGGCGGCGTAACTCGTGGTCGCCAAGCGCTCGTTCAGCCCTTCCAGCCCGGCCGGGAGGGGGTCGTAGAGGATGACGTAGTAGGCCATCTCCGGGAAGTTCACCGTCAGATGCACCTCCACCAGGTCGCCCACCCGGAGCGGCCCCTCGATCGGCTTCCCGCCGGGCCGGGTGTACGTCCGCTCCACCCGAACCCGGCCGGCCGGCCGGATCTCTTCCTCCACGCTATAGAGGCGCAGGACCACGGTGTAGTATAGCCGGCCGTTCCCGCCGTGGAGCAACCGTACCTCGTTTTCCCCGATCCGGAGGGCCGTGGCGGGCAATACCACCCTCGCCCCCTGTTCTACCTGGGTAAAGGCTCCCTCGGCCACCGTCTGCCCGTTCACATCCACCCGGTAGTTCTGCTGGTCCATCTGCATCTGCACGCTCAGCACATAGTCCGATAGCGCCAGCAGGGCATAGGAGGTTTCCTGGGTGGTGTTCCAGGCGTGGCCCCGACGCTGCCCCATCAGCCAGCGCACGACCTTGGGAATCAGAGGATGGTCCGGGCGGATGTGCACCAGTGCATCCAGGGCCAGTGCCGTCGAGCGTACCGAAGAGGACATGGTCTTCTCCCTGTAGTGGCCGTCCTCGATTCCGGTATCCCAGTAGGCCAGGTCGTCCTTCACCACGGCCTTTTCCGCCAACCTGTCCACCAGCAGGCCGGCCGTGGCATCGTCTCCGGCGGTGTAGAGGGTCAGGGCCAGCGCGGCCTGGCTAAAGGGGTCAAAGTCCTTCACCTCGCCGTTCAGCACCCGGGAAGCCAGTACCTGGGCCCGGCCCGGCTCCACGTGGCCGGCCGTAGCCAGAGCAAAGAGGGCATAGGCCTGGGTGCGGACATCCATCGTGTCCAGATGTTGGCGCAGGTATTCGGCCCCACGGGCGATCACGCCGTCGTCAATCTCAAAGCCGGCCTGTTCGGTCATCGCCAGACCGAAGAGGATGTAGGCCGTCTGGTAATCGTGGGAAGGATCGTCGAACCACCAGCCCCAGCCGCCGTCCTCGTGCTGGAAGCCGTAGAGTTTCTGCCGGCCGACGTCCACCATCTTGGGCAGGTCCGCCTCCAGGCGCTCGTTGCGTACCCCCAGGATCCGGAAAGCCCGACCGATGATCGCATTGGGGAGCACACGGCTCATCGTCTGTTCCGTTCAGCCAAAGGGGTAATCGATGAGGTACTCCAGGCCGTCCAGAAGGGCGTTCACCACCGAGGGCGAAAGGCGGATCTCCAGCGTGGTCACCTCGGGAATCGCCTTCTCCGGCAAGACGATGCGCTCGATGTGTTCGCCCTGGAATTCCCCGGCCCACGTTTCCACCCGGGGCACGGCAAAGGGGCGCACCGGAATCGCGTACTGGACGGCATCGCTCAGGCCCCCGCCCCGGGCGTAGGCGGTGACGGTGACGGCGCCCAGGGTGCCGGCTTCCAGGGCCCAATGGAGTGGGGCCGTTTCCCCGGCGGCCAGGCTTAGCGTCTGGGTAAGCGGGCTATGGAGGGCCAGACCCTGGGGAAGCAGGCCGGCCTGGAGGGATAGAGGACCTTCGCTGTAGTTATGCAACGTGGCGGTCAGGGTGAAGGTATCGCCCTGGATGAGGAAGCGGGGGACGGCCGGCCGGATGACCAGCGGCTGGGTGACGGTGAGCGCCACCGTCCCCTCGCCCAGGCGCGTATCCACGGTGACGGCGCGGGCCAGCAGCCGCCAGCGGGTGAGCGAATCGGGCAGGCGCAACGTCACGACGGCCCGACCTTCGGCATCGGTCAGGATGCGGGGGTTCCAGTAGGCCGTATCGGGAAAATGGCGGCGCGGGTTGCCCACGTCAATGCCGTCGCCTCCACCGCCCCTCTCCGCCCCACCGAGTTCCCGCACCGGCTTGAGGGAGTGATAGGTGCGCACCAGGTTCGTCCGGCGGCTGTAGAAAGCCTCGAAGGGGTCCTGTGCCAGGTCCTGGGAAAGGGCGTAAATGGCCTCATCCACCACGGCCAGGGAAAGTTCGGCCTGCACCGGCCGGCCGGCTACATCGGTTACCTGAATGACGATTTCGGCCTCCTCCCGAGGCGCGTAGGTCGGGCGCTGCGGGGTAAGGGTCACCCGCAGGCGGCGCTCCTCCGGCGGAACGGCAAGTTCGGTACTGGCGATCAGGAGTTCGGCATCGGGGATACTGGTGTAACTCCAGTGGTCGAGCGGCTGGTTCGTCGGCCGGTAAATCTGCACCGTGACGAAAATGTTGGGGACAAAGTCGGCCTCCACGGGCAGGGTGATGGCGGTGACGGTTCCGCTCAACTCCACCGGCTGCATCCGCCGCACCCGACCGCGCTCCAGGGTCAGGAGGGCCGTGCCGGTCACCGGCGAATGCACCAGAAGCCGGGCCGTCTCGCCCACAGTATAAGAGGATTTGTCGGCGCTGATGCTCAGGCCTCCGCCCTGCCCCCAGTCGACCCAGGGCGTAGCACCGGTGGGGTCATAGACCCAGATCCAATCCTCCAGTTCCTTTTCCCCCTGCACCAACACCCGGAACCACCCCTGCCGATCCACACGCAGGGGGAGGCGAGCCTGGCCGGAAGCACCGGTGACGAGTTCTCCCTGGGCCACGGGGACGTATTTCTCTCCATCCCAGTGGTAGATGCCGCCTTGGAGCCGGGCGCCGGCCACTGGCCTTCCCAGGTAATCGTGCACTACCACCTCCAGAGGAATCTCCTCCCCAGGCGAGTAAATATGGCGTCCCAAGAGCAAGGCGGCACCCTGCGGGTTTCGGTATACCTCCACCAGGGCATGGCCGCTGACCGACTGACCGCTTCCGTCCTCCACCGTGGCCTCCAGGTCGAGGCGGGAAAGGTCGGGCGACCACCAGGAGTATTCGGCTATCCGGGCCGGGATACGCACCACCCAGCGCCCCTGGGCATCGGTAGTGCCGCCATAGTCCCCCTCCCGGTACAATTGGGCCCAGCAGTCGGAGGCATCCATCCCGCATTCCCATTCACCGTAGGCCTGCTTGTAGACGGTCAGTTTGACCGGGGCTCCGGTCACAGGCCGGCCGAAATAGTACTGGGCCTCCACGGTCACCGTGATCGTCTCGCTCAGGAGGTAGCGCCCGCGGTCGGTCGTCACGGTGACCTGATAATCGGGCTTGCGGTACTCTTCCACCTTGAGCGCCTGGCGGGTAACCTCTTCGCCCACGACCACCTCGACGTTATAGGTGCCCAGCGTTCCACCTTCGGCCAGGGCAAAAGAGGTGTAGGCGGTGCCGAATTCGTTCAAAGGAAGCACCTGGGTGGCCAGAACGTTATCGCGGGCATCGCGCAGGCGCACGGTGATCGGGGTGCCGGCCGGGGGCAGGGAGTAGAGGGCATCGTCATCGTTGCGGACGACAGCGCGGACGTGGACCGTCTGGCCGGGCCGGTAGATAGGGCGGTCGGTATAGACATAGACGCGGAAAAGCCGGCCGGTAGGCGGGTTGGTGAGCCAGCCGCGCCAGGACCACCAGCCGCCCTGGGCATCCCACTCCGGCCCAAAGCCGCAGAGCGTCGTTTCGCCCTCCACCTCTCCCAGGGCGAGGAGCGGGTCGGTATCCCCCCCTACCGTTATCTCGAAGCGGCCCTGCTCCTCGGTCATACCCTGGCCGTAGAGCCGGCCGGAGCGGTCGTAGAGACGCACCACCATGCCAGGGCGGGGCTGACCGGTGGAGATGCGCGTGGCGTACCCGGCCACCTGATGCTGGGCGGTGGTGCCGAGGCCGGTGGAGGCTTCCTTGAGGAGGAGGGTATAATGGGTCAGCACGACGATCAGGCGGTCGCCGTGGCCGGTGGAGGCTTGGGGGGCCAGGACATAGAGGCCGGGAGGAAGGTCGGCCGGGAGGGTCACCTCCCTGTCCGTCTCCTCGGCTCTCCACTGGCGCACGATGGGCAATCCTTCGATGGAGATGACCACCGGGCTCTTGAGGGAGGAGGTATAGTCGGCCAGGAGGCGTTCCATCGGGAGTTGATAGAGGACAAAGATGGGAGGACAGGAGGCCGAATCCCAGCGCTCGTACTGGATACGGCGGGGGCCGGCGGCATCCATAATCTGAATGTTGGGTCCGTAGCCAAAGTTCACCGCGGTCTGCCGGTAGTCGACCCGAAAGTTCCAGCGGAGCGGCTTCCGCAGGAGCGGGCTACCGTCGGCAGCACGGGCAGAAGGTTCCAGAAGCACCTGGTAGGTCTCCGAAGAAAGCTCCCCCGAAGGAACAAAGCGCAGGGCGGTTTTCTCCCATTCGAAGGTGCCGGCGAGGGTAGGGGTGATATGGAAGGCGGCCTCGACGCTGGCGTGGTCGGGTTCCCGGTCGAAGGTGATGCCGATGGTGCTGCAGGGCGAGGCCTTTCCTTTGGGGAAAACATCCACCACCCGCGAACGAGTGGTAAAGGTCCAGTGCAGCGGTTTCGCCAGGGTCATTATTCCGGCTTCATCCCGTGCCCCGGCATCCAGGGTGAGGGTATAGGTCGTCTCCACCTCCCAGCCATCTTCCGGCTCCAGAAGCAAGGTTCCTTTCGACCAGGAGAGGCGGTAGGGCGTCGCCGGCTCCAGGTGCAGGGCCTGTTCGATGGAGCGTGCGTCGACCGGATAGGGGAAGGAGAGAGATAGAGGGGCATCGGGATCGCGCCCCTGGGAGGCCCCGAGAAAGGTGGCAAAGGGCTGGGTGGTGAAGATGAGGCGAGGCGAGTTCCGGGCGCTGCGCACCTCGAGGATGTAGCGGGTTGCCGGTAGCCAGGCGGGGATGGGGGTCAGGGCCAGGGAACGTTCGTCCACGATCGTCCGGCGCAGGGGCACGCTCGGCGAGATCACGATCCGCACCGTCCTCGGGTCGATGGGGCGGTCGAAGGTGAGGACGAGAGAAGCCTGCAAGTGGGATGGGATCGGCCCGGTGCTTGTCAGGGGCGGAGATTTGCCCGGGGCGAAATCCTCCTGGAGGCGTTCCTCCACGAACGCCCACCAGCTGATGGCCGGTGGGACGGGGGTAGGGGTAGGGGCCGGCGTGGATGTGGGGGACGGGGTAGACGTCGGGGAGGCGGTTGGGAGTGGAGGAGGCGGAGCGGCCGTCTCCCAGACGGCCGGCAGGAGCACCAGAAACAGAAGGAGCAGGAAGCCGAGAAACGGAACGGGCGCGATCAGACGGATGGACCCTTTCATCGTGCACCTCCTGGACAACTCCGGTGAGACCTTTGCCCTCATGTTACATCCGAAGTCATCCCGAGGGCCGACGTCAGGGGATTTGTTGGCCTACGTTTGTTCGACGCCAGGTAGACGGGGGCGTAAGGGAACGGCTTTCAAGAGGATGGCCAGCGCCAGGGTTCGTCCAGCAGGTGCACCTCCACCGTCTCGATGCCGTCCAGGCCTCGCAGGGCCCGGCGCACCTGCTCGGTGAGGTAGCCGGCCAGGGGGCAGGTAGGGCTGGTGAGCACCATATCTACCTCGGCCCGTCTTCCCTCCACCCGCACGTCGCGGATCAGTCCCATCTCCACCAAATTGCCTCCGACCTCGGGGTCGGGGATGCCGCGCAGGGCCTCCCAGGCCCGGGCCCGGACCTCGTCGGGCGGGGCAGGAGGAGAGAGGGGCGAGACACCGACCAGGGCCTCTTCCAGGGCACGTACCCGCTCTTCCAGCCGGCTGTAACGCTCCAGCACCTGGCTGAGGGCCTGCATCACCGGGTCGGGCAGGCGGCCGTGCTCCAGGTAGCCGGTGAGGTCGGCCGGTTCCCGGGGACCGGCCAGCCGGGCCGGCACCCCCACCACCGTGGCCCCGGCCGGCACCGACCGCACCACCACCGAACCGGCCCCGATGCGGGCATCGTCCCCCACGGTGATCGGCCCCAGGAGGATGGCCCCGGCCCCGATGACCACCCGGTTGCCCACCGTCGGATGACGCTTGGTCTTCTGCAGGCTGGTCCCGCCCAGGACGACCCCCTGGTAGAGGAGCACATCGTCGCCCACCTCGGCCGTCTCTCCGATCACCACCCCCATGCCGTGGTCAATGAAGCAGCGCCGGCCAATCTTGGCTCCGGGGTGGATCTCCACGCCGGTCAGGAAGCGGTTGAAATGGGAAAGCAGTCGCCCCAGGAATTTGAAGCCGTGCCGCCAGAGGAAATGGGCCAGACGGTGCAACCAGATGGCATGGAGGCCCGGGTAGGTAAAGAGGACCTCCCAGACCGTGCGGGCGGCGGGGTCTTTGGCAAAGGCGGTGGCGATGTCCTCGCGCAGCATACGGAACATTTCGCGCTCCTGGGGACTAATCCCCGAAGAGGTCGGTGCTCAGGTAGCGCTCCCCGGTATCGGGGAGGACGACGACGATGAGGGCCCCCGCGTTTTCCGGCCGGCCGGCCACCTGAAGGGCGGCATGTGCCGCCGCTCCGGAGGAGATGCCGCAGAGGATGCCCTCCTCGCGGGCCAGGCGGCGGGCCATGGCGATGGCTTCCTCGTCCTGGACCCGGATAATCTCATCCACCAGGTCCAGGCGCAACACCTCGGGGATGAAGCCGGCCCCGATGCCCTGAATTCGGTGGGAACCCCGTTGGCCGCCCGAAAGGACCGGAGAGCGGGCCGGCTCGACGGCGATGGCCCGGAAGGAGGGTTTGCGGGCCTTGATGACCTCGGCCACGCCGGTGATCGTCCCTCCCGTGCCCACGCCGGCCACCAGGATGTCCACCTGGCCGTCGGTATCGCGCCAGATCTCCTCGGCGGTGGTGCGGCGGTGGACGGCGGGATTGGCCGGGTTGCGGAACTGCTGGGGGATAAAGTAACGCGGGTCCTGGGCGGCCAGTTCCTCGGCCCGGCGCACGGCCCCGGGCATCCCTTCATCCCCCGGCGTCAGGATGAGTTCGGCCCCTAGGGCCCGAAGCAGCCGGCGGCGCTCCAGGCTCATCGTCTCCGGCATCGTCAGCACCAGGCGGTAGCCGCGGGCGGCGCAGACCATGGCCAGGGCGATGCCGGTGTTGCCGCTGGTCGGCTCCAGGATGATCGTGTCGGGTCCGATGAGGCCGGCCTGCTCGGCAGCCTCGATCATGCTCAACCCGATGCGATCCTTCACACTGGAACAGGGGTTGAACGACTCCAACTTGGCCAGAACGGTGGCCCCAAGCCCCCGGGCGACACGGTTCAGGCGCACCAAGGGGGTGTTGCCGATCGTCTCGGTGATATCCCTGTAGATCCGACCCATCGCTTTCCTCCGGAAGGTCCTCCAATCTGCCAATCCACTCCTCGAGGAAGGAGTACTAATCCACCGTCAGCGTCTTGCTCAGATTGCGGGGAAAATCCGGGTCATAGCCCCGGGCCACGCTCAGGCGGTAGGCCAGGAGTTGCAGCGGAAGTACGGCCAGGAGGGGATTGAAGAGCGGGCCGGCCGAAGGCAGCACGATCAGGTCGTGGGCATTGGAGCGCAAGCGGGGGTCCTCTTCCCCGATGGCGATGGCCCGTCCGCCCCGACAGACCATCTCGTTGATGCCGCTGACCAGGAGGGGCACGTCTTCCGGGCCGGCCACAAAGAGCACGGCATAATCGTCCTGCACTGCCGAGAGGGGACCGTGCTTGAACTCGGTGGAAAGCATCCCCTCGCAGTGGGCGTAGGTAATCTCTTTCATCTTCAAGGCCCCCTCCAGGGCGATGGGATAGGTCAGGCCGTAGCCCAGACAATAGAGGTCATCCCGTTTCTCCAGGATCGGTTCCAGGGGGGCGATCTGCGGTTCCACCCGGGCAATCGTCTCTTCGAGCAGGTCGGGGAGGGCGTCCAGTTCCCCGGTGGAATGGCCGCCCAGACGCAGGGCGAGGAAAAGGAAGGCCACCGCCTGGTTCATAAAGGTCTTGGTGGCCGGCACGCTGATCTCATAGCCGCAGGCCAGGGGAAGGTAGCATTCGCTTTCGTGGCGCAGGGTGGAGCCGAGCACGTTGACCAGGGCCAGCCGGCCCATCCCCCGCTTCCGAGCCGCCTCCAGGGCGTTCAGCACGTCCTTGGTCTCCCCACTCTGGCTGACAAAGACCCCCACATCCTCCGGCCCTATGGCGTTGCCATACTGGGCGATGAATTGGGGGGCCAGGATGGGGACGGCCGGCCGTCTGGCCAGCCGACCCAGATAGATGGCCCCCAGGAGACAGGCATGGTAACTGCTGCCGCAGCCGATCAGGTAGAGGTGATCGGCCCGGGCAATCCGCTCCACCATCGGTGCTACAAAGGGCGAGGCCTGGAGGAGGTGGAGGAGTTCCCGTACCCGCACCGGCTGCTCGTGAATTTCCTTCAGCATAAAGTGGGGATACCCCTCCTTCGTAGCCGCCTCGATGCTCTCGGTCACCCATTCCGGCTCCCGTTCCACCCGGCTGCCGTCCTCCACCTGGCGCAGTTCCACCCGATCGGGCCACAGGATAACGATCTCGCCGTCCTGCACCCGCAAGATGCGGCGGGTCAACGGCAGGATGGAGGGAAGGTCGGAGGAAACGCAGGTGGCCCAATCGGCCAGGCCGACCGCCAGGCTGGAGCCTTTCTTCAGAGCGTAGAGGCAGTCCTCGCCCATCCGGCCGATGACAAAGGCATAATCCCCGGCCAGGTCGTTATAGGCGCGGCGGATGGCCTCCACCATGTCATAGCCCCGATTCACATAGCGCTCCACGGCGTGGACGCACGACTCGCCGTCGTTGGTGGAGCGGACGATCATCCCCTCGGCCATGAATTCCAGGCGCAGTTCGACGTTGTTGACCACGTTGCCGTTGTGGGCACCGACCATATCGCCATCCGAGTCCAGGTGAGGCTGGGCGTTGGCCTGGGAGGGAGCGCCGAAGGTGGCCCAGCGGAGTTGCAGGATGCCCCGCCGACCGGCCATCTCGGCAAAGTTCAGCCGTTCGGCCACCTCGTCCACCCGCCCCACGTCCTTGCGGAGGTCAATGCCCTCGTCATCCAGGGTGGCACAGCCGACCGAATCATAGCCCCGGTAGGAGAGGCGCCGGCCGGCCTCGATGAGGATCGGCCCTAACGTCCGCCGATGATCGGTGACAATGCCAAAGATGCCGCACATACCGCCCTCCTTTTTGGCCTAGTGTACCACCCCGGCCCGATTCCGTCAAACCCAACTCCCTCCAGCACGGTTTGTATATCCGGGAGAGGCATAGTATAATGGAAACGATAACGTCCAGGGTCAGGTCCAGAGAGGAGCGCGGTTGGAACATCGAGACCCTCTCGAAGAGGGCCGGCCCCATCGGAGCCATTTCCGGCCATGCAGAAGCAACCTTCACCCATTTTCCGCCCGATCGCTACCCTGGGGAACGTCCTCCGCCGGGAGGTCCACCTCCTGGGACAGACCCTGGGCGATCCTTTCCTGGGCCTTTTGCTTCTGGGAACGGTTCTCCTGACCTTTCTGGCCGGCCAGGCCTTTCCCCCTTTCCGATTGGACGTCGGCGAGCAGCCGGATGAGGTCTACCTGAGCGGTTTTTACGAGCCGGAGAAGGCGGCCGGGGAGTCTTTCCGCTGGAGCACGGGAGAGGGTCGGCTGGACATTCCGGCCTCGGGCATGGTCCCCCTTCGCCTCGACCTGCGCCTCTCTGCCCCCAGGCCGGCCGAAGTTCCCCCACCACGCCTGAGCCTGGCCGGGAACGGCCACCTCCTCCTGGAGACAACCGTTGCCCCCGCTCCCCGGATTTACTCCCTTCTTCTTCCGGCGGAGGCCTCTTCCTTGGGAAATCTGGAGTTACGGTGGCGCAGCGAAACGTTCTCCCCGGGTGAAAGCGATCCTCGGGTATTGGGATTTGCGCTAGATCACCTGGAGATATGGCGGGTGGGCCGGCCGCTCGTCCTCCTCCCTCCCGAAGTCTACCTCTGTTCCCTTGCCACGGTCTTCTTGGCCGTGCTTCTGGCGCGGCGGCTGGGCTGGCCACGCCCGGGTGCCCTGGGCGTGGGGTTCGTCTGCGCCCTGGCGCTGGCCGCGGCCCTGGCCTGGGCCCGCCCGCTCCTGGCACCGGGCCTGCCTTTCCTCCCCCTGGCCCTGGCCTGCTCCTGGCTCTTCCACGCCCTCCTCCGGCGGCCGTTCGAGCGTTGCTTCGTCCGCCTGGGGGGCGGACTGCCCCTTTTCGCTGAGCGCGCCCTCTGGAGCACGGCGCTTTTCTTTCTGGCCGTGCGTCTGGCCGGCTGCCTTCACCCGGCGATGGAAACATGGGACCTCTGCTTCCACTTCCACCGCCTTCAGGATGTGGCCCGGGGCGAACCTTTCTTCACCATCACCTCCGGGGAATGGCGGGGCTTGCAGACTCTCTACCTGCCCTCGTTCTACGTCGTCCTGGCCCCCCTCTGGGCCGTCTTCGGCGGCCGGCTGGTGCCGCTCCAGGTCGCCGCCGTCCTTCTGGATACCTCGTCTGCCCTTCTGGTAGCCTACCTGTCCTGCCGGTTGCTGGGGAGGAAGGCGACCTGGCCGGCCGCCTTCCTTTACCTGACCATGCCGCAGTCCTCCATCATCTTCTCCTGGGGCATCGTAGCCAACATCTTCGGTCAGTGGCTTTTCTTGCTCCTGCTGGCCTTTTTCTTTTCCCCGGCCGGGAGGCTATCCCGCCGGCCGGCCTGGCTTTTGGCCGCGGGACTCCTGACGCTGGTGTGGCTTTCCCACCCCGGCACGGTCCTTCTGACGGCCGTCCTGCTGGGCGGCCTGCTTTTCCTGGCCCGGTTTTTCCCCGAGGGCCAAGGCCTTCCCCGGCCGGCCGTGGGGCGCTGGGTTGGGGTGGCGTTGGGGGCGCTGGCGCTTGTTACGGCGCTCTACTACAGCCACTTTGCCCCGACGATGTGGGCGGCGCTCCAGGAGATGGGGCAGGGAAGCAATCTGGAGCAGCCCCGCCATGGGGGAATCCTCATCCGTGGGCCGGTTACAGACCCCGACCTGGGCCTGCGGGCGGTCGAGGTCCAGGGTTGGGGACAGGCCATCCTGGCCGGAGCGGAAGAAGTGGCCGCCGAGGCCCGGGCTTACTACGATGTCTGGCCACTTCTCCTGGCTCTGGCCGCGTTGCCCGGCCTGGCCTGGCAGCGGCGAGTTCCTGCCGTCCGGCTGCTGGGGCTGGCCTTTACAACGGCCCTGTTTTTTGCTATGATTGGGTTGGTCTGGAATCTGTATGTGCGGTACATGTACTTTCTGCTGCCCTTTGTGGCGCTGGGAGGGGCCTGGTGGCCGGCCCACTGGAGCCGGCGTGGCCTGGCCGGCCGGTTGACGGCGCTCCTTACGGGGCTTTATTTGCTCTTCTTGGGGCTATCTTTCTGGGCCGGCCATGTGCTCTATTACTCGGCCGGTTGCCGTTGAGGAGTTCCCGGTGGAAACGTTCCGCCGCCTGAGCATCGTCATCCCGGTCTATAACGAGCGCGATCGGGTCGGTCGGGTCATCGAAAAGGTCCTCCAGGCCGATACTTTGGGGCTGGAAAAAGAACTCATCATCGTAGACGACGGCTCCACCGACGGCACGCGCCAGGCGCTTGCGGCCTATGAGGGGCTGGAGAACGTGCGCATCTTCTACCAGGAACGCAACCAGGGCAAAGCGGCGGCCCTGCGCCGGGGCTTTGCCGAGGTCAGCGGAGAAATCGTCCTCGTCCAGGACGCCGACCTGGAATACGACCCGGAGAACTACCCGGCCCTGCTCCGCCCGATTCTGGAGGACAAGGCCGATGTCGTCTACGGCTCGCGCTTCCTGGGCGGTCCCCATCGGGTGCTCTTTTTCTGGCATTCTGTGGCGAATAAGATTCTCACCACCCTATCCAACATGTTCACCAATCTGAACCTGACCGACATGGAGACCGGTTACAAGGTCTTTCGCACGGAGGTCCTGCGTCGCCTCCGGTTACGCTCCAGCCGCTTCGGCTTCGAGCCGGAAGTCACGGCCAAGGTCGCCCGGCTGGGCTGCCGCATCTATGAAACGCCTATCTCCTACTACGGCCGCACCTATGCCGAAGGAAAAAAGATCGGCTGGAAGGATGCGTTCCAGGCCGTCTACTGCATTATCCGCTACGCCTTCTGGGATTAGCGTTGCGGCCCTGTTCGCACCGGGTATTCTGCAACACGAAACACGGATCACGAACATGGAACGAAAACTGAGCATCTCCGCCTTCTTCCCCTGTTACAACGATGGGGGCACGATTGCCAGTATGGTGCTGAGCGCCCTGGTGACGCTCCGCCAGATCACCGATGATTACGAGGTCATCGTCGTGGACGATGCCGGAAAGGACTATGCCCTGCTCATCCTGGAGGAATTGGAGCGCATCTATCCGGGGGAGGTGCGCGTCATCCGCCACGAGAAAAATCGGGGCTATGGTGGGGCGCTACGCAGCGGCTTTGCCGCCGCCACCAAGGAGTGGGTCTTTTACACCGACGGGGACGCCCAGTACGACCCCCGTGAACTGAAGAATCTCGTGGCGGCCCTGGAGGAGGGGGTGGATGTGGTCAACGGCTACAAGATCGACCGCTCCGACCCCTTACTTCGCAAGATCATCGGACGCATCTACCACTACACGGCCAAGTTCCTCTTCGGCTTCCGGCTGCGCGATGTGGATTGCGATTTTCGCCTGATCCGCCGGAGCATCTTCGACCGCATCTCCCTGGAATCGAACCACGGGACGATCTGCCTGGAAATGGTCAAGAAGATGCAGGATGCCGGCTTTCGCTTTGTCGAGGTGCCGGTCCACCACTACCACCGCGCCTACGGCCGCTCCCAATTCTTCAATTTTCCGAGGCTCTGGCGAACGGCCAAAGACCTGGCCCGGCTATGGTGGAAACTGGTGGTTCGCAAGGAACATCTGAGGCAGCGGTGATGCGTGTTTTTATGTTATCCTGGGAATATCCCCCCTATGTGGTCGGAGGCCTGGGCAAGCATGTGATGGAACTGGCCCCGGCCCTGGCCGAGCAGGGGGTCGAGGTGCATCTCATCGTTCCCTGTCTGGCCGGTGGGCCTCTGGAGGAAGGCTGGCGAAACCTCCTTATCCATCGTGTGGGGATACCCTGGGGGTACGGCCAGGACTTCCCCGGCCTGGTCTCCGAAAACAATGGGCTTTTGCGCGAGCGGGCCGAGCGGCTGATGGAGGAGGTCGGCCGGCCCGACCTCCTGCACGCCCATGACTGGCTCGTGGCCCGGGCTTCCATCGAGTGCAAACATCGCCATCGCCTGCCCCTCATCGCCACCATCCACGCCACCGAACGGGGACGAGGCCAGGGTACCCTCTCCGGAGAGACCTCGCAGACTATCCACAGCATCGAGTGGTGGCTCACCTACGAAGCCTGGCGGATCATCTGCACCAGCCGCTATATGGCCCACCAGGGGCAGGAATACTTTGCCGTGCCGGCCGACAAACTCGATGTCATCCCCAACGGCGTGGACCCCAGCCGCTTCCAGGCCCTCGAGGGGGAAGACCTCCGTGCCTTTCGCCAGAACTATGCGGCCCCCGACGAAAAGATGGTCCTCTATGTCGGCCGAATCGTGGCCGAAAAGGGGGTGCCAGTGCTTATCGAGGCCGTTCCCCGGATCCTGGCGCGCTACGACAGGGCAAAATTCGTCATCGTCGGGACCGGACCGCTCCTGGAGCCCCTGCGCCGGCGGGCCGAGGAACTGGGCGTGGGCCGGCGCATCTATTTTGTCGGCTACGTCCCGGACTATACCCGCGACCGCCTCTTCAAGGTGGCCGACGTGGCCGTCTTCCCCAGCCTTTACGAGCCGTTCGGCATCGTTGCCCTGGAGGCGATGGCGGCCCGCACACCGGTGGTGGTAACCGAGACCGGAGGGCTGGCCGAGGTAGTGCGCCACGCCGAGACTGGCATCACCGTCTATCCGGGCGATCCCGATTCCCTGGCCTGGGGCATCCTGCATACCCTGGAGCACCCGGAGTGGGCCCGCCTGCGGGTGGAAAACGCCTACCGCGAGGTCCTGGAGCGCTACAACTGGACGACCCTCGCCCGGCAGACCATCGCGGTGTACGAGCGGGTCCGGGAGGAGTATGAGCGAAGTGGATGGGGGAAAGCCGAGCGATGAGAGGTGAAGGATGATGCTAGCCGAGATGACCTGGAAAGAGGTAGCCGTCTATCTGGAAAACGATGACCGCATCATCGTGCCGGTAGGAAGCACGGAACAGCACGGCCCACGGGCGGTCATCGGAACCGACTATCTGGTGCCGGCCGGAATCGCCCGCGAGGTCGGCCGGCGCAGCGGGGTGCTGGTGGCTCCGCC
The DNA here is from genome assembly GCA_034433695.1 of Chloroflexia bacterium. Classification (GTDB taxonomy): domain Bacteria; phylum Chloroflexota; class Chloroflexia; order DTKN01; family DTKN01; genus JASFBA01. The sequence goes on from DAOUAK010000038.1 coordinate 37,890, forward strand.
CCTCTGCTACGGCATGTCCCTTCACCACATGGCCTTCCCGGGGACGATTTCCCTGCGTCCCAGCACCCTCCTCCAGGTGACCTGTGACATCCTGGCTTCGCTGGCCCGCCACGGCTTTCGACGCATTCTCCTCCTGAACGGCCACGGCGGCAACACGCCGGCCCTGCTCGCCGGCATCGCCGAAGCTAACGACCTTCACCCCGAACTGGGGATCAAACTCCTCTCCTGGTGGGAACTTGCTGCCGTCAAGGCCGTCCTGGATGAGGCCTTTGGGGAAAAGGAGGACGGTCACGGCACGCCCGGGGAGACCTCGCTGGTGATGGCCCTTTGCCCGGGAATCGTCTCCGACCGGCCGGTTGAGGTCCGGCCGGTGGTGCGGCCGGCGGTTTGGCCCAACGCCCGGGTCTGGGCCGAGCACTACCCGGACGGCTCGGGCGGCGCGGACGTCAATCTGGCCTCAGAGGAGTGGGGGCGACGCCTCCTGGAGGCTGCCGTGGCCGCAGTGCTGGACGAACTGGAACGCTGGTAAGGGGTGCCCGATGGATGTACATGCCGTTCGCGCCGATTTTCCCATCCTCCAACGCACCGTCCACGGCAAGCCGCTCATCTACCTGGATAACGCGGCCACCACCCAGCGGCCGCGCCAGGTCCTGGAGACGCTGGTAACCTTCTACAGCCACTACAACGCCAACATCCACCGCTCTCCCCACCTTTTGGGCCAGGAAGCCACCCTGCTTTATGCGCAGGCCCACGAAAACGTGGCCCGCTTCATCGGGGCGGAGGACGAGGGGGAGGTGATCTTTGTCCGCAACACCACCGAAGCCGTCAACCTGGTGGCAAACTCGCTCCTGCGCCGCGAAAGCGGGCCGCTGCGGTTGCTGCCGGGCGATGAGGTGCTCATCACCGTCATGGAGCACCATTCCAACCTGGTGCCCTGGCAGGCCCTTTCCCAGGAGGCCGGCCTGACCTTGCGCGTGGTAGACATCCGGGAAGACGGCACCCTAGACCTGGCCGACCTGGAGGCCCAATTGGGGCCGCGCACCCGGCTGGTCTGCTGTGCCCACGTCTCCAACGTCCTGGGGACGATCAACCCGGTAGCGGAGATTGCCCGTCGGGTCCACGCATCCGGTGCCCTCCTTCTGGTGGATGGGGCGCAGTCGGTGCCCCACATGCCGGTGAACGTGCGGGAACTGGAGTGCGACTTCCTGACCTTTTCCGGGCACAAGATGCTGGCCCCCTTCGGCATCGGCGTCCTCTACGGCCGGCGGGCCCTCCTAGAACGGATGGCTCCCTTCCTCTACGGCGGGGATATGATCGCCGATGTCACGCTGGAGCATTCCACCTGGAACGAGTTGCCCTGGAAGTTCGAGGCCGGAACGGCCAATGTGGCCGGCGGCATCGCCCTGGGCGGAGCCGTGGACCTCTGGAGCGGCCGGAAACTGGTGGGGGCCGTGGATTACCTCCAGGAGATCGGCATGGAGCAGGTCCAGGCTCACGAGCGGGAGTTGCTGGCCCAACTCCTGCAGGGACTCCAGGCTATCCCCCGCGTCCGCGTCTACGGCCCCCTGGAGCCGGAACGGCGGGGGGCAGCCGTCTCCTTCACGGTGGAGGGCAGCAACCCTCACCTGATCGCCCAGTTTCTGGACGACGAGGGCATCGCCGTGCGGGCCGGCGGCCATTGCGCCCACCCGTTGGCCCGGCGGTTGGGCGTGGCGGGAACGGTGCGCGTCAGCCCTTATATCTACAACACTTCCGAGGAAATCGAGCGCTTCCTGGATGTTCTGGAGGGAATTGTGAGGAGGCAGGCGCTGTGAGTACCCGATATACCCCGACGCTGCTGGAGCACTTTACCCACCCCCGCCACGTAGGGATGCTGGAGGATGCCGACGCTTCCGGCCAGGGAGGGGGAGGACCGCTCTGTCCGGAGGATATGGCCTACGTCTGGATCAAGGTCCGCGAGGGCCGCATCGTCGAAATCGGCCACAAGACGATGGGCTGCCCGGTCGCCATTGCCTCCAGCAGTCTGACCTGCTCCCTGGCCGAGGGCAAAACCCTGGAGGAGGCGCTCCAGATCACCCCGGAGGTGGTCATCGAGGCCCTGGGAGGCGTCCCGGAGCGCAAAGCCGATTCGGTGGTGGCTCCGGAAGCCCTGCGCCGGGCCATCGAATCGTACCTGGCCTCCCATGTCTCGGGTGAATGAACCTCAAATCCTATCGAGGGCCCAGGGCCCTCGATCTTCGGGTGCCGCCCTCCAACTGTGTAACCTATCACATTTGACAAAGGGAAGACTTCGTGGTATAGTTTATTTATCCCCGTTCGGCCTGGCCGGCGGGGTTGGAGGTTGCGTTTCGATGGACGAGGATTATCAACGTAGTCGGGGACTGTGCGAGTCCGGGTGCGGGGCATCCGACCCGGGGGAGGTGGCTATGCCGATAGCCACCTGATCTTTTCCCCCGGTTCCCCCGCCTGAGGTCCCCCAGTCCCCTCCGAGATCGAAAGTACGCAAAACTTCAAAGCCATCTCATAGGATGTACAGGTGGAGTACCGGGTCCAGCCGTATGGGCCTGGGAACCACGGGAGGTGGACCGTGCCGTATGTCAGCACGCTCCTGGGGAAGCCTGTTACCGACGTGGAAGGCAACCGCGTCGGCCGGCTGCAGGACCTCGTTGCCTCGCTCCGGGGTGCCATGCCCCATCCCATGATTGTGGCCCTGGCCGTCCGGAATCCCGAGGGCCTTCGCCTGGTCCCCATTTCTTCCGTGGCCGTCCTGATCGCTCCGGCCATTCCCCTCCGCCATCGCCTGCGGGATATTCCCTCTTACACCCCGGGCGAGCAGGAACTGTACCTGGCCCGCGATGTGCTCGATAAGCAGATCATTGATACCCGTGGAGCGCGCGTGGTGCGGGTCAACGACCTGGAACTGGCCCGGATCAACAACCACTTTTATGTGGCCAATGTAGACGTCGGTGGGCTGGGACTTTTGCGACGCCTGGGACTTGCAGGCCCGGTCGAGAAGATCGCCCGCTGCCTGAAGCGCCCGCTCCGATCCGTCAGCATCTCCTGGGACGCGGTCGAACTCCTCCCTGGCCAGAACTCGATGCGCCTGAAGGTGCCGGGGGAGAAACTGGCCGAACTGCACCCGGCCGACCTGGCCGAAATCATCAGCGACCTCAGCCGCGTTGAGGGAAGCCGGTTGATCGAGACACTCGATGTCAAGACCCTGGCCGATACCCTGGAGGAGATCGAGCCGGACTTCCAGGCCAGCCTGATCGAAGCCATGCCCGACGAGAAGGTGGCCGATGTGCTGGAGGAAATGGCCCCCGACGAGGCGGCGGACCTTCTGGCCGAACTGCCCCAGGAACGCAGCCGGGAACTCCTGGAACTGATGGAGGATGAGGAGGCCGAGGACGTTCGGAAACTGCTGGCCTATCCGGAGGACACGGCCGGCGGCATTATGAACACCGAGTTCGTCGCCATCCGCCCCAACCTGACGGCGGAGGAGGCCATCGCCGTCCTGCGGGAGACGGCCCACGAGGCCGAGACCATCTATTACGTGTACGTTACGGATGAGGAGGGCCATCTCCTGGGGGTGTTCTCCCTGCAGGACCTGGTGCTGGCCCAGCCCAAGACGCCGGTAACCGACTTTATGCACCACCGCGTGGTCAACGTCCATCTGCGCGACAGCCAGGACAAGGTGGCCCAGATCGTGGCCAAGTACAATTTGCTGGCCGTACCGGTGGTGGACGATGAGGGTCGGATGCACGGCATCGTCACCGCCGATGACGCCCTGGATAAGATCATTCCCACCGCCTGGAAGAAACGCCTGCCGAAGATGTGGGGGTAAAGATGACGTTCGGGCAACGTTTCAGGCCGTTCTGGGTACGCCTCCTGGCCTTCCTGTCGGTCATTGGGCCGGGCATCATCACCGCGAATGTGGATAACGATGCCGGCGGCATCACGACCTATTCCGTCGCCGGTGCCCACTATGGCTACGATCTGCTGTGGATGATGCCGCTGGTCGCGCTGGCCCTGATCGTGGTGCAGGAGATGAGTGCCCGGCTGGGAGTGGTCACCGGACGGGGGCTGGCCGCGCTGATTCGGGAGAACCTGGGGGCGCGCCTGACGGCGGTGGTCATCGGCATCCTGGTGCTGGCCAATCTGGCCAACACGGTGAGCGAATTTGCCGGCATCGCCGCCGGCATGGAGATCTTCGGGGTCAGCAAGTACATTTCGGTGCCGCTGGCCGGCCTGGCGGTGTGGCTGCTCGTCATCCGGGGCAACTACCGTTCGGTGGAAAAGGTCTTCCTGGTGGCCAGCGGACTTTACCTTTGCTATGTGGCCTCGGGCCTCCTGGCCCGGCCCCGGTGGGAAGAGGTCCTCCACGCCCTTGTCCGGCCCTCCTTCCGCCTGGAGAGCGGCTTTATGACCATGGCCATCACCATCGTGGGAACGACAATCGCCCCCTGGATGCAGTTCTACCAGCAGTCGGCCATCGCCGACAAGGGGTTGAAGCCGGCCGATTACCGTTACGAGCGGCTGGATGTGATCGTGGGCTCCCTCTTTGCCGTCTTTGTGGCGGCCTTTATCACCATTTCCTGCGCTGCCACCATCTACGGCCGCGCTCACATCGAGACGGCCCAGGACGCTGCCCGGGCGCTGGGTCCGCTGGCCGGCCCCTACGCTTCCACGCTCTTTGCCTTCGGCCTCCTCAATGCCTCGCTTTTTTCGGCAGCCATCTTGCCCCTCTCCACCGCCTATGTGGTCTGCGAAGCCTTCGGATGGGAATTGGGCCTGGGCCACCGGTGGAAGGAAGCCCCCATCTTCTTCGGGACTTTTACGGCCCTGATCGTCCTGGGAGGCGGGGTGGTCCTTTTGCCGATCCCTTCGCTGGTCCAGGCGATGATGTTCAGCCAGACCCTCAACGGCATCCTTCTGCCGCTCGTCCTGGTGGTGATGCTCCGCCTGGTCAACGACCGTCGCCTGATGGGCCATTTCGTCAATGGTCGGGTGCTCAATGCCTTCTCCTGGGCCTCGGCGGGATTGGTCATCCTGCTCACGGCCCTTCTGGTGCTCAGCCCCTTTCTGCCCGTTCCGGGCACTTGATTCGGAGGAGGAAGATGGCCCGTCCTCGCCGTTTTGCGCCGTTCCTTCCCCCGGGCCCCCTCTTCGATGTGGGGGACCTGGCGGTGCTCGTCGCCCTGGCCGGCATCCTTTACCTGGGCGTGCGGGTAGCGATGGGCACGCCGGCGATCTTGCCGGGGCCGGAGATTCGCCGGGAGGCCTGGGCCTTGCCCGTCTATGCCCTCTTCTCTCTGGGTCGGATGCTGGCGGCCTATATTCTCTCCCTGTCCTTCAGCCTCCTTTACGCCCGTATCGCCGCCCGGCGGGCGCTGGCCGGCCAGGTCATGCTTCCCCTCCTGGATGTATTGCAATCGGTGCCGATCCTTTCCTTCCTGCCGGTGGTGCTCCTCGGACTGTCGGCCGTCCTGCCTTCCGGTCTGGCGGCCGAACTGGCTGCCATCGTCCTCATCTTCACCAGCCAGGCCTGGAACCTGACCTTTTCCTTCTACCAGGCCCTCCAGACCATCCCCAAGGAACTGGACGAAGCCGCCCGCACCTTTCGCCTGTCCGACTGGCTACGCTTTCGCCGACTGGAACTGCCCTTTGCCGCACCGGGCCTGATCTGGAACACCATCATGTCCTGGGCCGGCGGCTGGTTCTTCCTGATGGCCGCCGAATCCTACACAGTGGGAGAGCGGGACTTTCGCCTGCCCGGCCTGGGGGCCTACCTCCAGGAAGCCGCCCAGGCCGGAGACGTGCAGGCCCTTCTCCTGGGGGTAAGCGCCCTGGTCGTCCTGATCGTCCTCCTGGATCAACTGCTCTGGCGGCCGCTTTTGGCCTGGGGAGAACGCTTCCAACTGGAGATGGTCGAATCGCAAGAGCCGACCTCCTCCTGGCTCTATAGCCTCCTCCAGCGTTCACGTCTTCTTTCCGGACTCCAGCGCCGGCTGTTCCGGCCGCTCCTGGAATGGCTGGACATGCGTTTTTCCCGGCCGCCCCGGGAGATTGCGGAGGGGAATACGCCTTTACTGCGCCGGCTGGCCGTGTATACCCTGGGGGGTATCCTGGCCGGCGGCCTCCTCTATGGTGCCTTTTGGGCCGGCGGCTGGCTCCTTTCGTTGCCGGTAGCCACCTGGGGCGAGATCGCCCTGGGTACACTGGCTACTTTCCTGCGAGTCGCCGTGGCTATCGGCCTTTCCCTGCTCTGGACGGTGCCATTGGGCATCCTGATCGGCACCCGTCCTCGCCTGGCCGCCCTATTGCAGCCGGTGGTGCAAATTCTGGCTTCCGTCCCGGCCACGGCCCTCTTCCCCATCTTTCTCCTGCTCCTTTTGCGCCTGCCGGCCGGGTTACAAATTTCCTCCCTTCTCCTTCTGATGACCGGAAGCCAGTGGTACCTCCTCTTCAATGTCATCGCCGGCGCCTCGGCCATCCCCCAGGACCTGGAATTCAGCACCAAACTCCTGGGAGTACACGGCTGGGGGCGATGGCGCATCCTCCTTCTGCCCGGCATCTTTCCCTACTTGGTGACCGGGATGATCACCGCCAGCGGCGGTGCCTGGAACGCCAGCATCGTCGCCGAATATGTGGTCTTTGGCGGGCAGAAGCAGAGCGTCACCGGCCTGGGGGGGCTGATCTCCCTGGCTACGGAAGAAGGAAACTATCCCCTCCTCCTGGCTGCGACGCTTACGATGATCGTTACCGTCGTGTTGCTCAACTGGCTCTTCTGGCGCCGGCTTTACCGCCGGGCCGAGGAACAGTATCGGATGGATTAGGGGAGGAAACCAATGGCCCAGAACGGGGTTCTTCTGGAATTGCGCAACATCCGCCAGGTCTACGGACGCGGCCCTCGTGCCATCGTCGCCGTGGAGGGGGTTAATCTAACGGTGCGGCGGGGCGAGTTCGTAGCCCTGCTGGGACCTTCCGGCTGCGGAAAAAGCACCCTCCTGCGCATCATCGCCGGCCTGAACGTGCCTACGGAAGGGGAGGTGCTCTACCACGGCCGGCCGTTGCGGGGAGTCAACCCTCATGCTACCATCGTCTTCCAGACCTTTGCCCTTTTCCCCTGGCTGACGGTGCTCGAAAACGTCGAGGTGGCCCTCCAGGCCCGGGGCATCCCCTTGCCCGAGCGCCGGGAGCGGGCCCTGGCCCTCCTGGACAAGGTTGGTCTGGATGGCTTTGAAAACGCCTATCCCCGAGAACTTTCGGGGGGGATGCGTCAGAAGGTGGGTTTTGCCCGGGCCATGGCCGTCGAGCCGGAACTTTTGTGCCTGGACGAACCGTTTTCTGCCCTGGATGTGCTTAGCGCCGATGCCCTGCGGGGCGAACTCGTCGAACTGTGGACCGGAGGCCAGATTCCCACCCAGGCCATCATTCTGGTTACCCACAACATCGAGGAGGCCGTCTTCCTGGCCGACCGCATCGTGGTGATGGAGACGCGACCGGGGCGCATCGCCGCCGAGGTGGTGGTCGGTCTCCCCCATCCCCGCCAGCGCAAGGGAGAGGATTTCCTGACCACCGTGGATCGGGTCTATGCGGCGGTGGCCGGCCAGACCCAGCCGCCGGCCGTGGAACTGGGCACGGCCCCCGGCGAGCCAGGCCGGACGCGGGCCCTGCCCCCGGCCTCCGTCAGTGCCCTCTCCGGGCTGATCGAGCACCTGGACGAAGAGGTGGGCAACCGGGAAGACCTCTACCGCCTGGCCGACGACCTGCGCATGGAGATCGATGAACTCTTGCCGGTGGTGGAGGCCGGGGAACTGCTCAATTTCCTCCGGGTGGACCAGGGCGATGTCATCTTGACGCCGCTGGGAGAGACCTTCGCCGAGGCCAGCATCCTGGCCCGTAAGGAAATCTTTGCCTCCCGTGCCCGCCGCATCCCGCTCATCCGCTGGCTCCTGAAGGGGCTGCGGGCCGCCCCGGAGGGCCGGGTGCCGCGCCGGGTCTTCCAGGATGTCCTGGAGTGGGAGTTTACCCCGGAGGAGGCGAAGGTACAGATGGATCAGGCCATCGCCTGGGGGCGCTACGGCGAACTCTTCGGCTACGACGACGACCGGGACCTGCTCTACCTGGAGACGAACGGCTCGGGATCGGCCGCCTGATTCCCCGGAATTATTGCCCACAATAGGGGCAGACCGTCCAGGTCAGGTCCATCAATCGGCCGCAGGACAGACACTTTTTCCGAAGCGGGGTATGGCAATGGGGGCAGAGGATAAAGTCCGGTTCCACCCCCCGCTGGCAGGTGGGACAGAGGGGACGCTCCTCGATATCCTGCATGATGTATTCTCTCTCCAGGGCACGGGCGTAGCCCTCGGCCAGCGTCTCCCGGGGGCGGAACAGGAGGTAAAGCCAGTAACCGGGGAGAAAGAGAAGGAGCACCACCAAGGTGGCCAGGAGTTGCGCCGGCAGACTCTCGCTGCGGGCACGGACATCCTGATAGGTCCAGACCACCAGGCCCAACCACACAACGGCCAGATAAATGCCCAGGACATAGCCAACGATCTCCAGGATGGGCAAAGCCCGGGCCAGGAAAAGTTGGATCTCGGGGGGAAGGAACGACATTGTCGTCGTTTCGGTAACGGTTTGGGCCAGATGCAAACCCCAGGGTTCCATCAAAGAAAGCCTCCTTCGTCCATCGCAAATTCGCACCGAAATCGGCGGAAAATCATCCCGGCTTGAAACGGACAACGTTCTACCGATCGACGGTATCCAGTTGTCGCCATTCTTCGATCGGCAGGATAAAGACATGGGCGCCGCCGACCTGCACCTCCACCGGAGCGGGAGGGAAGAGCCCGCCGGTTTCCAGAAGCGGGGAGACCGGGCTCAGGTAACGGGTGCGGGCGTGGCAGTGGGTCCGAATCACCTCCAGGGCCTTTTCCACGGCCCCTTCGTCCCCGGCCAGGAGGAGGGTATCGTTGGCTTCCATCAGAAAGCCGCCGATGCTGGCCACGTGGGTGAAGTTGAACCCGGCCTCTCCCAGTGCCCGGCCCAGTTCTTCCAAATCCCGTCGCTGGATAATGGCGATCAGGAGTTTCAAGGCCACGGTTCCCCCCCTTCTTCCCGGCGAAAGATGCGCACTCGACGTTTGGGTTCCTGCCCCTGGCTGGCCGAAGCCAGGCGGTAGCGCTCGATCATCTGGTGTTGCAGCCGGCGGATGTAGGCGTTCTGGGGTGCCAGTTCCACCTCTTCCCGTTCGCCGCTGAGCACCTGCCGGATGGCCTCCTCGGTCTCCTGCAAGGCCCGGAGAACGTCTCCTTCGGTGGGGCTGCGGCGTTCGGAGAGTAGGTGCAGGCAGTTCTCCATCTGCACGGCGGTGTTGGCCTTGAGGACATAGATGGGGACGCCGGCCTCCTCGGCCTCGCGCAACCGGCGGGGAGACTGGCGATAATATCCCTGGAGGGTGATCACGGCCTGGGCCTGGGCCAGTTCATCCACTAGGACGACCGGCATCTGGAGCAGGCGGGCAGCCCGGGCCAGGCGCTTCCGGTTGACTCCGAACGGGTAGATGCGCAGCGGCGTATCGGGGGTAGGCGAGGGGGATTCTTTTTCCTCCTTTACGGCCGGCGGATATCCTTCTTTTCGAGGCAAAACCCGACGGCCGGCCTCGGCGTGGCGTCTTTCCAGACCGCCGCCGAAGTAATTCCGCTCGATCCAGCGTTCGATCTGGCCGTCCTCGCGGCGGTGGCGAATCTCCGCCGGGGCCGGAAAGCCGCGCAGGAGCGAATCGACCACCTCGGCCACGTTGCGATGGACGGCCACCGTGTCCCAGTCCTGAATCTCCACCACGATGTCAAAGGTCGGCGGGGCCTTGCGTTCCAGGATGGTCTTCTGGGTTCCCCGCCGACGGGCCTCCTCATCGCCCAGCGTGACCGGCTGGATGCCCCCCAAAAGGTCGGAAAGGGTTGGGTTGAGCATCAGGTTCTCCAGGGTATTGCCGTGGGCCGTGGCCACCAGTTGCACGCCCCGCTCGGCGATGGTGCGGGCCGCCGCCGCCTCCAGTTCGGTGCCGATCTCGTCAATGATGATGACCTCGGGCATATGGTTTTCCACCGCCTCGATCATCACCGCGTGCTGACGGTCGGGGCTGGGCACCTGCATCCGGCGGGCCCGGCCGATGGCCGGGTGAGGGATGTCACCGTCGCCGCCGATCTCGTTGGAGGTATCCACAATGATGACCCGCTTGCGAAAGTCGTCGGCCAGCACGCGGGCCACCTCGCGGAGCATGGTCGTCTTGCCCACTCCCGGTCGGCCCAGGAGGAGGATGCTCTGTCCCGTCTCGATGAGGTCCTGGATGACGGCGATCGTCCCGTAGACGGCCCGTCCCACCCGGCAGGTCAGGCCGATAATGCGGCCGTCCCGGCTGCGGATGGCGGAGATGCGGTGCAGGGTCCGGGCGATACCGGCACGGTTGTCGCCGCTGAAGAGGCTGATGCGGGCCAGGACGTAATCCAGGTCCTCCTGGGTGACCTCCCGTTCGCTCAGGATGACTTCGCGGCCCGGGAAACGGGCCTCCGGCGGCCGGCCCAGGTCCAGCACGATCTCCAGGAGTTCGCTCAGTTCAGGCTCCCGACGCAGGGGGTCGTGGAGGCGGGGAGGGATGGCCTCTAGAAGGGCATCCAGGTCATCGGTCACCCGTTTCTGAACCACCGGAAGTTCCGGTGGATCGGAAGGTATCCTTTCTCTTCGAATGGTTACCGGAATCTTCATATTTTCCCCAAAGACGGCGTGCTCGGCGCCGTTCCAAGAGGCGCTCCGGCCCGACGGCCGGGAAGCGCCTGACGTTGTTCGACCCGCACGGCCAGGTTTTTGGCCAGGAGGATTTGTTCGGCATAGAGACGAAAGCCCAGACGGCGGGCCACTTCCAGAAGTTCGCCCTGGTAAGAGCGCAGGACCAGGTAGACGGGGGGAGAAGCCCGTCGCAACCCCCAGACGAGCACATCTGGAGCACCTTGACGAAAGGCCGGCTCCAGAAGCACTTCCAGACGGGTGCCCCCTGTTCCCCGGGCGCAACGCAGGTACGCCCGGACGCGGCCCTGTTCCGGCCAGATCCAGGCCTCCTCCCCCGGCCCGGCCCGCCAAAAGGCTGGATCGCGGCCCTCCACCTGTTGAACGATGGGGGGAGTCAGGCCGGCATATAGCCCCTGCACCGCTGCCAGCATGTCGGGCTGGAGGGGTTGGGGTCTCGAGCGCGGGTGGACTTCTGGTCGGCTGCCCTCCTCCCTGAGCAGGATCATCTCCTGGGCAAAGGGGGCAAACCCGGCCCGCTGGAAGAGTTCCAGGTACTCCTCCTCCGGCAGACGGGCCAGCAGGCGCACTTGTCCCCGCCGGCCGGCCTCCATCCCCAGGCCGTGCAAGAGTTCTTCCCAGGCGTCCTCGACCGCCTCCTCGGCGGTCCACAGCCCCAGGTAGCCGACCTCCCAGGCCCCTTTTTGCCGGCCTTCCCGGGCCTGGGCGCAGGCCAGAACCTTTCCTCCTTCCCGGCAGAGCAGGGTGTACGACGGCTTCCCCAGGTGGAGGCAGGAACTGAGCAGGCCGCGCCAGGGATGGTAGGAAAAGACCCGATGCTGCACCAGGTCCAGGGATAAGGATACCTGGGGGGGAATGCCCAGCGTCACCAGGTCCAGCAAGGTGGCCGGCCGAATCTGCCGTTCCATCCTCCTACCCCGTCATCTCCAGAAAATAGCGGTGAAACCGCTCGTCTTCGGTCAGTTCGGGGTGAAAGGCCGTCCCCAGAAGTCGGCCTTGTTGCACGGCCACCACCCGTCCGTCCTCCAGGCGGGCCAGGACCTCCACCTCCGCTCCCCACTCCTGCACATAGGGGGCGCGGATGAAGACTCCCCGGAAGGGTGGCGGACCCAGCCGTTCCACCTCCAGGTCGGTTTCGAAACTATCCAACTGCCGGCCGAACCCGTTGCGCACCACGACGACATCCAGAAGGCCCAGGAGGGGCTGGTGGGGAACCCCACCCAGGGCCGCGCGGGCCAGGAGGATCAACCCGGCGCAGGTGCCCCAGATGGGTTTCCCCTCCCGGGCCAGGGAGAGGATGGCTTCGTCCAGGCGGTAGGCCACCGCCAATTTGCCGATGGTCGTGCTCTCCCCGCCCGGAAGGATCAGGCCGTCCAGCCCCTCCAGGTGCTCCGGCAAACGGACTTCCCGGGTCTCTACCCCGATGCGGCGGAGCATGGCGATATGCTCCTGAAAATCTCCCTGAAGGGCCAGGACACCGATTCGCATACCTTGCCTCCGTGCCGGCTTCTACCATCCCCGGCCGGCCAGCCGCTCCGTGGCCGGAATGGCGGCGATCTCCAGGCCGGGCATGGCCTCGCCCAAGCCCCGGGAGACCTCGGCGATGATGGCCGGGTCGCGGAAGTGGGTGGTGGCGGCGACTATGGCTTTGGCCCGGCGGAAGGGGTCGCTGCTCTTGAAGATGCCGGAGCCCACAAAGACGCCGTCCATGCCCAGTTGCATCATCAGGGCCGCGTCGGCCGGCGTGGCGATACCGCCGGCGGCGAAGTTGACCACGGGCAGCCGGCCGGTGCGGGCCACTTCCACCACGAGTTCGTAAGGCGCGCCCATCTCCTTGGCGGCGTGCATCAGTTCCTCCGGGGCCATGCTTTGCAGCCGGCGAATTTCCCCCAGCACGGCCCGGGCATGGCGCACCGCCTCGACGATGTTGCCGGTGCCGGCCTCACCCTTGGTGCGAATCATGGCTGCCCCCTCGGCAATCCGGCGCAACGCCTCCCCCAGGTTGCGGCAACCGCAGACAAAGGGCACCCGGAAGGCGTGTTTGTCAATGTGATGCTCTTCGTCGGCGGGGGTGAGGACCTCGCTTTCATCAATGTAATCCACCCCCAGCGCCTCCAGCACCTGGGCCTCGACAAAGTGACCGATGCGGCATTTGGCCATCACCGGGATGCTGACGGCATCCATGATCTTCAGGATGAGTTCGGGGTCGCTCATCCGGGCCACGCCCCCGTGGGCGCGGATATCGGCCGGCACCCGCTCCAGGGCCATGACCGCCACCGCACCGGCCTCCTCGGCGATTCGGGCGTGTTCCGGCGTGACCACGTCCATAATCACGCCCCCCTTGAGCATCTGGGCCAGCCCGACCTTGGTCCTCCAGGTAGATTTTTCCATCATCATTCACCTCCTCGCGCACCGTTGCGCTTGACCCTGACATCCCTGTCGTGCCGTCCGGCTCTACCGGACATTTCTATTGTACTACACTCCCATCCGACCTGCAACTGGCTTGCATTCTGGCCGGAAATCCCGTATAATAAGAAGTAGCAGGACCTTTCCACCCGGAAAGGGTCCTGAATCCGATGACCTTGAGGAGCGGGGTATGGTCGAAAGCACCTATACCGAGGGAACTCAACCGACCCAAGAGGGCTGCCGTCCACCGGAAGTTGTTGCCCGTGGAGAAAGTGTGAGCGCCGGAGCCGTTTCCCCCGGGTCCGGCAGCGAGGAGGCCTGGCTTCGGATGCTGGAAGACCCCAACTATACGTACTCTGCCATGAACTATGGGGATGTCATCGAAGGCACGGTGATGGAGATCGGCCGGGACGAAATCCTGGTGGACATCGGGACCAAGTCCGAAGGCGTGGTTCCCAGCCGCGAGTTCCGCAAGGCGGCCCAGGCCGGAGAACTGGAGGGCTTGAAGGTCGGCTCCCCCGTCCTGGTCTTTGTCCTGCGGGCCGAAGATGAGGAAGGCCGGGCCCTTCTCTCCATCGACCGGGCGCGCCATGAAAAGAGCTGGCGCTGGCTGGAGGAAATTTACCGGAAGGGCGAGTTGATCGAGGCCACCGTAGACGGCTATAACAAAGGGGGAGTGCTGGTCAACTTGCGCGGCATACGGGGCTTTGTCCCTATTTCCCAGATCGCCGGGATGGGAAACCGGCGGAACCCTTCCCCGGAGGTGATGGCCCAGATGGTGGGCCAGACCCTCCCGCTGAAGGTGATCGAACTCAACCGCCGACGCAACCGGCTGGTCCTTTCCCAGCGCCAGGCCCTCCAGGAGCACCGGGAGAGCCGCAAGGAGGAACTGCTGGAAACGCTGGAGGTGGGCAAAATCTACCACGGCGTGGTCAGCAGCATCTGTAACTTTGGCGTCTTTGTGGACCTGGGTGGCGCCGACGGCCTGGTTCACCTCTCGGAACTCTCCTGGAAACGGGTGGATGACCCCGCCGAGGTCGTCCAGGTCGGCCAGGAAGTGGATGTCTACGTCCTGGGGGTGGATCGCGAGCGCAAGCGCATTGCCCTGAGTATGCGGCGTGCCCAGCCGGAACCTTGGGAAACGATTGCCGAACGGTATCAACTGGGGCAGTTGGTCCAGGGCAAAGTGACTCAACTGGCTTCTTTCGGGGCCTTTGTCCAGATCGAGGAGGGGATCGAGGGGCTGGTGCACCTTTCCGAACTTTCCGATACCCCGGTGTCCCATCCTCGTGAGGTGGTCCAGGAGGGGGATGTGGTCACGCTGCGGGTGATCCGGATCGATCCGGCCCACCGCCGCATCGGCCTGAGCCTGCGCCGGGCCCAGCATGATATGGGAGACCAAGTCGCGGAGACGGGGTCGGAGCAGGCCGGATAGTTGGGATATGGGCCATCCGGGTTGCCGAGGAGGACGTGAATGGGTAATCCGTTGGACCGATTTACCGAACGCGCCAGACGGGTGTTGAGCCTGGCCCAGGAGGAGGCCAGCGCCCTCAACCATCGCTATATCGGCACCGAGCACATCCTTTTGGGGCTTATTCGGGAGGGCGAGGGCACGGCGGCCCGTGTCCTGGCCGAGATGGGAGTGAACGCGGAAAAAGTGCGCGAGGCCATTGAACTCCTGGTAGGCCGGCCGGAACGGACCTCCTCCCACGAGCGAGAGTTGACGGCCCAGGCCAAAAAGGCGCTGGAGTACGCGATGGAGGAGGCTCGCCGCCTCAGCCACAGTTATATCGGCACGGAGCACCTCCTCCTGGGCATCCTCCGCGGGCAGGACAATGTGGCCACCAGCATTCTGGATAACGTCGGAGCCAACCCCAATAAGGTGCGGGAACGCCTCCTCCAGGTCCTGCAGGAAGTTCCGGCGGCCGTATCGGCCCCGCAGACCCGGCAGAGCAAGACCCCCTACATCGACGCCCTGGGGCTGGACCTGACCGAGGCCGCCCGGGCCGGCCGGCTGGACCCGGTCATCGGTCGCGAGACCGAGATCGAGCGGGTCATCCAGATCCTCTCCCGCCGAACCAAAAACAACCCGGCGCTGGTGGGTGACCCCGGCGTGGGCAAGACGGCCATCGTCGAAGGCCTGGCCCAGCGTATTGTGCGCGGCGAGGTGCCCGAACACCTCCTGAACAAGCGCCTCCTGGCCCTGGACATGGGCGCCGTGGTCGCCGGAACCAAATACCGGGGCCAGTTCGAGGAACGTCTGAAGCGGGTGGTGGACGAAATTCGGGAAACCGGGAGCATCCTCTTCATCGACGAGTTCCACACCATTATCGGGGCCGGCGGGGCGGAAGGCAGTCTGGACGCGGCCAACATCCTCAAGCCGGCCCTTTCCCGCGGCCAGATTCAATGCATCGGGGCTACCACCCTGGATGATTACCGCAAATACATCGAGCGCGATGCCGCCCTGGAACGGCGTTTCCAGCCGGTCTATGTGAACGAACCCTCGGTGGAAGAAACGATCCATATCCTTCGCGGCATCGCTCCCCGCTACGAGGACTTTCACCAGGTCAAAATCAGCGATGAAGCCTTGATCGCCGCCGCCCGCCTCTCCGCCCGGTATATCAGCGATCGCCACCTGCCGGATAAGGCCATCGACCTGATGGACGAGGCGGCCGCCCGCGTGCGTATGTACCGGTTGGGCACCGCCTCTCCGTTACGCCAGGCCCTCCAGGAACTGGAGACGCTACGCCGGCGCAAGGACGTCGCGGTGGAACAGCAGAATTTCGAGCAGACCATCGCCCTGCGGGAGGAAGAAAACCGCCTGCTGCCCCGCATCGAGGAACTGCGCCGGGGACAAACGATGGAATCGCGCCCGATGGTTTCGGCCGAGGACATCGCCGAGGTGGCCTCGATGTGGACAGGTATCCCGATGACCCGTCTGGCCCAGGAGGAGTCGGCCCGTCTGGTGCGCATGGAGGAAGAGTTGCACAAACGCATCGTTGGCCAGGACGAGGCCATTCAGATCGTCTCTCGGGCCATCCGACGGGCACGGGCCGGCCTGAAAGACCCCCGTCGGCCCATCGGCTCCTTCATCTTCCTCGGCCCCACCGGCGTGGGCAAGAGTGAATTGGCCCGCGCCCTGGCCGAATTCCTCTTCGGCACCGAGGATGCCCTGATCAAACTCGATATGTCCGAATTTATGGAGCGCCACACCGCCGCCCGCCTGGTCGGCGCTCCCCCGGGCTACATCGGCTACGGCGAAGGGGGGCAACTCACCGATGCCGTGCGCAAC
The DNA here is from genome assembly GCA_034433695.1 of Chloroflexia bacterium. GTDB lineage: Bacteria > Chloroflexota > Chloroflexia > DTKN01 > DTKN01 > JASFBA01. The sequence continues at coordinate 54,391 of DAOUAK010000038.1, forward strand.
CGCCCCTACAGCGTGGTCCTCCTGGACGAGATCGAAAAGGCCCACCCCGACGTCTTCAACCTCCTCCTGCAACTGATGGAGGACGGCTGCCTGACCGATGCCAAAGGGTGCAAGGTGGACTTTCGCAACGTCGTCCTGGTGATGACCTCCAACGTGGCCGCCGAAAAGATTATCCGCGGCTCCACCTGGGGCTTTTCTTCGCGCAGCGACCAGAGGGCGACGGAACTGCGCGAGTATGAGGCGATGAAGGAAAAGGTGCTGGCCGAACTGAAGGACCTCTTCCGCCCCGAATTCCTCAACCGCGTGGATGCCATCGTCGTCTTCCACGCCCTCAACCCCGATCACATCCGCCAGATCGCCCGGTTACAACTGCGTCGGGTGGAGGAACAGTTGCGGGAGGCCGGCTTCACCTTGGAAGTCACCGATGCGGCCGTGAACCTGCTGGCCCAGCGCGGCTTTGACAGTGCCTTTGGGGCCCGACCGCTCAAGCGGGTCATCACCAACCTTCTGGAGGACCCCCTGGCCGAGGCCATCCTGCATGGCCGCTTCCATGCCGGCGATACCATCGTCGTGGATGCCCTGGACGAGCAAATCGTCTTCCGGGCCGCCGGGGAGCCGGCCCTGGCCCCACCGGAGGACACAGGGGTGGCGCTTCAGGAGGTGAAGACGAATTAGCCGGTCGGCTATATCATCTCCATGATCCCGCACGACCTGGACCTCTACTTCACCCTGTAATGTAGATCACTCGCAATTTTTAAAAGTCGGAGTATAATGATTATACTGAGCTTCTGCCACCTCTCCTACCTACCCTCCCCGGCAGAAGATGGGGCAGTACTCGGGTATCCTTTTAGGCAAGCGGGTTATAACATCCAAGAAAGGAGGGCTATTTGAACCTCTCTTGGACCCAGGACCTGTCTTTTGCGTTTTCCTATCTAGGAGGAATCCCATGCGACGCGCACGTGTTTGGTTCCCGATTTTGGTATCCGCCCTGATCGTTGCCCTGATTTCGGTCGGTGTGACCCTGGCCGGCGGCCCACCGATCCCTCCTGACGCCACGCCGCCCCCTCCTCAACAGCCCCGGCTTCCGGAACGCCACCCCGGCAACGCCCCCGCCGGCCAGGAAACGACCGGGGCCGGCCTGACGGTCGTCCCGACCGGCCAGATCAGTTACCAGGGGAAACTCCTCCAGAACGGCGCTCCTTACAACGGCAACATCAACATCACCTTCCGCCTCTATAGGGAGGCAAGTGGCGGCACCGCCTTCTGGGAGGAGACCCAGAATGTGGCCGTCTCGAACGGCCTTTTCAACGTGTTGCTGGGCGCGGTCAACCCGATGGCCGACGCCCAGGAGTTCTATGAGCAGGTCTGGCTGGGCATCCAGCCGGCCGGAGCCTCGGCCGAACTCACCCCCCGCCAGCCGCTGAGCACCGTGGGCTATGCCATGAACCTCCTCCCCGGAGCGACGATGGTGGACCCCGGCCTCACGGGCTACTGGACCTCGTTCTACGTAGAAAGCCATAACCACCCCGCTATATACGGTTTCTCCGACACCGACATCGCCATCACCGGCGAGACCTCCTACACCGATACCAGCGCCATCGCAGGGCTTTCCTACGGTTGGGCCGGCACCGGCCTCTACGGCTATGCCGAACAGAACGGCACCGGCGTCTACGGCTACGGTGAGGGCACCGGCGGACTCTTCGGCGGCGGTATCGGCGTCTACGGCGAGGGCAGGAACGGCTTCTTCAGCGTCGGCGTCTACGGCGAGGGCGATACCTGGGGCGTCTTTGGCACCGGATTCTTCGGCGTGGCGGGCAGCAGCATGGTCACGGAAAGTATCGGCGTCTATGGCATAAGCAGCGGGTCCGATGCCAGCGGCGTCTACGGCGATATGACCGGCGATGTGCCGTCTTGCCCCGGGGGCGACACCCACTGCGGTGCCGGGGTCTACGGCACCGCCTCCGGCGATGCCTACGGCTCCTTCTTCTACGGGAAAAACCGTTCCAGCATCATCGCTTTGGTCGCGCCGGACAACTACTACGGCCTGTGGGTGGACACGTTGGCGTCTCCGGATGGGGTCGGCATCTGGACAGACGGCCAGAGCCAGTTCGACGACTATGTCATCTTCAACGGCGGCAAGAGCGGCTACGTCGTGGACATCGCCCGCAACGGCGGGACGGAGCCTTTGGAGCGCGGCGACGTCGTGGTCATCAGCGGCTATGACAGCCCCGTCGTCGGCAACATTCCGGTCATCGTGGTGACCAAAGCCACGGAGGCCAACGCCACCGGCGTCGTCGGGGTGGTGGACGTGCTCTATGTGCCGTGCGACCGACCCCAGGAGGAGTTACAGGCCGGCGAGGCCTGCGGCGGCTTCGAGGAGAGCGTTACCACCATCCGGCCTGGCCAGTACCTCGCCGTGGTCACGCTGGGAGCCTATGGCTACATCAAGGTGGATGCCTCGGGCGGCCCGATCCGCCCCGGCGACCTCTTGACCGCCTCCTCCGTAGCCGGATATGCCGCCAAGGCTCCGCTCCTCACCGTGGAGGGCGTCTCCTTCCACGCTCCCGGGACGATCATCGGCAAGGCCCTGGGCGGTCTGGACAAAGGCACGGGGTTCATTCCGGTCTTTGTCTCGGCCCGCTAGGAGGGATGCCATGCGCAAGCAAGTCGGTCGGATCCTCTTCTCCCTCCTGGTGTTGACCCTGTTCGGCGGCACCGTCCTGGCGCAGACCGGCGACGGCTTCGACCTGACCTGGAACGTGATCGGCGGGGGCGGCGGAGGCGGCCCGATGACCGGGAGCGACTTCTTCGTGGACAGCACCCTCGGTCAGACGGCCATCGGGCCGGCCACCCAGGGAGACTGGTGGCTCGGCCAGGGCTACTGGTACGGCACCCCGTCCGCCTTTGGGGTCTACCTCCCGGTGGTCCTCAAGGGCTGGGATTGAGCCGGCGGCAGGGGGCGAACCTTTGCCCTGCTGCTCCGCTGACCCTCCGGGCACGTAAGGAGGGATTGCATCCACCTGGAAAGCCTATCCAACCGGCCAAGGCCCAGGTTCCGGCCTGGGCCTTGGCCTTCTCTGGAAGGCCGGCCCGGCCAGGGCTACCCCATGGCTCCATCGGCGTCCTCCTCCGGGTATTCTCCCGCATTTGACAAAACGGCTTCCCGGCTATATACTTCGGAATAGAAATATTCGGAAACGAATTATGGAGGTACGCGATGGACGAGGCCGGCCGGAAACTCTTTACCGAGACCATCCACGCCTTCCTTTCCGTCTACCGTTACCTGCGGCGCTATTCGCGCCAGGTTCAAGAAAAAGGGCTCAGCGGCCGACAGGTCTCGACCCTGCGTTACCTCCTGGAGGCCGGTCCCCAGACGATCGGGCAACTGCGGGACTATCTCTATCTGAACGACAGCACCACCTCAGAACTCGTAACCCGCCTGGAGCAGGCCGGCCTGGTCGTCCGTTCCCGTTCCGGGAGCGATAGCCGCGTCGTCTTTGTCCACCTGACCCCGGCCGGCCGCGAGACCGCACTCCGCATCCCCCTTGGGGGCATCCCGCTCCTGCGAGAGCGGCTCAAGCGCCTGCCGCCGGACCGGCTGGCACGCATCCGCGACGCGATGCGTGAAGTCGGCGACCTTCTGGAGATCCCCGATGAATGCTGAGCCCCTCGCTTCCGGGGTGCCGCGCCGTAGTGGTTCGCTTCGCCTCCTGGGGCGTTGCCTGAGTTACCTGCGACCCAGCGGGCCGCTGGTCTTTTTCTCCTACCTCTTCGACATGCTCTGCAACGGCATTGCGCTGGTCATCCCCCTGATCATCCGCGCCATCGTGGACCGGGGCATCAGGGGCGGGGATGTTCCCACGATCGGGCGGGGCGTCGCCGCCTTGATGGGACTGGCCCTCGTCCGGGGCTTGTTCACCTTCCTTTCCGGCCGCTGGACCGAGATCGCTTCGCAGAACGTTGCCTACGATCTGCGGAATGCGTTGTACGCCAAATTGCAATCGCTTTCTTTTTCCTACCACGACCGGGCGGAGACAGGGCAACTCCTCACCCGGGCGGTGAGCGATGTGGACCGGGTGCGTTTCCTCACCGGCCGGGCCCTCGTGCGACTGGTCGAGGCGTTGACGCTGCTTCTGGGCATCGCCGTAGCCATGATTCTGCTCCACCCTACTCTGGCGCTGGTGACCCTGGTGGTCGTTCCGTTGCTCGTTCACCGGGCGCTGGTCTTCGGCCGCCGCTACCGGCCGCTGGCGCAGGCGATTCAACAACAACTTTCGGCGCTTACGGCCTTCCTAGAGCAGAATCTGCGGGGAGCACGGATTGTCAAAGCCTTCGCCCAGGAGAGGGCCGAGATTCAACGCTTTGAGAAGGAAAACGCTGCTCTCTTTGGGCTGAACGTGTCGGCCGCGCGTGTACGGGCGCTCAACCTGCCGCTCCTGCGCCTCCTGGTCAACACCGCCACCGTCCTTATCCTCCTCTACGGCGGGTCGCTGGTCATGGACGGAGGGTTGACGATCGGCGCCCTGGTCGCTTTCACCACCTACGTGGGGCAACTTCTGATTCCCGTCCGTCGCCTGGGCATGATCATCCCGGCCATCTCCCAGGCGCTGGCCTCGAGCGAGCGCATCTTTGAGATTCTGGATGCCCCTTCCGAAGTCGCCGACCGGCCGGATGCCGAGCCGCTCGGACCGGTGCAGGGACACATCCGCTTTGAGCATGTCCACTTTGCCTACTTCGGCCGCCACCGCGTCCTGGAGGATGTGGACTTTGAGGTACAGCCCGGCCAGGTGGTCGCCCTCCTGGGCACGACCGGCTCGGGCAAGAGCACGATTATCAACCTGATTCCCCGCTTCTATGACCCGACCCGTGGCCGCATCCTCATAGACGGACGCGACATCCGGGGGGTGACGCTGGCCTCACTGCGTAGGCAGATCGGCATCGTCCTCCAGGATACCACGCTCTTTGCAGCGACCGTCCGGGAGAACATCGCCTTCGGCCGGCCCGACGCCACGGAGGAAGAGATCGTGGCCGCGGCCCGGAGTGCTGCCGCCCACGATTTCATCATGGAACTGCCGCAACAATATGACACCCGCATCGGGGAACGCGGGGTGACCCTCTCCGGCGGCCAGAAGCAACGCATTGCCATCGCCCGGGCCATCCTCAAGGACCCGCGCATCCTGATTCTGGACGACGCCACCTCCAGCGTGGATGCCGAAACCGAGGCGCTCATCCAGGAGGCCCTGGCCCGGCTGATGGAAGGACGGACCACCTTCATCATCGCTCAGCGCCTGAGCACGATTCGCCGGGCCGACCTGGTTCTGGTCCTGGAAAACGGCCGCATCGTGGCCCGGGGACGCCGGACGGCGGAGCACACCGCCCACGAAGAACTCTTACGCACCTGCGGGTTGTACGCCGAGATTTACTACCGCCAACTGCGGCCCCAGGAGGAGTTACTTCAGGCCACCTATACGCCGATGGACCTTGCTCGGCCCGAGGTTGTCTCGTCGGCGGGGGGCCACAGCGGCAACTTTGGAGATTCAGAGCGATGACCTTTTCTTTCGGCATAGCCCAGGGACCGGGCCACGTACTCGAGGGTTTCGGCGCCAAAGAAGCAACGGGCCGCATCAGCGGGCGCGTGCTCCTGCGCCTGCTCCGCTTCGTCCTTCCCCACTGGCGTCAGATGCTGCTTGCCGTGGCCCTGATGATCCTCTCCTCCCTGCTCAACCTGGCCGTGCCGTATCTCATCAAGGTGGCCATTGACGATCACATCGCCGCCGGCGATTTTCACGGGTTGCTGTCCGTCTGCCTCTATCTGGCCGGCGCCCTGCTGGTCATCTATTTGGCCTCGGCCGGCCAGACCTATATTCTCTCCTGGATCGGCCAGCGCGTCCTGTACACACTACGCCGTCTGCTTTTTCGCCACCTTCAGGACCTTTCCGTGCCCTATCACGACCGGCACATCGTCGGCGTGACGATCTCACGGGTGGTCAACGATGTCGAGGTGATCAACGAACTCCTTTCCCAGGGGCTGGTCAGTATGCTGAGCGATGGGATCCTGCTCCTGGGAACGATCGGGGTGATGGTAGCGATGGAGGTGCGGCTGGCCCTGCTCACCTTCGGCGTCCTTCCCCTGATGGTAGGGCTTACGGTCTGGTTCGGGCGTCGGGCGCGTATGGCCTTCCGCCAGACGCGGGAGACGATCGGCGCGGTGGTCGGAGATTTGGCAGAGAACCTGAGCGGTATGCGGGTGATCCAAGCCTTTGCTCAGGAAAAGACCACCCAGGAGCGTTTCGAGGCACTGAATCGGGAGAACCGCGATGCCTATGTCGGCGCGATGTCGCTTTCGTTCATCTTCCTGCCGGCCGTGGACATCCTGAGCCTGATGGCGATCGCCATCGTCCTCTCCGCAGGTGGGGTAATGGCGGCGCAGGGGGTGCTGACGATCGGCGTGGTGGTCGCTTTCCTGAGTTATGTCAGCCGTTTCTTCGAGCCGATCCAGGACCTAAGCCAGCTTTATACCATCCTGCAGGCGGCAACGGCCGGGGGGGAGCGCGTCCTGGAACTCCTGGACCAGAGGCCGCTGGTTCAGGATCGCCCCGGCGCCATCGAGGCTCCGCCCCTGGCCGGCCGGGTGGAACTGCGCGACGTAAGTTTCGCCTATCCGGGAGGAGAGGAGGTCCTGCATCATATCCACCTGACCATCGAACCGGGGGAAACCGTCGCCCTGGTTGGCCCCACCGGGGCGGGCAAGACCTCCATCGTCAATCTGGTGGCCCGTTTCTATGAGGCGAGCGAAGGCGTGGTGCTGGTGGATGGATACGATATACGCGATCTCACGGCGGAGAGCCTGCACCGGCAGATGGGACTGGTGCCCCAGGACCCCTTCCTCTTCCCCGGCACCCTTGCCGACAACATCCGTTTTGGCCGGCCGGAAGCCGATATGGAAGAGGTTGTTGCCGCCGCCCGACTGGCCAACGCCGACGCCTTTATTCGCAACCTGCCCGAGGGATATGACACCCGGGTTCTGGAAGGCGGGGTCAACCTTTCCCACGGGCAGCGCCAGTTGATCTGCATTGCCCGGGCCCTTCTGGTGAATCCGCGCATCCTCATCCTGGATGAGGCCACCTCCAGCGTGGATACCCTAACGGAGGCGCTCATCCAGGAGGCGCTGGCCCGGTTACTGGCCGGCCGCACGGCCATTGTCATCGCCCATCGGCTGAGCACGGTGCGCAATGCCGACCGCATCTTTGTGCTGGACGGTGGCCGCATCGTGGAACAGGGCCGGCACGAGGAGTTGCTGGCGGCCGGCGGGCTATATCGGGAATTGTACGAAAAGCAATTCCTTGCGCGCAACGGTTCGGTCTGAGGGGCTGCCCTTTCCCCGTGGGTCTTTCATTTATCTAGCATCCGCGCCATCTCGTAGAGGCGCATATCCAGCACCTTGCGCCGGCCGGTCACCTCTTCCAGAGGAACGCTCACCGCCTCGCCGTGGGATAGGCCCACCATCACTCCCCGCTCGCCGGCCAGGAGTTTCTCCACCGCCGCCACCCCCAGCCGCGTCGCCAGGATGCGGTCAAAGGCGCTGGGGGAACCGCCACGCTGCACGTGCCCCAGAATCGTCACCCGCGTCTCGAAGCCGGTTTCCTCCCGGTGCTGGTCCAGGTAGACTTTGATCTCTTCGGCGCGGTGGCTGGCCCCTTCGGCCACCACGATGATGCAGTGGGACTTGCCTTTGATGTAGGCGTTCTGCAATCCGCGCAGCACTTCCTCCAGCGTAAAGGGCACCTCCGGGATCAGCACCAGTTCCGCCCCGCCGGCGATCCCGCCCATGAGCGCCAGGTAGCCGCAGTCCCGCCCCATCGTCTCGATGAGAAAGGCCCGGCGGTGGGAAGAGGCCGTGTCCTTGATCATATCAATGGAGCGCAGGAGCGTGTTCAGCGCCGTATCCACGCCGATGGCCATCTCCGTCCCGTAGATATCGTTGTCGATCGAGCCGGGGACCCCGATTACGGTAAAGCCCTTCCGGTGCAGTTCCAGCGCCCCCCGCAGGGACCCATCTCCGCCGATGACCACCAGGGCATCCAGGGCGTTTTCGTTCAGGTTGCGCAGCGCCTCCATCTGTCCCCGAGGGGTCATGAACTCGGGCGAGCGGGCCGTCCCCAGGATGGTTCCGCCGCGCTGGATGATGCCCCCAACGGAGCGGGCGGTCATCTCCTCCATATCGTTGTCAATGAGTCCCTGGTAGCCTCGGCGGATGCCCACGGGGGTCACCTGATGCTCCAGCGCCGTGCGCACCACGGCGCGGATGGCCGGGTTCATGCCGGGGCCATCTCCCCCGCTGGTCAGGACACCGATTCGGCGAATCGCGCCCATCTTCAACCCCAGATACCGGCCCCAGGGCCGTTTTTCCTAAAGATGCCCATTGGGGATTATACTACCCCCTTCGGGTTTGAGCAAAACCTTTTGGAGTGGGCTGATCCGGTCCCGCCTACGAAGCACCGTGTTCGGCAAGCACTCCACGGGAAGATCAGGACTTGCCCCTCCCACCATGCCCTCCGCCGGCCTCCCGGGCGATTTCGAGAGCCCAGGGCGTGGCCAGGCGGGCCGGCTCCAGGGCCAGGAGCGCCTGGGCTTCCTCCAGGGAACGGATTTCCCCCATCGCCCCCAGAAGACAATCCGGCCCGACGAACTCGGCCAGCCGCCGGAACATGGTCGGAGTAATCGGCTGGGGAACAAAGGTGCCGGCCAGCAGAAAATCGGCCCCACACTCCCGGACCAGGCGCACCACTTCCCGCTGTTCTGCCAGGCTCAGGAGGTCCACGTAGATGAGCACCTTGACCCGGGCCTCGGGGTTCACCTGCCGGCATTGCTTGAGCACATACGCCACGTCCTGCCGGAAGGTCTCCCGGTAGCCGCTTTTGTAGGCGGAAAGGTTGGGCACCAGGGTAACCTCCATAGCCCCTTCTTCCAGGGCCAGCCGCGCCTCCAGCCCTTTGACCGAGGCGGTGTGCGTCCCCATCGGGTAGCCCACCACGACGCCCATCCGCACCGGCGACTGGGCCAGCGCCAGGCCGGTAAAGCGGGCCCACACCGGGGGCACCGTCAGAGCAACCAGGTGAAGGTCTTTGGCCGCCATCGCCAGCCGACGCACCTCCTCTTCGATGCTGTCCGGACGCAGGGCAACGAGTTCCATCCGAGAGGTGATTTCCATCGTTTCCTCCTCAAGCCCTCGGACGGCGCAGCGTTTAGCCGGAGATAAAGGCTTCCGTCAGCCGGTAAGCCTCTTCGTCCGGAATCTGCCGTGGGGGCGTCTTCATAAAGTAGGCCGAGGGTGCCTCGATGGCCCCCTTGAGGCCGCGGTCCAGGGCTAACTTGCAGCAGCGCACCGCATCAATGACCACGCCGGCCGAGTTGGGGCTGTCCCACACCTCCAGTTTGCACTCCAGCGTAATGGGCGAGCCGCCGAAAGCCGTGCCCTCCATACGGATGTAGCAGAACTTGCGGTCCAGAAGCCACGGTACATAGTCGCTGGGGCCGATGTGGATGTCGCCCTCCGGCAGGCGATAGTCCAGTTCGGCGGTGACCGCTCCGGTCTTGGAAATCTTTTTCGATTCCAGCCGTTCTCGCTCCAGCATGTTCAGGAAATCGGTGTTCCCGCCGAAATTCAGTTGATAGGTACGCTCCAGGCGCACGCCCCGCTGGCGGAAGAGATGGGTGAGGGCCCGGTGCAGGATGGTCGCTCCGACCTGCGATTTGATGTCGTCGCCGATCACCGGCAGCCCCCGCTCCTCGAAGCGGCGTTGCCAGTACGCCTGAGAAGCGATAAAGACCGGGATGCAGTTGACAAAGCCGCAGCCGGCCTCCAGTACCTGCTCCACATACCACTTGGTTGCCATCTCCGAGCCGACCGGCAGGAAGTTGACCACGACATGGGTGCCGGTCTCCCGGAGGATGCGGACAATGTCATCTGTGGAGCCGGGCGCCTTACGAATCACCTGGGAGAGGTACTTGCCCAGCCCATCGTGGGTCATCCCCCGATGCACAGGCACACCCAGGTGGGGAACATCGGCGAAGTGACGTGTGTTGTTCGGCGCGGTGAAGATGGCCTCGGATAGATCCTCGCCCACCTTGTTGGCATCAATGTCAAAGGCGGCCGAGAACTCGATGTCGCCGACGTGGTAGCCCCCCAGGACGACGTGCATCAGCCCGGGGACAAACTCCTCCGGCGGAGCGTTGCGGTAGAAATACACCCCCTGGACGAACGATGAGGCACAGTTGCCGACGCCGATGATGGCGACACGAACTTTTTCACCCATACGACCCTCCTTTGCTTGGCGAACGTTCACGGCATCCGCCGCCGCCAGTGCTCGATGTACCGCCTGGCGTAGCGGTCCCGACCCAGCAACAGGTCCACGGCCAGCACCGTGGTCCGAACCTTGGCTACATCCACGATGGGACAGTTGACCCCGTTCATGATGGCCAGGGCCAGGAAGGCCAGATTGAGCGCTTCCCGATCCGGCAGACCGAAGGAGACGTTGCTCACCCCCAGGGTCTGGTTGACCCCCAGTTCCTGCGATACCAGCCGGATGGCCTCCAGGGTGACCCGGGCGGCCTGAAAATCGGCCCCTACCGTCAGGGCCAGGCAGTCTATGAGGACGTCCTGGCGAGGGATACCCCGTTGCTCGGCCCGTTCGACGATGCGCTCGGCGATCTTCAGCCGCTTGAACGGGTCGGAAGGGATGCCCTCGCCGTCCATCGTCAGCCCGATCACCGCGGCTCCGTGCTCCCGCACCAGGGGGAGAACCCGCTCCAGCGTGGATTCTTCCCCGTTGACCGAGTTGACCAGGGCCTTGCCCGGATAAAGTTCCAGGGCGGCCTTCAGGGCGGCCGGATTGGTGGTATCGAGGGAAAGAGGCACATCGGCCGCCTCCAGAGCCGTCCGGACGGCCAGCGGAAGGATGCGCACCTCGTCCACTCCGGCCGCACCGACGTTGATGTCCACGACATCGGCCCCGGCTTCCACCTGGGCCCGCACCTCTCGGGCCACGGGGGACATATCCCCGACCCGCAGGGCCTCGGCCAGACGTTTTTTGCCCGTGGGGTTGATCCGTTCGCCGATGAGGACGGTGGGCCGGTCGCGGGCGATCTGCACCGTTTTCCCGGCCGAAGAAAGGGTGGTAACGAGCACCTGTTCCACGGGAACCTCCTTTATCTTCTCTCCGGGAACGACATGGCCCGGATGAAGGCTTCCCGAAATCCCGGGTGGGCAGAAAGTTCGATGTAGCGGATTCGGCGGGCGAGTTCCTGGGCCCGTCGGCGCATCGGAAGCGAAAGGAGGGCCTGCACCGCCCCGGCCCCGGCGGCGTTGCCCAGCCCGATGACCCGTTCCTGGGGCATCCGGGGAATCAGGCCGATCTCCATAGCCTCCTCCCGGTCCACATCGTTGCCGAAAGAGCCGGCCAGGAGCACCTCCTCGAGGTCGCCTTCCCCCAGGCCGGCTTCCTGGAGGAGGAGGCGCAGGCCGGCAGCGACGGCCGCCTTGGCCAGGAGGAGTTCGGCCACATCCTGTTGCGTGAGGGTGATCCTCCGCCCGGTGCCCGAGGCATCCTCCGGCACAAGCACCAGTTCTGGTCCCCGCCGGCCCTGGACGAAGAGGCCCGGCGGAGCCCGGTGCAGGAGGAAGCGGCCCCTGGAAGAAAGGAGCCCCGCCCTCCGCAGGGCAGCCGCCGCCGAGACCAGCCCCGAGCCGGCCAGCCCCATCGCCGGCTGCTCCCCCAGGACGTGCACCTCCACACGCCCGTCGGTCCACCTCACCCGGTCGATGGCCCCCGGTGCGGCGCGCATACCACAGGAGATGCGCGCTCCCTCAAAGGCCGGGCCGGCCGCCGCAGCGCAGGCAAAGAGTTCCCCCCGACGGCTCAGGATGACCTCGGCGTTCGTGCCCAGGTCCACCAGCACCCGCGTCCGGCCGTCTTCTCCCAGAGATGCGGCCAGGGCATCGGCCACGGCATCGGCCCCGACATAGCCGGATACGGCCGGGAGGAGGTGCACGTTGCCTCCCGGGGACATCTCCAGCCCGGCCTCCCGCGCCGGCAGGTCCAGGGGATCGGTGAAGGTGGGGACGTAAGGGGATACACCGATGGTATGGGGGTCCAGGCCCAGGAAGAGGTGCAACATACAGGTGTTGCCCACCAGGGTGGCCTCATAGATGCCCTGCGGGGAAAGACCGGCTTCCCGGCAGACCCGGGCGATCAGGGCGTTGAGCGTCTCCAGGGCAGCCCGACGAAGCGCCTCTACTTCGCCGGCATGGGCACGGTCGAGGCGGGAAAGGACATCCTCGCCGTAGATGCTCTGGCGGTTGAGGGCGACGGAAGCGGCCCGCTGTTCCCCTGTATTCAGGTCCAGGAGGTAGGCGGCTACCGTGGTCGTGCCCAGATCGAATGCCACACCATAGGTCCGGTCGCAGGTATCCCCTTCCTCGACGGCCACAAGCCGACCGCCGACCAGGACGGCAGTAATGTCCCAGTTCGCCCGGCGCAGGGTGGAGGAGAGGTCCCGCAGGACCGCCGGTTCGACCTCGAGGGAGGGAAGGCCCAGTGCTTCCCGCAACCGCTCCAGGTCGGGCCGCTGGTCCACAAGCGAGGGTGGAAGCAGGTGGACATGGACCTTGCGCACGTTGGGCTCCAGGGGAGGAGGTGCCCCCAGGAGCGCCGCCTTGTAGGCCACCGGCTCGGCCAGGGGGAGAAAGACCACGGCCGGCCCCCGGAGCCAGGCCTGGCAGGCCAATCGGTAGCCGGCCTGCCGCTCCTCCGCGCTCAGGAGGGACAGTTCCGGGTCGGTGGGCGGTTGAAGGTCTCCCCAGACCCGGACCCGGCATTTCCCGCAGGTGCCCTGGCCGCCGCAGATGGAGGCGAGAGACAGGCCAGCCTGGTGGGCCGCCTCCATCAGGGACTGCCCGGAAAGGCAGGTCACACGCCGGCCGGAAGGCTCAAACGTTACGGTACAATGGCCCATACCCGTCACCCAGGTCTTTCGACGCCGGCCCATTCTAACACGGCCTGCCTTCCGGCGCAAACACCCCCGGGAAAGCGTTACAGGTTGGGGACGACGGCATCCTGGATCTTTTGCACAGTTTTTGGGGGATAACGAAACGCCAAACCATAGAGTAGGGGCGCACGGTCATGCGCCCCTACTCCATGATGCTACCCATCGTGTCCCCGGAGACCGAAGAGTGCGCGGACGTTACGGCCCGTACCCCCGGAACACCAGCGGCAGGTAGATGGCGTAGCGGACCGGCGGGACCGGCCGGACGACGATGGAGCGGGTGGCTATCCCTTCGCCGCAGGCGTTCGTCACCGTCAGGAGCACGTCGTAGGTGCCGCTCGCCGCGTAGGTGTGGGTGACCACCGGCCCGCTGCCGTGGAAGCCATCGCCAAAGGCCCAGGTGAAGGTTATGGGCAGCGTGCCGGTTGCGCTCCCGCTGAAGGTGACCACCTCCCCCATCGTGGGCGTCGGCGGCTCCCAGACGAAGGCGGTTGCCGTGGGAGGAGTACAGGCCGGCAGCACCACGAGCGTCGCGCTCACCACCCCCTCGCCGCAGGCGTTCGTCACCGTCAGGAGCACATCGTAGGTGCCGCTCGCCGCGTAGGTGTGGGTGACCACCGGCCCGCTGCCGGAGAAGCCATCGCCAAAGGCCCAGGTGAAGGTTATGGGCAGCGTGCCGGTTGCGCTCCCGCTGAAGGTGACCACCTCCCCCACCGTGGGCGTCGGCGGCTCCCAGGTGAAGGCGGTCGCCGTCACCGGCGCGCAGACCCACACCTCCAGGGTATCGCCGACCGGCCCGCCGCAGGGGTTGGTGGCGGTGACGCTAACGGTGTAGGTGCCGGGGACGGTCCAGGAGTAGGCCGCCGTGGGGCCGAGGGTGCCGTTGTCCCAGGTGAGGGTGACAGGCAGGGTGGCCGTAGGTGGAGTGTAGGTAGCCGTGTAAAGGCCCGTCTCCCCCACCATAAGCATCCCCGGTCCGGCAACCGAGACCCCCTCCACCGGGACACACACCGAGAGGGCATAGGCGTACTTAAGGTCGCCGTTGGTGAGGTCGTAGTAACTGATGTGCGGCCGGCCCATCGTATCCAGGGCCAGTGAGGTGTACCAGCCCACGTCCCCGGCGCTATCCACAGTCTCGACCTGCCAGGACATGCCGTCGAAGTGGGCG
>DAOUAK010000039.1:0-12878 GCA_034433695.1 Chloroflexia bacterium
CCACCACCGTCTACACCGACGAAGCGGTGCTCAGCAACCGCACCTACACCTACACCGTACAGGCCCTGGATACCTCCTTCAACCGCTCCCCCTTCTCCAACTTTGCCTCCGGGCGGACCGTCCAGCGCCTGGTGACCCTCACCCTTCAGGTCGAGGTGCCGGCCTTTACCCCGGCCGAGGATACCGTCTATGTCGCCGGCGACAACGCTGCCGTCTTCGGCGCCGTCTGGGATCCGGGCCACCTGCCCCTCCAGCCGGTGGACGCGACCCACTGGACCATCGTCCTTTCTGCCCCCGACGGCGTCGTGCTCCAGTACAAGTACACCCGGGGCAACTGGGATCGGGTGGAAAAGTGGGGCTGGCTGGTGGGCTTGACCAACCGCGTCATCACGCCGACCTATGGGGCCACGGGCGCGATGACGGTGACGGACACGATCTACAACTGGCGCGACCCGCTGGTCGTCTCGGTCTACCCGCCGGCCGGAGCCACCTCCTTCGACCCCGCCGCCCCGATCACCGCGACCTTCAACCGGGGGCTGGACCCGAGCACGGTGAACGCCGCTTCCGTCCTGGTGAACGGCGGGGCGGTCACCGGGAGCGTCGGCTACGTCAGCCCCACCGTCTACTTCACGCCGGCGTTGCCGCTGGACCCGGCAGGATTCTACCAGGTGCAACTGACCACGGATATCCGGGACCTGGAGGACGGCATCCCTCTGCAACGGGCCTACCTCTGGTCCTTCGGCCAGCCGCCGGCGCCGCGGTACACCATCTACCTGCCGCTGGTGCTGCGGAATTACTAGGTACCTACCTCCCTTGTCCCCTCTCCTCTCTCCTCACCAAGGAGAGGGGAGAGGGGCAAGGGAGGATGAAACCGTTTTCGACAAGCAGGGACGGCCTGGAAAGGCCGTCCTACGCTTTCGGATAGGCTCTTGCAAGAGGGGAAAAGTCCTTACCTGCCTGCAAAGGCCTCGCGGAGCAGCCCGACCCGGTTGCAGATGATGCCGTCTATTCCCAGCCGGAACATGCGCGTGGCGATCTCGCGGGCCCGGCCGTTGGGGCAACGGTCCACGATGGTGGTAAAGATGCGCATTCCCCGCTCCCGGTAGACGGCGACGGTGGCCTCGGTCAGCCGTTCCGGCCAGGTCAGGACAAAGTCGCCGCTTTCCATGCCCTCCCGCCAGCGGATGTGCATTTCCGGAGCCAGCCGGCGCAGTTCTTCCAGGACGGCGCGGTTGGCGGTAAAGAGCCAGGCGGCCTCCGCCATCCCGCCGGCCCGCACGACCTCTACCACCCGGCGGGGCAATTCCGGTGAGGTTCCCTTGAGTTCGATAAAGATCGGGGCCCGGCCGCGCACGACCTCCAGCACCTCGCTCAGCGTAGGGATGCGCTGGCCGGCAAAGCGGGGGTGTTTGCGGACACCGGCATCCAGCCGGCGCAGTTCTTCCAGCGTCATCGCCGCCACTTCGCCGTGGCCGTCGGTGGTGCGGTCCACGGTGGGATCGTGGATCACCACCACTTCCCCATCGGCCGAAAGGTGGACGTCGCATTCCACTGCGTCGGCCTGGAGTTCCAGGGCGCGCTCAAAGGCCAGGAGGGTATTTTCGGGGTACCGGTCCGATGCACCCCGATGGGCGATGGCCCAGGTCATAGGGAGACTCCTTTCTGTCTTCCGGCACCTCGGACCTCGGCCAGGGAGAGGCCCTTGCGTTCCATCCAGGCGACGAGTCCGTCCAGCACCTGCAAGGGGGCCTGCGGGTTCACAAAGCAGGCCGTACCCACCTGGACAGCGCTGGCGCCGGCCAGGAGGAACTCCAGGGCGTCCGAGGCGGTGGCGATGCCGCCGGCGCCGACGATGGGCACGTCCACAGCTCCGGCCACCTCATAGACCATAGCCAGGGCGATAGGGCGGATGGCCGGCCCGGAAAGCCCGCCGATGCCCCGGGGCAGGACGGGCCGGCCGGCTTCCACATCCATCGCCATCCCCCGCACCGTGTTGATCAGGGTGAGGGCGTCGGCCCCTTCCTCCACCACTGCCCGGGCCACGGCGACGAGGTCGCCGGCGTGGGGGCTCAGTTTCACCAGCACCGGCAGGGTTGTGGCCCGCCGCACGGCCCGAACCACGGCCGCCGCCATCCGTGGCTCCTGGCCGAAGGCGATCCCGCCGGCCTCGATGTTCGGGCAGGAGATGTTCACCTCCAGGCCGGCCACGCCGGGCACTTCGTCCAGCCGGCGGGCCAGTTCCCCGTACTCCTCCACCGTCTCGCCGGCGATATTGACCAGCACCGGCACTTCCCAGCCGGCCCAGATGGGGGCGTATTCGGCGATGGCCGCCTCCACGCCGGGGTTCTGCAATCCGATCGAGTTCAGCAGGCCGGCCGGCGTCTCGACCAGACGTGGGGGTGGGTTTCCCGTCCGGGGTCGTAGCGTCGTCCCCTTGCAGACGATGGCCCCCAGCCGCTGAATATCCAGGAAAGCAGCGTACTCCAGGCCGTAGCCAAAGCAGCCTGAAGCCACCATGACCGGGTTCCGCAACCGCAACTCCCGCGGACAGCGAGGAGCCAGGTCTACCTGTAGATCAGGCGCCAATCCCTCCTCCGAAGTGGGCACCGACAGGAATGCCCAGACGATCATTAGCGTTCAGCCGGACGCATTATACTCCCTCTGGCCGAAATACGCAATTCGGCTACGGTCGGGTTTTCTCCGGTAAACGGACTGCCCTACCCCTCTTCCTGCCGGTGCGGCTCTGTCTCCGACGCCTTCCGGCTATCCCGGAGGGCGGCCTCCCATACCTGGTCCACCGTATCCACGAAGATAAAGTTCAGCCCCTCCCGCAGTTCCGGAGGCACCTCCTCCTCCACATCGGCCTGATTATGGCGGGGCAGGATGACCGTCCGGATGCCGGCCCGCCGGGCGGCCAGCACCTTTTCCTTGATTCCTCCTACCGGCAGGATGCGCCCGCGCAGGGTGATCTCGCCGGTCATGGCCACGTCGTCGCGCACCGGCCGGCCGGTGAAGAGCGAGGCCAGGGCGGTGGCGATGGCCACGCCGGCCGATGGGCCGTCCTTGGGCTGCGCCCCCTCCGGCAGGTGGATGTGGACATCCACCCGCTCGTAGAAATCGGGCGGCAGGCCCAGTGCCTCGGCCTGGGAACGCACGTAGGAAAGGGCGGCCTGGGCCGATTCGCGCATCACATCGCCCAGTTGTCCGGTCAGGATGAGTTGCTTACTTCCGGGCATCTTGGTGGCCTCGATGAACTGGATCTCGCCGCCGGAGGGAGTCCAGGCCAGGCCCGTAGCCACGCCGGGCTGCTCGGTACGTTCGGCGATCTCCTTGTAGAAACGGCGGGGTCCCAGGTAGTAGCGCACCCGCTCCTCATCCACGACGATGGGTCCGGTGGCGCCGGCGGCAATCTCCCGGGCTACCTTGCGGCAGAGGCTGCCGATCTCCCGCTCCAGGTTGCGCACGCCGGCCTCGCGGGTGTAATCGCTCAGGAGCAGCCGGATGGCCTCGTCGGTGATCTGGATATCCTGCTCGGTCAGGGCGTTCTCGGCCATCTGGCGGGGCACCAGGTAACGCCGGGCGATGTGGAACTTTTCCTCATCGCTGTAGCCGGCCAGGCGGATGATCTCCATCCGGTCGCGCAGGGGCGGGGAGATGGTTTCCAGGACGTTGGCCGTGGTGATGAAAAAGACCTTGGAGAGGTCAAAGGCCACGTCCAGATAGTGGTCGCGGAATTCGCGGTTCTGTTCCGGATCCAGCACCTCCAGGAGGGCCGAGGCCGGGTCGCCGCGAAAGTCGGCCCCCACCTTGTCGATTTCGTCCATCATAAAGACGGGGTTGTTGGAGCCGACCCGGCGGATGGCCTGGATGATTGTGCCGGGCATGGCTCCGATATAGGTGCGGCGGTGGCCGCGGATCTCGGCCTCATCGTGCACCCCGCCCAGGGAGATGCGGATGAACTTGCGTCCCATGGCCCGGGCGATGGAACGGCCCAGCGAGGTTTTTCCCACGCCCGGCGGGCCGATGAAGCAAAGGATGGCCCCTTTGCCCGCGGCCGGCTTCTCCTCCCCCTCTTTCCCCGGCTCCCGCTGTAGGCGCAACTGGCGCACGGCCAGGAACTCCAGGATGCGCTCCTTGACCTTCTCCAGGTCGTAGTGGTCTTCGTCCAGGACCTGCTGGGCGTGGCGGATATCCAGGATGTCCTCGGTACCCTTGTTCCAGGGCAAAGAGGCCAGCCATTCCAGGTAGGTGCGAATTACCCCGTATTCGGCGGCGGCCGGGGGCATGGAGGCCAGGCGGTTCAGTTCGCGCTCAGCCTGTTCCTTGGCCTCGGGCGGCAGGCCGGCCTCCTCCAGGGCCTTGCGCAACCGCTCCACCTCCATCTGGGCCTCGTCCGTCTCCCCCAGTTCCTGGCGGATGGCCTTCATCTGCTCCCGCAGGAAGTACTCCCGCTGGGCCTTGCTCATCTCCGTCTGCACCTGGGATTGAATCCGCTTGCCCAGTTCCAGGACTTCCATTTCCTTGGAGAGGACGGCCGTCAGCCGGCGCAGTTTGGCCTTGACGCTGTCTTCCTCCAGGATGGCCTGGCGTTCCTCCAGTTCCATGCGGATGCTGGCGGCCAGGATGTAAGCCAGTTGACGGGGATCGTCGATGTTCAGTACCAGGGTCTGGAGTTCCTCCGACATCTGGGGCACGAGAGAAGCCAGTTTCTGGAAGAGGTCCATCAGGTTGCGCATCAGCGCCTCGACCTCGATGTCCTTTTCGACCACTTCCGGAGCCCGTTCCACCCGAGCCCGCAGGTAAGGCTCGGTGGCCACATACTCCAGGATACGGATGCGCTCCAGTCCCTGGACGATAATGCGCAGGCTACCGTCCGGAAGTTTCAAAAGTTTGGGCACAACGGCCAGGGTGCCAACCGGGTAGAGTTGTCCGAGGGAAAGTTCCCCCTCTTCGGTGCCGGCCCCTCGGCCCGGAGGGCGCATCGCCACCAGGCCGATCATCCGGGGGCCCAGGACGGCGTCGTCCACCAGTTTGACGGCCCGGGGCTCGACCACGGCCAGCGGGAAGATGGTCATGGGAAAGACGACCAGGTTCTGGAGGGGCAGGATGGGCAGTTCGGGGGGAAGGGGAGATTCTTCCTGGGCCGAGGGAGAGGCAGGCGGTGGCGTGGAGGCAGGACGTTCCGTTCCCTCATCGGAAGGCCTGAAAAAAGGGGTTTCGAGAAAGGCAAAACCTGCTGAATTCATCGGGTTTCCTTCGTTCCTGTGTGGGCGAGGTAACGCCGCACCCTTATCCTTCTTCCACCACCTTGACCTCCACCCGGCGGATGACCTCGCTCTCGTGGGTACGTCTGGGCAGACGGATCCAGAGGAAACCGTCGCTATAGGTGGCGGAGATGGCATCTTCCTGGACCGGCCAGGGCAGGAAAATTTGCACGCAGAAGGGTCCGTAGTTGACGCCCATCTGGTAGTACGAGATGCGTTCGGAGGGGCGATCGTCCGGACGGAAGCCGGATATAAGGAGCGTCTTTTCGTCCAGGACGATGTCAATGTCCCGTTCCCGCATCCCGGCCAGTTCCATCTTCACCACCAGACCCTCGGGCGTCTCGTAGACATCGGTCGGTGGTCGCCACGTTTCGTGGGAACAAAAGGCGCCGGCCGTATGGAGTCCCCACATATCGTTGAAGAGGCGCTCCATCTGCCGCTGCACAATCTCCAGGTCTTGAAAGAAATCCAGCCGTCTGATGCGCATCCCAATCCTCCACGACCTGGCCGGAAATCGGCCGTTTTTCTGGCGAGGTGGTGTCTCGCCTACGGTTGGGGCCTCCAGGCCGGCCGGCGGCAATTGGTGGGCCCGGCCTGGAGGCGCTTCGTCTCCACATTCAGGAAAAAGACCTGGAAAGTGTCCCCGACTCGTCGGGTAAAGGCCAGCCAGTCGCCCTGGGGCGACCAGGCCGGCCGTTCCAGTTCCACGGCCCCGGCGTAGAGTTCCTCCACCTGTCCGCCCTGAACGTCCATGCGGTAGAGACGGAATTCGCCGGAGCGGTTGGAGAGGAAGGCGATGGATCGTCCGTCGGGCGACCAGGAGGGGAAGATGTCTTCGCCGGGGCTTGCGGTCAGCCGTTCCACCTGGCCGCTGGCCACTTCCAGGCGGTAGATTTCGGTGTTGGTCAGGCCGTCGCGGTTGGAGACAAAGGCGATGAACCGCCCGTCCGGCGACCAGGAAGGGGCCCAGTCATCGCTCTTGCCCGGAGTGAGGTCCTGGGCCTTGCCGCCGCCGGCGGGGAGGAGAAAGAGTCCGCGATCTCCCTGGCGGGGGCCGGCGGCATAGACGATCGAGTTTCCGTCGGGCGACCAGGCCGGGTCCTCCTTCACCCGTCCCGTCTCGGCCAGGCGGAAGAGGCCGCTTCCGTCCAGGTGGATGCGGTAGAGGTAGGGGAAGCCGGCCTCGGAGATGACCAGGGCCAGCCATTTGCCGTCGGGAGACCAAGAGACCTGGCTATCCACAGGATGGTTAGGTAGGCCCGGCCAGGGTGTGGCCTCCTTCTGGCCCCATTCCCAGTAGGAAAGGCGACCCCGTCCTTCCCACTCCTCGAGGTGGCAGAAGAGGGCCAGGCGGGCCGGGACGGCCGGCCGGGGTGTCGAGGGAGATTTGCTCACCAGGGGCAGGAAGTGGCCGGGGGAGAGCATCGGGAAAATGACCGGGGTCGTGACCACCGGTGTAGCCGTGGGCAACGGGTTGCGGCCGAAGAAAGCGGGCGCAGCGTACCGCACTCCCACAAAAATCAGGGCCAGGAGAAGGAGAATTGCCCCGACGCCGCCCAGGACGGCCCAGCGCCGGCGGCGGATCCAGGCCAGGAGGGGTGGAAAGAAGGCTGGAACCGGCCAGGCCCGAGAAGGTGGAGGGGGTGCTTTTTCCGGCTCGGCCGGCCGCCGGACCGGGGCGGGGAAGAGCGTCCGGCGGGCCGCCAGTTCCAGTTCCCGGGCCATTTCGCCGGCCGTGGCGTAGCGCTGGGCCGGCTCCTTGGCCATCGCCTTGAGCACCACCTGCTCCACCTCGGGGGGAACGGTCGGATTCCACCGATGCAGGGGCGGCGGGGGTTCATGCAGGTGCTGGTAGAGCAGGGTGGCCTGGTTGGTGCCCTGGAAGGGAAGCCGTCCGGTCAGCATCTCGTAGGTCATCACCCCCAGGGAATAGATGTCGCTGGCCGGGCTGGTTTCTCCCCGGGCTTGCTCGGGCGCCATATACTCCAAGGTGCCGATGGTCTCCCCGGAGGCGGTCAACTTCATGCTCTCCACCACCTTGGCCAGGCCAAAGTCGGTCAGGGTGGCGTGGCCGTCGGGTCCGACGATGACGTTGCCCGGCTTGACGTCGCGGTGGACGAGGTTCTGCTGGTGGGCGTAATCGAGGGCGGAGGCCAGTTGCCGGACGATTTTCACCACCTCATCCAGCGGGAGCGGCCCGCGCTGGGCGATCATCCCCTTGAGCGGCCGGCCTTCCAGGTACTTCATCACAAAATAATAATACCCTCCCTCTCCGCCGATGTCGTAGATGGCTACAATGTTGGGATGGTCCAGATTGGCCGCCAGACGGGCCTCGCGCATAAAGCGCTGCACCAGATGGGGTTCCCCTACCAGGTAGGGGGAAAGGACTTTGATGGCCACGATGCGGTCCAGTTCGATATCCCGGGCCTTGTAGACGGCCCCCATACCGCCGCGGCCGATTTCTTCTAAAATCACGTATTTGCCCAAAGCGCGGTCCAAAAGGTCGCGCACCGCCCTCTCCCTGGGCCAGGGCAATCCTCAGGAACGGCCCCAAAACCTTTTATTTTATCATACCACAATCGGCCGATAGGGGCAAATTGCCCGGACGATGTCTCCCTTACCCGAACTGCCGCAGGAAGCGCAGATCCCCCGAGAAGAACCAGCGGATGTCGTCAATGCGGTACTTGAGCATGGCGATGCGCTCCGGCCCCATGCCGAAGGCAAAGCCGCTTACGCGCTCGGGATCGTACCCTCCGTTGCGCAGGACGACGGGGTGGACCATCCCGGCCCCCATAATTTCCACCCAGCCGCTGTATTTGCAGACCCGACAGCCCTTCCCCCCGCAGAGGATACAGTCCATATCCACCTCGACGCTCGGCTCGGTGAAGGGGAAGTAACTGCAACGGAAGCGTACCCGGCGTTCCGGGCCGAACATCCGCCGGGTGAACTCGGTGATCACGCCCTTGAGGTCTGCCATGGTAATCTGCTCGCCGATGGCCAGCCCTTCCACCTGGTGGAACATGCTCTCCGAGCGGGCCGTGACCTGCTCGTAGCGGTAGCACTTGCCGGGGAGAATGACGCGGATCGGTTCCGGGCAATAGGTGCGCATGGCCCAGATCTGGCCCGGCGAGGTATGGGTACGCAACAGGACGCCCGGACGGGTGGTGTAGAAGGTGCTCCACATATCGCGGGCCGGGTGGTGGGGAGGGATATTCAAGAGTTGAAAGTTGCGTTCATCCGTCTCCACATCCGGGCTGTCAAAGACCTGAAAGCCCATCTCGGCAAAGATGGCATAGATCTGGCGCAGAACCCGGGTGCTGATGTGGAGGTGGCCGACGGCCGGGGGGCGGCCGGGAAGGGTCACGTCCACCTGTTCGGCCCGGAAGGCTTGCTCCAGAGCCGCCTGGCGCAGGGTCCGGGCCTTTTCCTCGCCGGCCGCCTCCAGTTCGGCCCGCAGTTCATTGGCCGCCCTTCCGGCTGCCGGGCGCTCCTCGGCCGGAAGGGCACCCAGGCCCCGCAAGATCTCGCTCAGCCGGCCCTTTTTCCCCAGGTAGGCACGCTGCCACTCCTCCAGGGCCTCCAGGGTACCGGCCTGCTCCAGCCGGAGCAAGGCCTCTTCCCGTAGTGCCTGCAACCGTTCCAGCATGGGGACCTCCTCGACGACGGTTCTTCTGTCCGGGTAGAATACTATAGCCTGGAAGGGATGTCAAATTCTGCCTGCTCCCGACATCCTTGAAGTTGACTTGGGGAGGAGGTGGTGTTATAATGTTATCAAACGCATTTTCGGGGAAAAGAAACGAGGCGGGCTTTGGCAGAAAACCGCTCCGAGGAGAAAAGCCGTTCGCTTTCCCCTTTGCCGGTAAGACGTCCCCGCCTGGGCCGGTTGGGGAGAGGCATCCTCTGGCGCTTTGCCTTCTTTGCCCTCCTCTCGCTGGCCATCATGGTGGGGGTCCTCCTCTACGCTGCCTGGCGTGTCATCCAGGACGCCCGGATGCACCAGGAGTCGATGGCCCTCTGGACGGCCCGGTCGCTGGATTCCTGGCTTCAGGACCTGGACTATGCCCTCTCGGCCATCCCTCCCGACCTGGTGGACGCCGCGCCGGAGGAAATTCAGGAACACCTGGGGCAGGTGCTTCAGGGAAACCGAAGCATCCGCAAGATCAGCCTGGTGGATGCCCGCGAAGAGCATCGCGGCCGGGAAGTCCTGAGCCTGGACTATCGGGGCGTCTACTCCGGAAGCAACGTTGTGAGCGAGCGCTGGTTTCGGATGGCGCTGAACGACGGCTGGCATGTGGCTTCCCAGGTCCGGATCTCCCCGATGGCTATTGTAGCCCGTTCCATCTACGCCGGCGGTACGCCGGTCGGAGTGGTCGCCGTCCAGGTGGAGATGGACTGGGCTTATGAACTCCTGCGGCGGGCCCGGACCGAACGCGGGGCCTATGCCTATGTGGTGGACAGCGTAGGCCAGCCCTTCCTGCACGAAGATACCCGCTTCACGAACCCGCAACGCATCCGCACCGACATCGCCGGCATCCTCTCGGTCGTCCAGGATCGGCCCTTCCCGCTCTACTACCCCGGATTGAACTGGCAGGGCGAACCGGTCATCGGCGCCTTCTGGAAGACGGAACGGGCCGGCTGGACGGTCATCGCCGAACAGCCCCTGGCCGCCCTGCTCCGGGAATTTCTCCCTCTCGCCCTGGGGGCCGGCATCGTCCTGCTTCTCATTGCGATAGCGGCGGTCGTGGTGGCGCTCTATATCTCTCGACGGGTGGCCGTCCCCGTCTCCCTCCTGAGCGAGGGGGCACGGCGCATCGGCGCAGGCGACCTCGAGCACCGTATCTTTCTCCGTACACGCAACGAACTGAGCGATCTGGCCGAGGAGTTCAACCGCATGGCCGAGCGCCTCCAGGAGGCTCGGGAGCGCCAGGAGGCCTGGGGACGGGAACTGGAGGAACGGGTTCAGGCGCGCACCATGGAACTGCGCCAGGCCTTCCAGCAACTTCAACAGGAGGCTGCCGTCCGGGAGAACCTCCTGCGGACGATCCGCGAGATGTCCAGCCCGGTCATCCCGGTGATGGAGGGCATCCTGGTCATGCCGATCGTGGGCACGCTGGATAGCGAACGCGCCCGACGGGTGACGGAGGACCTTCTGGCCGGGATCGAGCGGGGGCGGGCCCGGGTGGTGATTCTGGACATTACCGGCCTGGCCGTGATGGACACCGCCGTGGCCCATGCCCTGCTCGAGGCCGCCCAGGCGGCCCGGCTGCTGGGGGCGCAACCCGTCCTGGTGGGTATCTCCCCCGAGGTGGCCGAGACGCTGGTGCACCTGGGCGTAGAATTGCGCGACCTGCGCACGGCGGCCACGCTTCAGGAAGGGCTTCAGATCGGCCTGGGGCTGCTTCGCCGCAAGGTGGTCCCCCTATAAACCGTCCTGGGGAAGGCAGCCAGCCGGGAAATTCATCCCCGTAGCCTCACGTACCCCGAAGGGCCTATCCGAGAACCTCCCCCCGGTGGATGAGGGCATGGCCTTCTTCCGCCCCAGGTCAAGGCGATCCCAAGAGAGAGGTCCCTCCCGGAAGGGCGGATAGCGAAGGGTTGTCGTCCCCATAAAGGGGGGCCGGCCGGGGAAGGTCCGGCCGGCCCCCGGTTCGGTGCGTTCCCTGGGCTGCCTCAGGGTGCGTATCCTTTGAACACCAGCGGCAGGTAAATGGTATAGTACGGAACCGGCGGGGAAACCACCGTCAGGTCGTGGACGGCCGTGGCCTGGCCGCAGGGGTTGGTGACCGTCAGGCGGATGGTGTAGGGGCCGGTCACGGCGTAGGTGTGGGTGATCACCTGTCCGCTGCCATAAGTGCCGTCGCCAAAGGCCCAGGTGTAGGTGATGGGCGTCGTCGCCGTGGGTGGGGTATAGGTGGCGGTGAAGGAAACCGCCTGGCCCACCGTGGGTGTCGTGGGCGTCCAGGTGAAGTTGGCCGTCTCCACCGGCTCGCAGGGCACCGCCTCCACGCACAGTTCGACCGGCATGAGCACTTCATGGACATAGGGGTCGTTGAACTCGAACTTGAGCGTGCCGGTGTAGCACTGGCCGGCCGTCAGGCCCGTTGTATCAAAGGAGAGAGTGAGGGTAGCCGTATCGTCCGGTGCAACCACGCCCTGGGTTGGGTCTACGCTCAGCCAGGAGATGTCCCAGTTGGCGCTCAGGGAGAGGCTTACGGCCTCATAGGCATCAATGCGGCCCCAGCCGAAGACGTTGTTGGGGATATCGCCGGGCTGATCGGAGCCGCAGAGTTGGGTGGAGGTGAGACCGAGGGCGCTCTGTTCGATCACCCAGTAGGTCTGCTGGACGTTGCCGATGAGGTCGGGCTGGGCGGCCCAGATGAGCGCCGCCTCTCCGCAGGTGTGGGGGGAGGACATGGAGGTGCCGCTCCACCCACCCTGGTAGCCGCCGCCGGGGATGCTGGAGCGGATGTTTGCCCCAGGGGCGGAGACATCCGGCTTGCGGATGCCCGTGACATCCGCCGGCCCACGGCTGGAGAAGGGGGCGATGTTGTCGTTGCTATCGGTCGCGCCGGTGGAGAGGACGTTCGGGTTGTCGCTGGGGCTGTGTACCGTTCCGCAACCGGGGCCGGAGTTTCCGCCGGAGAAGCCGGGGAAGATGCCGGCCGCCCGCCAGGCGTACATGGACTGCATGTACCACCACTGGGCCGGCCCGCCGCCCCAGGAGTTGTTGACCACGTGCGGCCGCAGGTCCGGATTGGGATTGGAGCCGGTGAGGTCCCACGGAGCCAGGATGAACTCGGCGCACTCCAGGAGTTCGGCGTCGTAGCCGAAGCCGGTCGTGTTGTCAAAGCCCTTGCAGGCGATCCACTGCGCCCCCGGTGCCACACCGATGGCGTTGGTGGCGGTGAGCGGGTGGGAGGGATCGTCGCTGCCGCAGAGGGTACCCATCGTGTGCGTACCGTGGGCCAGGACATCGCCCGGAGCGGAGGGGAACTGGCCGTAGGGGTCCCACCAGTTGTAGTTGTGGTCGAAGGTGCCACCGCCCAGGTTGCCCCGGTACTGGTTCACCAGGGCCGGGTGGTCGTACTGCACGCCGGTGTCAACGTTGGAAACGACGATGCCCTCACCGGTGACACCAAAGTCGCTCCAGACGTCGTCGGCCCGCACCTTCTGGATGTTCCATTCGATCGCTTCTGGATGTCCATCGGCGACCGGGTCCACAGAGACCGGGCGGGGGGCCGGGATGGCCGTGTCGGGGCCGATATAGGCCACTTCGGGCCGGGCGGCGATGCTCTCCAGGAGGCCGCGGTTGCCCCGCACCACCACGGCGTTGACGATGTAGTGGGACCGGTACTCGACGCCGGCCTTCTCCAGTTCGGCCAGCAGGCCGGCCTGGGTGCGCTCGGCCGTCCGGCGCAGCGTATCGAACACGTAGCGGCCACGGGCCTCCCAGTCCTTGATGGCAAAGGCGGCCGAAAGGTCCGCCTGCTCCTTCAGGTAGACGATGAAGCGAGCCGTCCCGTCGGGAGAGGCGGCCAGGTCGCGGTAGACCTGGACGTCCACGCCCTGCGGCATCCCGTCGGGGAAGAAGATGCCGTCGGCCGGGATTTCGGA
>DAOUAK010000040.1:0-2391 GCA_034433695.1 Chloroflexia bacterium
CGATTTCCTCCCTTCTCCGCCCCGCGTGCAGAAGACGCCTCTTTCGGACGACATCTCTGCCCCACCGGAGCGCGGAACGGTGCAGGGACAACCGCCCATCTACGGCCAGGGCCAGCCCCACGGTGCGCTGAGCGGCAAGACCATCTTTATCAGCGCCGGCCACGGCTGGCAGTGGACCGGCACCCGCTGGGCGACCCAGCGCGGCAACAACTGTAACCTGGTGGAGGACCTCTCCAACGCCGAGGCGGTGGACTATTTCCTCATCCGTTACCTCTGGAATGCCGGAGCCGACGTCTGGACGGTGCGCGAACGCGATATGAACCGGGACGAGATTATCGTGGACAACGACGACGGCTCCCCTTCTTACCAGGAGACGGGAACCTGGTATACCAGTTCCTACCCCGGCTACGGCGGCGGCACCTACCGCTATACCTGGGCCAGCATCACCGAAACGGCCACCGCCACCTGGCACCCCACGATCCCCCAGGACGGCTACTACGGCGTCTACGTCTGGTACCGCCACGGCACCAACCGCGCCACCGACACCCTCTACCGCATCCACCACGCCGGCGGCACGACCGAAGTACGGCTGAACCAGGAGGTGCACGGCCTGACCTGGCGCTATCTGGGCACCTACTACTTCACCGCCGGCACCTCGGGCGCCATCACCCTGAGCAATCAATCGGAGGAGACCGGCCAGGCCATCATCGCCGACGCCGTCCGCATCGGCGGGGGGATGGGCAGCATAGACTACGGCGGAGGAACAAGCGGCCGGCCACGCTACGAGGAAGCCTGTCTGACCTGGGCCCAATACCAGGGCGCTCCCCCTGAGGTCTACCCCAACGACGTCGTCTGCCGGCCGCTCTATGCCGAGTGGGAAAAAGAACCCACCGAGGACGCCGTCTATATCTCCTGGCATTCTAACGCTTCCGTCGGCGATTGTAGCGGCACGGCCAGCGGCACCGAAACCTATATCCACGATACCGACCCCACCCCGGGAAGCGCCGAATTGCAGTCTTTTGTCCATCGTGAAGTCATCAACGACATCCGCGCCCTCTGGGACTCTGGCTGGACAGACCGGGGAATGCGCTCGGCCAACTTCGGCGAACTGCGCGAACTCTCCACCATGCCCGGCGTACTCCTGGAACTCGCTTTCCACGATACCCCGGACGACGCCGACAACCTGAAAGAGCCGGCCTTCCGCCGCCTTTCCGCCCGGGCCGTCTACCAGGGCATCGTCAAGTACTTTGCCGACCGCGACGGCATCCCCGTCCGCCTCCTGCCCGAGCCGCCCTGCTACGTTGTAGCCCGGAATAGCGGCCCCGGTCGGGTAACGCTTTCCTGGCATCCTCCCGTCTCCGGAGACCCCTGGGGCGACCCGGCGCAGTGGTACAAAATTTACATGGGCACAGAGGGACACGGCTTCGATAACGGCCGTGTCTTTACCACCACCCAGGCGACCATTGATGGACTTGGGCCCAACACGCTTTACTTTTTCCGCGTCACCGCCCTGAACGAAGGCGGCGAATCGTTCCCCTGCCTTACGGCGGCCGTGCGCACGAGCGCCGACGGCTCTCGCCCCCAGACGCTCCTGGTGGACGGCTTCGACCGGCTGGACCGCTTCGGCCTGATCGATGAGGATACCCCCTATCTCGGCGTCGTCGGCCGGATGTACCTGGAGCGGATGAACACCTACGATTACGCCATCCAGCACGGCCGGGCGCTGGATGCCTGCGACGTTTCCTTCGACTTTGCCTCGAACGAGGCCGTCGTCGTCGGCGATATAGCCCTAACCGACTATGGTACGGTGGACTGGATTCTGGGCGAAGAATCCACCGCCGACGATACCTTCAACAGTACAGAACAGTCCCTGGTGAGCGCCTTCCTGGACGGCGGCGGCCGGCTCTTTGTGAGTGGGGCAGAGATCGGCTGGGACCTGGACTATCGGGGCGGCGGGCCGGCCTTTTACAACAACTACCTCAAGGCCGATTACGTAAGCGACGACGCCCAGACCTACCAGGCGGCCGGCTCCGGGGGCATCTTTGCCGGCCTGGGCACCATCTCTTTCGACGACGGCACCCACGGCACCTACGACGTGGACTGGCCGGACCGCATTGACCCCTACGGCGGTTCTACCGTCAACCTGGTCTATCAGGGTGGCCTGGGAGGAAACGCCGGCGTGGAATATAACGACCTCTACCGCCTGGTGCACCTGGCCTTTCCCTTCGAGGCCATCTACCCGGCCACGTCCCGCCAGGAGGTGATGTGTCGGGTGGCCGGCTTCCTGGTGCGCACGCCCACACCGACGCCGACCAATACCCCTACGCCGACCGATACCCCGGCCCCTACGCCCACCTTCACGCCTGGCCCGACCCCCACCCCCACCTATAC
>DAOUAK010000041.1:0-10735 GCA_034433695.1 Chloroflexia bacterium
ATTGCCCTGCCCCTACCCGCCAAACGGCAACCTACTTTTCGGCCACTTGACAAACTCCTCCCCTTGTGGTAGAATATTACTAAAATGATAACATTTCAGGAGGTCCCGATGTTGGCCATCCACCGGCAGTGCGACTATGCAGCGCGCATCCTGCTCTACCTGGCCATGCAGCCGCCGGGCACCTACCTGACGGCCCGGGAGATCGCCCGCCTGCGCCTGATCCCTCCTGCCCTGGCCCGGCGCGTTGTGGCCCGGCTGGTGGCGGCCGGTTTCCTCCGAAGTCGGCGGGGAAAAGGCGGCGGCTTTGCCCTGGCTTGTTCTCCGGCCGAAATCAGCCTCCTGGAGGTCGTAGAGGCCCTGGATGGGCCGATTGCTCTCAACCGGTGTACCCTGGACCCCCAGGAATGCCCGCTGATGCCCCAGTGTTCGGTGTATGAGGCCTGGGTGGATGCCCGCCGCCTGCTCCGGGACTATTTGAACCTCCTCACTTTCCGCGAACTGGCCCGACGGGGGCAGACGCTCCTTTCACCCTCATCGGGCGTTTCCCAGGAGATCGGTCTGTCGTCACAAAAGTAATGGCATCAAACAAAAAGGAGGTATGCGATGCGCAAGATGTCCCAAACCAACCTGGAAGCGGCCTTTGCCGGTGAGAGCCAGGCCCACATGAAGTACCTCATCTTCGCCGACCAGGCGGAGAAGGAAAACTTCCCGAATGTGGCCCGCCTCTTCCGGGCCATCTCCTTCGCCGAGCAGGTCCACGCCACCAACCACCTCAAGACGCTGGGCTATGTCGGAACCACGGCGGACAATTTGCAATCGGCCATCGGCGGCGAGACCTATGAGGTGGAGGAGATGTACCCCGCCTTCCGTGCCGTCGCCGAACTTCAGGAGGAGAAGGGAGCCGTCCGCTCCCACTCGGCGGCGCTGGAGGCAGAGAAGGTCCATGCCGGGATGTACGAAAAGGCCCGCCAGGCGGTGCTCACCGGCCAGGATGCCACCGTGGGCGACCTTTACATCTGTGAGATGTGTGGCTGGACGGTGGAGGGCGAACCTCCGGAGCGCTGCCCCATCTGCGGCGCCCCTCGGGACAGGTTCCGCCGCTTCTAATTCCAATTCCAGGAAACGCCGGCGGCACACCGGAAGATCCTTCCGGTGTGCTGCTTCCTTTTTCGGGCCGCCTTCGGCAGGCCTATTTACCTCCGGGCAGTTATCCTTCCCATAAGGTCCAGGGCCAGTCGCCGGAAGGTATCTTTGAGGTCGCGGGGGTCAAAGGGTCGCCGCATCTGAACCGGCCAGCGTTCCGGTTCGTCGGGAAAGTCGGTAGCCCGCTCCAGGGCTACGGCAAACCAGTACAGGTCAAAACCGGGATCCTTCTGCTCGGCCGCTTCCAGAAGACGGTCCAGGTCTTCCTCCTGGAGCAGAAAATAAAGGTCTATTGCGTCCCGGGGTTCGGCCCGGCCGAAGTAGGCCAGGACCTTATCGGCCAGCAGATCGGACCGGCTGTTGATTCGGATGCCGTATTCCGAAAGGAGCGGTGGATCGAAACGAAAGGGCGTGTCCAGGGCCAGGTCCACCCGTACCTGTTCTTCCTCTCTCCTCACGAGAAATTCGACGAAACTGGCGAAGCGCCGGATTACCGTTACGTCGAAACCATCGGCTCGGGCTGCTGTTTCCAGGCGATAGGAAAAGGGTAGGATCAGCCCGTTTTCCGCGGTAAAAAAGTCCAGGTCCTGGGAGAGGCGGTGTCCCAGGTAGAACTCGGCCAGGCAGGTGCCGCCGGTCAGGTAGAAATGTTCCTGGTCGGGCAATCGGGAAAAGAGGGCCAGAAAGGCCCGTTGGATGGGGGTAAGCAGCCCTTTACCCCGTAGCATGGCGACGCATCTCCAGAAAGCGTTTCCAAAGCCGGTGTAGAGGGGGAGGGAGGTTGAGATCGTCTAGAAGGGAAGCCACAACATCCAAGTCCAGAGCGCAGATATCCTCGCTGCGACCATACAGAAGGACCTGCCGGATGTACCATTTCCGCTGGAAGGGATCGGAGAGGTCGATCGGTCGCGCCGTACTCCATACAATATACCGGGGGGGATAGATCTCCTGCGGGGTTCCTTCGTCCGTCGGCACTCTGGCACCTCCCGGCTCCTGGATAGGCCGGACATCCGGTAGGTTGTAATATAACCGTGCGAGCCGGAATTGTCAAATTACAGCACGACCACCTTCTCTTTTCCCCGGACAATGTTCCGCGTGGCGTTGCGTGTGTCCACCACCACCTGGGCCAGGTCCACAATGTGCTGGTAGTCATAGGCCGAGTGGTGGGTGACGATCACCACGGCGTCGCAGGAGGCGATGAGTTCATCGGTCAGTTCGACCGAATGGATGTGTTCCCCGCCGTGGGGGTCGTCCACTTCCGGGATGAGCGGGTCATGGGCCAGCACCTCGGCGCCGTACTCCCGGAGCAGCCGGATGACGTCAAAGGCCGGCGACTCCCTCCAGTCGGCCACGTTCTCCTTATAGGCCAGGCCCAGCACCAGGATGCGCGCCCCCCGGAGGGCTTTGCCCCGCCCGTTCAGGGTTCGGACGACCTTTTCCCGCACAAAGTAGGGCATCGTCCGGTTGATCTCCCCGGCCAGTTCGATAAAA
Organism: Chloroflexia bacterium; assembly: GCA_034433695.1. Classification (GTDB taxonomy): domain Bacteria; phylum Chloroflexota; class Chloroflexia; order DTKN01; family DTKN01; genus JASFBA01. The sequence continues at coordinate 2,635 of DAOUAK010000041.1, forward strand.
CGGGTATGAAAGTCGTATTCGTGGGCCTTCCAGGTCAGGTAAAAGGGGTCCACCGGGATGCAGTGGCCTCCCACTCCCGGCCCGGGGTAAAACGGCATAAAGCCGAACGGCTTGGTAGAGGCCGCCTCGATGACCTCCCAGATGCTCAACCCCATGCGGTCGCAGAGCATGGCCATCTCGTTGACCACGGCCATGTTGACCACCCGGAAGGTATTCTCGAAAATCTTGGTCATCTCGGCCACCCGGGGGGAAGAGACCGGGACCACCTTCTCGACGACACGGCTATAGAAAGCGACCGCCACTTCCTGGCAGGCTGGCGTCAGGCCGCCCACCACCTTGGGGGTGTTGCGGGTGTTCCAGCGTTTGCTGCCGGGGTCCACCCGTTCCGGGGAGAAGGCCAGGAAAAAGTCCTGCCCGACCTTCAGGCCGCTCTTCTCCAGGATGGGCAGAAGTTCTTCCTCGGTGGTACCGGGGTAGGTGGTGCTTTCCAGGGAGATGAGTTGCCCGGGCCGCATATAGGTGGCGATGCCTTCGCCGGCGGCGAGGATGAAGGAGATGTCGGGCTGGCGGTTCTTGTCGAGCGGCGTGGGGACGCAGATCAGGATGACATCACACGCCCGCAGGGTGGCATAGTCGATGGTGACGTATAGCCGGCCGGTCCGTATCAGCCTCTCCACTTCGGCATCCGGGACGTCGCCGATGTGGCTACGGCCGGCCTTGATGTTCTCTACCACCTGGGCCGAGAGGTCTATGCCGGTTACCCGGTAGCCGGCCTGACCCACCACCACGGCCAGCGGAAGACCGACATAGCCCAATCCGATCACCCCGACCCGGGCCTCAAAACGCTCGATCTTTTCCAAAAGGGTCATCGCTTTCCTCCTGTGACCTGCATATACACCTGCTCAAACTGCCGGGCCACGGCCGGCCAGTTCAGCCGCTCTTCCACCCGCCGACGGGCTTCCTGCCCCAGTCGGGCGCGCAACTCCGGTTCGCGCAGGAGGCGAACGATGGCCGCGGCCAAGGCTTCGGGGTCTTTTTCCGGGACGAGGAGGCCCGTTTCCCCGGAGGAGACGACCTGGGGGATGCCGGCCACGTCGCTGGCGACGATGGCGATCCCGGAGGCCATCCCTTCCAGCACGACGTTGGGCAGCCCATCCACATTGCCCCGTTCATCGTGCATGGAGGGCACGGCCAGGAGGTCGCAACTGCGGAAGAGGGCCGGCAGGCGGTCGCGTTCGACGGCGCCGACAAAGTTGACATAATTCTGCACCCCCAGCCGGCCGGCCAGGGAAGAAAGTTCCTCCCGGAGGTCGCCCCGGCCGGCGATGAGCAGATGCACCGGCCCGACTTCCTGCACAACCCGGGGCAGGGCCCGGAGGAGGATGTCAAAGCCCTTCTTACGCACCAGCCGGCCCACGGCCAGGAGGAACGGCTCATCGGGGGCGAGGCCCAGTTCGGCGCGGGTGCGTTCCCGTTCCGCCGGGTCGGCCGGGTGGAAGGTTTGGGGGTCGGCCCCGTAGGGGATGACGGTGAGGCGGCCGGCCGGCGCGCCCAGGGCCTGGGCCCGCCGGGCCAGGTCGGCGCTACAGGCGGTGATGGCGGAGGCGCGCCGAAGGGTCCAGCGGACGACGGGGCGCAGCCAGGGCTTGCGTTCGGGGAGGTAGACGTCGGAGCCGTGCAAACTGACGACCAGGGGGAGGGCGCGCCGGCCGGCCGCCAGGGCCGCGGTCGGACCGTTGGGGATGACCCAGTGGGCATGGATGAGGTCAAAGGGATGCCCCTGCCTCTCCCGGCGGGTGAGGCGGAGGAGAGCCAGGAGGCCGGCCGGCAGGGCCAGCAGGGCGGCCAGGTACGTCCGCCCCCGCACCTCCACATCGGCGGCCAGTGACTCGGCATAGCCCCAGACGGCGAGCGCCCGGCAGGGAGCGTAGCGGTAGGGGTGCAGACGCACCCCGCGTTCCACGGCACCCCGGCGCAGGTCGGGGTGGTGGGGCAGGAGCAGGTGCACCTCATGCCCCAGTGCAACCACGCCGGCGGCGATCTCCTCGATGAACGGCGCGGTAACCTCGCCGGGATATTTGGGGTAAGAGGAGGTCACCATACAGATTTTCATCGGTTGCTCCCGAAAAGGATGGGGGCGCAATCGCTCCGGAGGAGTTCCAGCACCCGCGCCAGTCCCCGGCTCTGAAATTGCGAACGGAAGGTATAGATCTGCACGTCGCCTTCGTCATGGAGAAAGGTCCAAGGGCTACCGCCCTTCTCCAGGGCCTTTTGCAGGGCCGGCCGCTCGGTGCGGGCGTCTCCCTCCATAAGGAGGTAATCCACCCCATAGAGTTCGGCGATGCAACGGGCCTCCTCGGGTCCGCCCTGAGGAATCATCACACTGCGCCGGCCACTGTAGTAGGTGAACTGCCAGGGAACCCGGGTCATCACCACGGCATCGGGTGCACTGTGCTCGGCCAGCCAGCGGAAGGCCTGGATTTCGGCCCGTTTTCCCTGGGGAGGGCCGGCCTGGACGACCCAATCTGCCCGCCGGGCATCCCAGACCCGCGTCCCGGCCGCGGCCTTCCCCCGGTCCATCTCCATCTTGGCCATCGCTTCTTGCGGAAGGGAGGCGGTGAGGTGCAGGCAGGCCAGCACCAGGAGGAGTAACCCCAGCCAACCGAAGCCGGTGGGGGCGAGCCGCCCCTCCTCATCCCGCCGGTAGGCCAGTGCATCATGTCCCCACCAGAGGCCGCGGGCCACCAGCAAGGCCAGCCAGGGGATAAAGGGGACAAAATAGCGCTCTTCTACGTGCCAGTAGATGCAGATAAAGGTGCCGAAGAGGAAGAAGACGGCCCCGACCAGAGAAAAGAGCCGGGCGGCCCGACCCCGGAGTATGAGCGCCCCACCCAGGGCCAGGAACGAGCCGAGGAGCGTCAGGAGGGAACCGGCATCGCGGGAAAAGTAGAGCCACCACCGGCGAAACTCCAGCCCGATGGCCTCAAAGACGCGGTCGAAGCCGTAGCGCAGTAGCCAGGAGCGCTCCGGGAGGTCATGGAAGTAGATGCGATAGATTTCCTCCCAGTCCTGGTACTTCAGGACCCAGGCGTCGAACTGCTCGGTGGAGTAGACCGGCGTGCCGAAGAGGAAAAGGTTGCGGAGAATCCACGGGGCAAAGAGGAGGCCGGCCGGGAGGATAAAGGACAGCCAGGCTTTCCACCAGCCGGCCCAGCCGCGTCCTCGCCAGCGTCGGAGGAGGTCCCAGAGCAGGGCGACGGCCACGAAAAGGACCCCGTTCGGTTTGGCCAGCATCATCCACCCGGCCCAGATGCCGGCCCAGACGTAAGAAGGGAAAAAGGGCCGGCCGGTCTTTTCACGCTCGTTCGCCCAGAAGAACTGCCCCAGAGCGAGCAGGGCCAGGAGGGTAAAGGCCAGATCGCTGGTGGGGAAGATGATCAGCCGGAAGGTGAAGCGATTGAAGACGGTGAGGAGGGCGGCCAGAAGCCCTACCCGTCGGTCGAAGAAGCGGGTGCCGTAAAGGTAAAGCACAAAGACCAGGGCCAGTTGCAAAAGGAGGTTGGGGAGTTTGGCGGCAAAGGGCGAATCCCCCAGGAAATAGAAAAAGGGGGCAATAAGCACCGGCTGAAGGAGGGGCCAGGTCTCCTGAGGGTGGGAAATGCCGGGGTAAAAACGGTAGAACTGGGCGGCGTAATCTACGGTAAAGCCGCGGCCGGCTAAAAGGTTGCGGGCCACGACGGCGTTATCGGCATAATCGGCGTGGCCGATGAACTGCATTTCCTGAATAAAGGCCAGTTCGTAAGCGGTCAGGGCGGCCATAAGAAGGATAAGGAGAAGCGGCGGAAGCCAGGGGCCGCGCAGGAGGGCGTCGAGGCGGGCCAGAAGGCCTTTGAGCGGCTCGAACCAGGAGGACAGGGCGTAGAGGATGGCAGCGGTGAGAAAGACAATAAGCAGAACAGCGTCCGGGCGGGGGCCCAGGTGGGGTACGGTGTCCACGGCCCAACGGATGTATGCCCCGAGGATAAGAAGAAGACCGAGCGGGAGGAGGGCGAAAAAAGGGAGCGAGCGGGCCCGCCGGAGGAGTTCTCGTACCCCACGCCAGAGGAAATCGGCGTGCAGAAGGAGGAAGAGGGCCAGGGCAACGTAGAAAAACGTCGTGGCATAGGGCGTAATGGATAGCCGGAAGAAGACCAGTCCCAGGGGGACAAGGAGGAGACAGGCTATCCCGGCCCAGAAGGCTCGGTGGCCCAGGGGGCGGCGCAGGGCGAGGTACAGAAGGAGCGTGCCGGCCGTCCAGAAGAGGAGTTGCCGCCAGGGGGGCAAGGTGGGCACCGGGCCGAACTCCTGCGGCGTCAGGCGCACCCAGTCCAGTTGCACGCCCAGAGTGCGGGGGTCCTCGCTCCCCAGGCTAAAGGTGGGAGTACATTCGATGCTCACCTGCAGGTCAGGTGGCCGGCCGGGGAAGGTCTCCACAACGAAGCGCTTCACCTCCCACTTGTCTGGGGCGGCAAAAGAGCCGACTAGGACGCCGTTGGCGCGCACCTCGACGTGGGGGGAAATCCGGGGCGGGAACGTCCCGGACGCTTCGGAGGATGGTCGGCCGCTCCGCAGGCGGAGTCCGATCTCAAAGGGGCCGTCCCAGCCCAGGTCGGGGAGGCGGAGCCAGGAGACCCACTTGGTCCAGCGGTAGGAGATGCCCTCCTCGATCAGGCGTTCGTCGCCGTTGAAGCCGTAGCGCCGTTCGGAGAGAGGGCTGGCCCAGAGGTATGCGCGGTCGCCCAGCGCCCCGACGTCCACTTCGACCGGTAGGCGCACCTGGTAGGCCAGGGCGACCAGGAGGGGCGGCAAGAGGAGCAGCAGCAACAATCGCCAATCTCGGTGCAAGGTGGACAAAAGGCGATCTCCTTGGTGATCCATGTTCCGCTATGCCGTGACCGACGGCGCAGGGCATTATACTTCAACCTTCTCGAACGGGCAAATAAAGCCGACATTCGCGGGAAGGCGTCGGATCCTGGAGGCCGGCGCTTCGGGACAGACCTTGTGTTCCCCGACCTCGGCCGGCAGGCCGAGCGTCGTATGCTCTCAGAGGTATTGGGGGATAGGCTCGATCCTTTGCGGCAGGTCGCTCAGGGAGAGCAACCCCCTAAGAAGCCGAGGAATCGCCGTCTTTCTGCATCTGAAGCAGAATGCGGTAGGTACAGAAGGTATAATAGCCCATGGCCGCGCAGAGATAGAGGCCCAGGAGGCCGTCCCGCCAGCCGGACAGGGCGATGTAGCGCCTCCAGAACTCCTGAAGCGGCCGGGTCAGGAGGTGGCGGGGATGGGCGCGTACCTCCCTTTCCCGCAAAGATGCGGCCTCCAGTCGGGCATAGCGTCGCTGCTTTGCCCGGAACTCGGCCGGCGTGTCCACGTTATAGTGCAGGAGATGGCCGGAGAGGTACGCCGACCGCCCCTGCAACTGAACGACCTCATGGACCTTCTGTTCTTCCGGATAACGTGCCCGTTCCCGCCAGAGCAGGCGCAACTGGTGGTCCGGATACCAACCGGCGTAGCGGACAAGCCGGCCGAAGAAGTAGTTGTGCCGGGGAATCCAGTAGCCGACGATGGCCTGGGGGTCGTCCGCATCCGGCTCGGAGGCGATGACGCCGGCAATCTCCCGACGCAGTTCCGCGGTGGCCCGCTCATCGGCGTCGAGGAAAAAAACCCAGGGATGGTGGCACAGTTCCAGCGCCCGGTTGCGCAACTGGGCAAAGGAGATAAAGGGGACCGGCTCGATGCGCGCCCCTCTTTCCCGGCAGATGGTTGCGGTGCGATCCCGGCTCTCCGGATCCAGCACGACCAGCACCTCATCGGCCAGACCCTGAACGCTTTCCAGGCAGTCGGCGATGTAGCGCTCCTCGTCTTTGGCCGGAACGGCCACCGAAAGGCCCATTTCTCACCTCATCGCCGCAACCTGGCGGTAGGCTTCCAGCCTCCGGCTCCGTTCCTCCGGGGTGATGCGGCCGGCCCGCAAATCCCGGCGGTCCTTCCAGGCCCGCCAGGCCAGCCCCAGGCGGGTAATCTGGCGGTGGGCCCAGAGGAAAGCGGGGGAATAGTACTTGTGAAAGAAGCGGTAGCGGCTACGGTGAAGTTCGACGAACATACGGGTGGCCAGCAATTTTGTGCTCTGCCCGCCATCGTGCAGGACGCGGGCCCCAGGGACGTGGTAGACCTTCCAGCCGGCCTTTTTCAGGCGGTAGCAGAGGTCCACCTCTTCCACGTACATAAAGTATCCCTCATCCAGCAGCCCCACCTCCGAGAGTGCCTCCCGTCGCAGGAGCAGGCAGGCACCCAGCGGGTGGTCCATCGGAAAGGGGTCTTTTCCGTACATCTGGCGGTAACGTCCGTTCAGGGGCGAACGGTAGAGCCGGCCGTGGATGGGGAAAAAGTCGAAGAACGACATCAGGAGGGTGGGAAAGGTGAAAGCGTTTTCCTGGATGGAGCCGTCGGGGTTCAGGAGGCGAGGGCCGGTCGCCCCGGCATCGGGATGGGCGTCCATGAAGTCGACCAGGATCTCCAGTGCCCCTTCTTCCACCTGGGTATCGGGGTTGAGGAGCAGGGCATAATCCGGCGCCCCGGCCTCGGGAAAGCCCAGGGCGCGCAGGCCCTGGTTGGCCGCCCGGGCAAAGCCGTAGTTTTCGGGATTGGCCAGCAAAAGGACCTGGGGGAACTCCCTCTGTACCATCGCCACGGCATCGTCCGTGGAGGCGTTGTCCACCACCACGACCCGGTGGGGAAGGGTGCAGTTCTGCAAAGACAAAAGACATCTCCGCAGCAGGCCGGCGGTGTTATAGTGCACGACGACGATGCCCAGGGAAAGGTCGGCCATCGAATTCGTCTAGGCTGTTCGAGAAACCGGGCTCAGGACCGGCTTCTCTTCGCCCTTCTCGGGCGGGCGCACCAGGGTGGAGAGGTCGGTTACCCGGTCGGTGAAGAGGATTCCATCCAGGTGGTCGATTTCGTGCTGGAGGACTCGGGCCAGGAATCCTTCGGCGCGCATCTTCTTTCGTCGGCCACGCTGGTCTTGAAAGCGCACCTCCACGGCCTGGGCACGGGCGACTTCCCCATACCAGCCGGCCAGGCTCAGGCAGCCCTCTTCTCCGACCTGTTCTTCCGGTGAAAGGAACGTGATTTCGGGGTTACAGAGGACATAAAGGGTCCCCCGCCGCCGGGAAGTTTCCTCCTGACCTTTTCGTTCGGCCGGCAGTTCGGCTACGATGACCCGCTGAAGGACTCCAATCTGTGGCGCAGCCAGACCCAAGCCCTGGTGCGCCCGCATCGTCTCGATCATATCGGCAATCAGGCGCTCCAGGGCCGGGTCAAAACGCCGTATCCGGCTCGATTTCCGGCGCAGGATGGCCTCATCCTGCGGATCGGTGGCCTGGAGGATGCGATGTACGGTCATAACTTTCGTCTCGGCGGAACCGTTTTCTCCGCCTTTCCAAACATTTTAACCGAGTTCTCGGTTATTCTCTGTAAGCCCCGGCACAACTGTCTGGAGCCATCCGGCGCACAAGGATACCACGCCGATCCCCAAATTGCAAATGCACATCCGAAGTGAGGCCGAGGCCTCACTCCCGGCGTTCGGGTTCGACCTCGTCGGTCGCTTACCTCCAGGGACGAGGAGCTACCCGCTCCCCGCGATAATCCAATACCCCCAGGCCGGCCTCCCCCGCCAATTCCTCCGCTCCCAGGTAGATCCGTAACCCGAAGATATAAGGCAGATAGGGCTTGTCTACCTGAAACTCACGCAGTTGCTCCTGGAAGTCCGGTCGGTTCAAGCGCTTCAGCCAGTCCCCCACCTCGCTCCGCCGCACCCGCCCTTTGACTTCCACCAGAATCCAGAACTTTTCTCCTTCCGGCGACCGAACCGGGGCGACCACATCGGCTTCCCCATCCATAAGGATGGAGAAGGGATCGCGCAAGAGTTCGAAGCCTTTTTTCTTCAGCACTTCCCGCAGGACTTCCTCGGCATCTACCTCCAGGTCGAGTCCCAGGCGGTTGGCCAGTTGCCCCACCTGCTTGTTCGTCTCGGTCAGTTGTCGGTCGAGGCGGGCCAGTG
>DAOUAK010000042.1:0-25920 GCA_034433695.1 Chloroflexia bacterium
CACTGGCCCGCCTCGACCGACAACTGACCGAGACGAACAAGCAGGTGGGGCAACTGGCCAACCGCCTGGGACTCGACCTGGAGGTAGATGCCGAGGAAGTCCTGCGGGAAGTGCTGAAGAAAAAAGGCTTCGAACTCCTGCGCGATCCCTTCTCTATCCTTATGGATGGGGAAGCCGATGTGGTCGCCCCGGTTCGGTCGCCGGAAGGAGAAAAGTTCTGGGTTCTGGTGGAAGTCAAAGGGCGGGTGCGGCGGAGCGAGGTAGGGGACTGGCTGAAGCGGTTGAACCGACCGGACTTCCAGGAGCAACTGCGTGAGGTTCAGGTAGACAAGCCCTATCTGCCTTATATCTTCGGGTTGCGGATCTACCTGGGGGCGGAGGAACTGGCGGAAGAGGCCGGCCTGGGGGTGCTGGACTATCGCGGGGAGCGGGTGACCCCTCGTCCCTGGAGGTAAGCGGCCAAACGGGAGCGAACCTGAACGTTAGAAGTGAACTGGCAGCACCGGCCAGACAACGATAGAAGTAGATGGCTGCATCCTCGCCGCAGGTTTCGTTACCATCAGAAGGACGTTGCAGGCATCGGTTGTTGCACAGATGGGGTTGAGGACCTGGCCGTCGCTGCCTCCGGGATTCCGGAACGAATACAATTTGACATCTGGCTTATTCATGGTATACTGCACGCGCTATGGAACTTGCAGGAGGAAGACCATGGGCAGGCATAGACCCAGAAAATTGACCAAAGCCAACCACGGCAAGCGGCCGGCCTGCCGGAAAAAGATTCGCCGCTGGCGACACTAGGGGGCGCGTCCGGAGATGCGCCGGATCCGGCAGTTGGCTAGAACGAACAACTCTGGAGGGGCAGCGGCGGTTCGCCCGCCACTACCCCTCCGGATGTTTCCCCAGATGGCACTCAAGGACGCTTGTGTTTGTATACAAGCGGCAGGAAGCGAAGCGCATAGGGCCCAATCGTGGATTGGAAATAAGGCCCGCAGTTATCGTCCTGGTCGCACATGCATACGCGCCAGTAGTAATTCCCCGGACTGTAGGATTTGGTGGCCACAAAACGGGTGGCGTCGGTGGAAACCGTCTCCACACAGTTGCTGAAATAGGGATCACGGCATATCTGCACCTTGTAATAGGCCGCCCCGTCCAGCGGGGCCCAGGTCAGATCGGGGGAAGGATCGAAGGAAGCGGCCAAAAGAGTCGGCGAGTAGTAGGTTTTATAGAAAAAGCCTCCCACCTCTTGATAAGGGCCATAGTTCCCCCCCGCGTCGATCATCGCTACTTTCCAGTAATAGGTCCCATCAGCAAGCCCCAGGGAATCCCTCCACGGCGTTACGGAGATCGTGTCCAGGGTATCGCTTTGTCCCCAGATAGGCGAGGAAAAGTTGGGATCGTTATCCAGAAGCAGACGGTAGCGGGGCGCGCTCACCACTGGCTCGCCGGAGGGATACAAAATGGCTTCCCACTGAAAAGTCGGTAGCCCACGAACCCATACCCCCATAGTAGGAGAGATGAGCGTGGTCATCGGGGAGGTCTTGGTAAAGACCTGAACCGGCGACCAGGAACTGGCCCGTCCGGAACCGTCGTAAATCTGCACCCGCCAGTACCAGGTGCGGTCGGCCAGGGCTTCCGAGCCTATATACGGCGTGTAACTGGGGCTGTCCGGGGTCTGGTTGATCTTGAGCGTGGCAAAGTTCCGGTCGCTGGACACCTGCAGGCGGTAGTAAGAAGCCCCCTCGACCCGATCCCAGCGAAAGGAGGGAGCCGCATAGGGGTACTCCAGGGATAGATTCTGCGGCGTATAGATCTTCTTGGTAAACCGTACCGGTTGCGACCAGGGACCGCAGGAGGGATTCCCGGGGTTGTCATGGCATATTCGGACCCGCCAGTAGAGAGTATTGTTCTCCTCAAAGGTCTCCGTCCAGGTCCAGCGGGTTCCCAGGAACCAGTACTGCGGCGGAGTGCCGGAAGTCCACAAAGTCCCTGGCACAATCAGGTCGGTGAAGCCGATATCCCGAGACACCTGAATCTTGTACCCGCTGACATAGGAGCGAGGCAACGGCTTGGCGAAACTCAGCGGGACGTTTTGATACAGGATGAAGGGGTTACTGAAGGGGTTATCCCAAGGGTGAAGAGGATTCAACTTGTCTGCCGCGGCGGTAAAGTTGGTCAGGTTCCCCGTGGGAGAAGCGCTTTCCGGAGGAACGGTATCCTGGGCCTGGCCCCCGGCCGGGGCCGTAAAGACCTCCAGGGAAACGGTCCCCAGCCAGTTCTCGCTGATGTCAAAGGCGGTCAAAGGGACACGCAGTTCCAGGTAATGCCCGCGCTGGTAGGCGTATTGGCCACCGATAGAGGTCAGGTCCTGGGGAGGCCCCCAGGAGGAACCCTGCCAGGTATACAACTTGACCTCGTCGAGGGTACCAGCCGTCGTGTGATGGGCATAGAGGACGCGCTCCGGGTAGTAGATGGGCTCGGCCTGCACGGCCATCCCCAGGGGGTCGGTCTCGCCGCCGGAATAGACCCGGTGATCCAGGTCCACGTAGAAGACAAAATACATATCGGTCGTGTTCGTCGGGGGCAGGAGGATGGTGAGATACCAGAAGTTGTTATCCTGGGCCAGATAGAGGTTGGTGAGGTCATAGGGGAAGGAAACGTCGCCCGAGGCATCCTGGCCGACGAGGGCCGTGACATCCTGGGAGATGGGAGTAACCAGAGGATAGGTGTTATCCCCACGGCGCAACGGATAGGTGATCACCACCCGCCGAGTCTCGCTCCAGGTGCCGATGTAGCCTCCGCCGGCATCCTGGGCAGCCACCCGCCAGTAGTAAGTTTCGGGAGCCAGATGATTCTGGGGGGTATAGAAGGGGTAAAGCGGATGGGCCTCATCGGCCAGCGAAGCGAAGTCGGGCGAGGTGCTCAGTTGGAAGTGGTAGCGGGCCGCCCCCTGGACGGGCGACCAGCCGAACAAAGGAGCATCGTAGACGCTGTCGGTGCCGTCCTGGGGAAAATAGAGTGCGATAGTGTCGGTGGGAATCTGGAGCGATGGGTCGAAACGGGCCGGCCAGACCTCGCTGTAGTCTCCCATCGGACTACCCCCCAGGTAGGCCCGCACTCGCCAGTAGTAGATCGTGCCGGGCACCGGAGAGAAAGGGGATTCCGGCGTGGGGACAATGCTCAAGTTATGGGTCGTCGCCGTCCAGTCCGGGGAACTGAAAGCCGGATTGTCGTCCACCTCAATTACGTAGGTATCGGCAGCCGTCTCCCAACTTCCCGAGTGGTGCACCACCCGATCCCACATAAAGACGGGCACCGGGACCGTCGGGTCGGTGCGGATATCGAGGTACTGCGTGGAGGGCGTGGTGGCCGGGTCGTAGTAATAGAAAGGGTAGATCAGGGTCGGGCCGGGCGTCCAGCTGAAGTCGAAGGAAAAGGTCTGTCCCCACCAGGCCACATTTCCCCGTCGGTCCTCGGCCCGCACCCGCCAGTAGTAGGGCGAACCCACGTTGATGGTTCCCCAGTTCAGATGGTCGTACCGGGGATCAATCAGCGCCACATCAAACTTCAGAGGGGCAGCGAAGGAGTTCTCGGTGTCCGCTTCGATGTTATATCTCCACGCTCCGGCAACGGGAGTCCACTGAAACACGGGGAACGGGGCATGGATATAGTTATTGCCGGGACTCAACAGCGTGGGAGCCAGGTGCCATTCCATCACGAAAGAACGTACTTCGCTCCAGGGGCCTTCGGTGTTGGTGGTATCCCGGGCGGCCACCCGCCAGTAATACTCCCGGTCGTTGTCCAGGTTCGCCGGTGGGGTGTAGCGCGTGTTGTAGGTATAGATATTGAGCACCAGGGCAGAAAAGTCGGGGGCGGTGCTGACCTGGAAATGGTAGTCTTTCGCCCCCTTCACCGCCGTCCAGCGAAAGTCCGGGGTAAAGGTATGGTGAGAGCCGTTATCCGGGCTCAACAGGGTAGGCACCTGCAGGTAATCCATATAGAAAGGGCGGCACTCGCTCGAGTTGCCCTGATGTCCCCGATGATCGACCGGCGTGACTTTCCAGTAATATTGTCCCCGGGCAATACGGCTCATCGGGGAGTAGGTATTCTTCATCGCATTTTTGGGGTAGCCGGTAAGGGGCGTATTGCAGAACGAATCGGTGGCGATGGTCAGGCGGTAGTAGGCCGCGCCGACGACGGGAGACCAGGAAAAGATCGGGTACTCGAAGAACTCGACGGTCTCGCCCGAGGCCGGAACCAGGAGGGTTGGAGCCAGCGCCCCATCGGCCAGCCACGACTTGGTAAATTGCCGGGGAGAACTAAAATCCCCCCAGCCGTCGGCGTTGTGGGCCTGTACCCGCCAGAACCAGATACCATCGGCCAGGGCCTGGAAGGGGGTGAAGCGGGTGGAGTAGGTTTCCTGAGAAACCACGGGGGTTGCACACTCGGCCGAAGGGCAGATCTGGATTTTGTATAGGTCGGCCCCGGAAACGGGGCTCCAGACAAAGGTGGGAGTACCGGTGGGAGGATAGTTCGCCGCGGAGGTTGTCTGACCGTCGGAGGGCTGGAGCAACGTGGGAGGAGGGGGAGGAGCGGCGCCGGCCGGCGGAACCAGAAACGCGCCGGGGAGCAAAATGGCCAGCACCAGACCAAACACCAGCAAACGCAGGACCCGGACCATCTTGACACCTCCTGCCTGACCCAGATACCTGACGAGGTTACTTTTACTTATACCATACCCTCCAGGAAAGGTCAATACCTGAAAGTGCCGTTCCTTCCCGATGGAGACGTCGGGGAATGGCACCCCGATTTCGTCCGGCGGGCCGGAGCCGGGAGCGTAAAGATGCCCAGGACCCGTGTTCAAAAGTAGCCCTCCGGCCGGGTTTGTGGTAAAATAAAGATAGACCGGGTGGCCGGCCCTTTCCGGCCCGATGGGCGGAGGATGGATGTTCAAGATCGAAACGCCGCTGGAACAACTGGAGGAGAAACTCCTCTCCTACGAAAACTTTAAACGGGTCCTTCAGGAGTACCTGCAACGCCTGTTGACCTCGGACCAGGATACCCTGGCCGTGGTCTCGGAAATGCTCCGCGCCGTCAAAAGCCTTTCTACGGCTCCGCTCCTGGCCGAAACCCCGGTGGATATGCGCCGGGCCCTGGAACTGCGCATCGAGGCCCTACGGCGTTACGGGGGCATCGCCCGCGTAGAGGATGTCTCGGCCCCCGGCCTCCTTGACGGCGGCGTGATCAAGGTGGATGATCCCCAAATTTACGGCCTTTCCCTCATCAGCACCTGGCTCGACTGCATCATCTCTAACCCGGAGCAGGGCCTGGACAGCCTGCGCAAAGTCTTCCTGCGGGCTACCGACCCCTGGAGTATCGAACTGAACCGTACCTTCCATGTGGACCTGGGGCGTATTCAGCCCATCGGCAACCCGCAGGCCTGGCTCTCCGACCTTTTGCGCGGAGAATCGGTTTCCGGGCTGCACCTGGCCCGGGTGACCAACATCGCCCAGGCCCTGGGATTGGAGGCCCCGGTTTCCCTGGGAACGCTGCCCCTCCCCGTCTGGCGGCGTATCCTGGAGACCCGGCCGGTCTACGACCTCACCGCCCGGTTCGGCCGGGCCGGCCGCGATACGGCCCGGGCCCGCCTCCTGGCCTGGCAACGGGAACAGGGCAAAGAACCACCCTGCCTGTATCGCCTCGGTCTCGATCCCGCCCCGCCCCTTCCCACTCCATCCACGCCGATCACCCTGGGCGAACTGCAGACGGCCCTGAATTGTTCCCTGGCTACCCCCGTTCGCCTGGAAATGATCGAGAAGGCCGAACACCTCAGCGGTAGTGCCCCCTCCACCTTCTGTGCCTTCCTCCCTCTAGGAAGCCTGCCGGCCGCCTTCTCCCTTATCCTGAACCATCCTCCGGCCATCGTCCTCCACGACCTCACTCCGGAACCCAATCCTTTCGGCCCCCGCCTCCTGCGCGTCGCCTCGACAGAGCGGCCGCAGACGGCCGTCCGCCTCTTTCGCCTCCACCCGCTCCCCCAAAGCGAATGGCCCGGCCGGCAAGGTTGGGCCCGCATTTACCGCTTCCATGACCTCGGCGACATCGGAGTTATGACCTGCCCCTCCGCCGCCTACCTCCAGGTTTCCCTGCGCGAAGAGGACAAAAGCAACGACGAGGCCGAAGTGTACTTCTACCGCTGGGGAAAGAAGCGGGCCTCCCTGCGCATCTCGGCCCGCGACCTGCGCCGAACGGCCCAGACCGGAACCCTGATTCTCCTGGGCTCGGACGAGGAAGTTGCCCTCGACCTCCTGGAGGCCCTCCAGGGCCTGATCGGGCCGGCCGCCCAGGAGATTCACCCCGTCCTCAGCCAACTGGAATGCCAGGTGCGCTGGCGGCCCCGATTGGGAGCAGAACTCTTCACCGGGGATTGAAAAAGGAGTAAACGACCCAGGACAGGGCGGCGATGCGCGGATTGCCCTCGCGGTCGGTCAGCGAACCGTTCTCCCAGACAAAGATGCTCACCACGTAGGTACCGCCGGGAGAGAAGACGATACCGGCATCGGCCTTCATATCGGGAATCCAGCCGCTCTTGTGGGCCACGGGGATGCCCTCCGGGATGCCGGCTACCAGGCGCTCCCGGTCTGCATTCTGGAGCATCAGGTCTATCATTGCCTGACATTCTTCTGCCGTAACTCTGTCGGAGAAGGTCTCCCGAATCGGTCCCCGGTCCAGACTGCATTCGTAGATATAGGCGAGCAGACGGCCCATATCCCGGGGCGTGGTCTGGAGGAGCGGATCCGGGTCGGTGACCGGCTCCTGCCCCCGGAGAGCGGCCCGCCCCGCCGGCCGCCTCCCGGCCGGCTCGACCCAGCCGTAGATGTCCCTCATAAAGGAATGTTCCAGTCCCAGCCGGCCGAGCATCTCGCTCATACGCCGGGCCCCACGGATGCCATCCCCCCCTCCGGCCAGGGCCAGCAGCCGATCGGCCGCATCGTTGTCGCTGTAGACCATCATGGCCCACAAGTCCTGCGCCACTGCCCCCCGCGGAGGAGCGTCGAGCACCTGATAGGTCTGCAGGAGGATGGCAATTTTGATCACGCTGGCCCCGGAGAAGACGACCTCTTCGTGCACCCCGATTTCCCGGCCGCTCTCCAGGTCCTGTACATAAACGCCCACCACTCCGGGCATCCCGGCCACCTGTTCCCGCAGCACCTCCCGCAGGAGCGCCATATCGGCCGGCGGGGCGGGCACTTCTTCCACCGGAAGCACGAGCATCTCGCGCTTCCCTCCCTTCAACGCTTCCTCCACCCGAGGAAGGGCAGCCTCGATATCCAAACGCCGACCGGCCCAGGGAGCCGCGAAAGCAACCACCGGTAGATCCGGTGACCAGGTCGGCGTATGTACCCCTAACGCCTCCAGGACGGCCGTATCCATCAACACGAACGGCCGCAGGGGAAGTGCCTCCCGGTCGTAGCGCCGGGCCAGGATCTGAAGATGGAGGCGGAGTTCCCGTTCGTTGAGTTGGATGTCGAGAGGCACATCTTCCCACACCGGAACTTCCCCCTCGCTGGGGAACAAATAAATGCCCTGGACCGGGGGACGGGTGGAAATTCTTTCTTTCACCTGAGCCAGTGCCCGATCGATGTCGGCCCGCAAGCCGACCGAGGCCGGGTCCAGGAGAACTAGTTCGCCGTCCAGGAGCAAAGGTAGCGGCCGATAGAGCGGAGAGAGAAGGTGCCGTTCCAGGGCCGCCCGAGCCTCCTCCAGAGAAAGCCCACCCACCGGCAGGCCGGCCACAGAAAGTCCAACCGGCAGCACTTCCGGGCGCTTCGGTTGGGCCGGAGGTTCCGGCACAGCGACCGCCCTCTTTACCGAACCCTCTGCCCCGAGGCCTTTCCCCGGCATCTCCTCCGCCGGCCGGCCCGGTATCCCCGGAAGGAGCAAAAGGGCCAGGATCACAAGGAAAACGACTCTTCGGTCCAGGACTCGACGCATCTGCTCGACCGTAACCATCCCGGGCGGGAAGGACCCGCTCGACCGTTGGGCGATGGTAAATCCAGTATAATCCAGGTAGCCGTTCTCTGTCAAAGTTGCGCTTCCGGAGAAGGTGCGGTATAATGCCGGCCGGTTTCGGGCCCAGGACGTCGGCCCGAAGGGAAAAGCCGATGCGTTATGCCATCTGGACCTCGGGTTGCCAGATGAACCAGGCCGACTCCATTCGCCTTTCGGCCGCCCTGCGGCTGGCCGGCCACGAGCCGGCCCCGCCGGAGCAGGCCGAGGTGATCTTTCTCAACACCTGTAGCGTGCGCGAGAACGCCGAACGCCGGGCCCGCAGCAAACTCCTGTCCCTGGCCGGCCTGAAGCGCCGTCGCCCGGAAGTGCGCATCGTCCTGATGGGCTGTATGGTCGGGGTCAACCCGGACCCGGACCTCCCTCGACGTTTCCCGATGGTGGATGCCTTCTTCCCGCCTTCCAGCGTGGCCGAGGTGCTGGCCGCTTTCCCCGGACCTCACCCGGTCAATACCTCCGGCCTTCCTCACCTGGACCTTTCCGGGCCGACCGTTACCGCCTTCCTGCCCATCATCCACGGCTGTAACCACTTTTGCACCTACTGCATCGTCCCGCTGCGGCGCGGCCGGGAGCGCAGCCGCTCGCCCGAGGACATCGTGGCCGAGGCCCGCTGCATGGTGGCCCAGGGGGTTCGCGAGATCACCCTCCTGGGCCAGAACGTGGATGCCTACGGCCACGACCTGCCCGGCCGGCCCACCCTGGCCGGCCTGCTCCACACCCTCCACGAAATCGAGGGCCTCTGGCGCATCCGTTTCCTGACCTCCCACCCCGGCGACATGACTCCGGAACTTGTCGCCGCCGTTGCCACGCTACCCCGGGTTTGCCCGGAGATCAGCCTTCCGGTGCAGGCCGGCCACGATGCCCTCCTCCGACGGATGGGGCGGCGCTACACCGTCGCCCAGTACCGGGCCCTGGTGGAGGATATCCGTGCGGCCATCCCGGAAGTGGCCCTTTCTACCGATGTCATCGTCGGCTTTCCCGGGGAAAGCGAGGAGGAATACCAGGCGACCCGCCAACTTCTGCTGGACATCCGCTTCGACGTCGTCCACATCGCCGCCTATTCGGTGCGGCCGGGCACCGCCGCATCCCGCCTTCCCGACGACGTTCCCCCCGAGGTCAAGGAGGAACGCCGCCGGGAACTGGAAGTCCTGCAGGAGAAAATCTCCGCTGAGATCAACGCCCGTTACCTGGGCCGCGAGGTCGAGGTGCTGGTAGAAGGCTGGCACAAGGGCAAGTGGCGCGGCCGGAACCCGCAGGGGAAGTGGTGCTTCTTCGAATCCGCCGGGAACTGGCAAGGGAAACTGGTTCGGGTCAAGATCACCCAGACCGGCCCCTGGTCGCTCCAGGGCCGGCTATCCGAAGTCGTGGCCGCACCGGCCGAAGAGAACGAGGAGCAAGATGTTTCCTAAATTTCGAGAACTGGAAGAGCAGGCCATTCAAATGGCCCTCCAGGGCCGCTGGGAAGAAGCCGAGCGTCTCAACCGCCTTCTCCTGGAAAGGGAGCCCCAGAATGTGGATGCGCTCAACCGCCTGGGGAAGGCCCTGATGGAACTGCACCGTTACGACGAGGCTTATGCCGCCTACGGAAGGGCCCTGGAACTCGACCCTTACAACCGCATCGCCCGCAAAAACCGCGAACGTCTGGGCCAACTTCTGGCCCAGGCCGAAAGAGAAACCCCGTCGGAGCGGGCCGAACGGGAGCAGATTCGGCCGGACCTCTTTATCGCCGAATCGGGCAAGTCGGCCATCGTGTCGCTCCACGGACCGATTCCGCCGCAACTCTTCCACCGGCTGGGCCGCGGCCAGCACGTCCGACTGGAAGCCGCAGGGGAAAACGTGCTGGTCAAAACGGAGGAAGGAGAGAGCCTGGGACGTCTGGAACCGCGCATCGGCCGGCGGCTGGCCGAGTTTATTCAGATGGGCAACCGCTACGCTGCCGCCATCGCCGAACTGACGGGTAGCGAAGTCAAACTCTTCATCCGGGAAACCTATCAGCACCCCCGCCTGGCCGGCCGGCTTTCCTTCCCGCCGCTCACCGCCCTCCAGGTCGAGAGTATGCGCCCTTACCTCCGCGACCTGAGTCTGCTGGAAGAGGTCTTCGTTGCCCGCCTGGAAGAGGAGGAGGAAGAGGAGGAGGTCGGAGAAGAGGAAGAAGGCTTCGGAGAAGAAGAAATCTCCCTGGAGGAAGGAGAGGAAGAACTGGAGGAGGAATCGCTGGAAGAGGCGGCCGAAGAGGAATTCGACGAGGAACTGGGCGAGGAGTTCTGAATTGGATAAGGTGTGAACGTGAAAGTTTCTAACGTTCAACGGCTTCAAGGAGGTTCGGATGGGACGAAAACGGGTCATCATCATGGGGGCGGCCGGCCGCGACTTTCACAATTTTAATACCTACTACCGCGACCGCCAGGAATACGAGGTCGTCGCCTTTACCGCCACCCAGATTCCCAACATCGAAGGCCGCCTTTACCCGCCCGTCCTGGCCGGCCCCCTTTACCCCGAGGGCATCCCCATTTACCCCGAAGAGCAGTTGCCGGAACTGATCCGCCGCTATCAGGCCGACGAGGTGGTCCTGGCCTATAGCGACGTTTCCCACGAGTACGTCATGCACCGCGCCTCTCTGGCCCTGGCCGCCGGGGCCGATTTCCGGTTGATGGGCCCCCGCCATACCATGCTCCGTTCGACCAAGCCGGTCATCTCCGTCTGCGCCGTGCGCACCGGCTGCGGCAAAAGCCAGACCACCCGCCGGGTCACCCAGATTTTGAAAGAGGCCGGGAAGAAGACGGTCGTCGTCCGCCATCCGATGCCCTACGGCAACCTGGAGGAACAGGTCTGGCAACGCTTCGCCACGTACCAGGACCTGGACCGTTACCGCTGCACGATCGAGGAACGGGAAGAATACGAGCCGCATCTGGACCGGGGCATCGTGGTCTATGCCGGTGTGGATTACGGCGAAATCCTCCGCCGGGCCGAGGAGGAAGCGGAGATTATCGTCTGGGATGGGGGAAATAACGACCTGCCCTTTTTCCAGCCGAAACTGCACATCGTCGTGGCCGACCCCCACCGCCCCGGACACGAGGTAACCTACCACCCGGGCGAGGCCAATTTACGCCTGGCCGATGTGGTCATCATCAACAAGGTGGACACAGCCAACCCGGCCGGCGTGGACATCGTCCGGCAGAACATCCGCCGGGTCAACTCCTCGGCCGTCGTCATCGAGGCCAATTCCCCGGTCATCCCGGAGCAACCCGAACGGATTCGGGGCCGGCGTGTCCTGGTGGTAGAGGACGGCCCGACGCTCACCCACGGGGAGATGAGTTACGGTGCCGGGGTTGTCGCCGCACGCCGCTACGGGGCCGAGGAGATCGTGGATCCCCGACCTTATGTCACACGTTCCATCGCCGAAACCTTCCAGAAGTATCCGCATATCGGCACCGTGCTTCCGGCGATGGGATATGGGGAGAAGCAGATCCGCGACCTGGAGGAGACCATCAACACGGTGGACTGCGACCTGGTGCTCATCGCCACGCCGATCGACCTGGGTCGGCTGCTCAAGATCAACAAGCCCTTTGTTCGGGTGCGCTATGAACTGGAAGAACTGAGCCGCCCCGGCCTGGCCGAAGCGATCGCCCAGCGCGTCCTGCGCGAGTAGGCCGAAGGCACGGCTTGCCGTACCTTTCACTCACTGGTCCAGCGGTAGTACAGAAAGCCGGGAAGGAAGGCCAGGATGGCCGCTATCCACATGCCGAAGAAGGAGATCGTCCGGCAGGCCCACAGGTGCCCCACCACGTCCGGCGCGGCCGCCAGCGGTGAACGGAAGTGAGGATAGACCACCGCGCTGACGTAATAGTGGGGCAGGGAGAAGGTCAGGATGAGAATCCAGCCGGCCACCCGCACCCAGGTATCCAGCGGTGGCCGCTCGATCATCACCAGTAGGTTGCCCAGGATGCGGGCATACCAGAAGAGCACCACGGCCAGGAGGACAAAGCCGACCTCCAGGAACAGGGGCGGGAAGGGAACCCAGATGGTATACGCCGGATTGAACCAGGACCACATGGCCTAACCCTCCAGAATTTTCCGGGCCCGCTGCCGGAAGAGAAAGACCAGGGCTACGCAGAGCAGGGCCGAGACAAAGAGGATGACAAAACTCCACCACTGCTCGTCCACGGTCATCGAGCCCCGGGTCCGAAAACCGATGGACTGCACGATGACGTAGAAGAGGATGCCCGAAGGAGCAAAGAGCATGGCCTGCCAGAAGGTGCGCTGGCGGGTGAGCGTCTCGAAGCGGCGGGCGATCAGGGCCACATAGATAAAGGCGATCCAGAGCAGCACGCCCGCCGCCACCGAAGCCACGTTGGTCCAGTCGGTCAGGAGAAGGTGGGCCGGCCAGGTGGCGCTGGGCTCATGCACCGTCCCCGGCGAGGGGAAAGGTTGACGGATGAAATCGGCCGGGAGGTCGCGGTCGATCCCGACCGGCCGGCGCTCCAGGGAGTGGTCGGCCAGAATATTCCTCTTGGCATCCAAAATCCAGGGGGCAGCCGGCCCGATGACCGGGGCATCCCACAGTTTGACCTCGGCCGGCGGCGTTTCCACCTTCTGCCAGTTGACCGCATCCACCACTTCCCCCTGGACGTTCCGCAATACCAGGAACCCCTGGCCCAACCCCGGCCAAGTCGCCGGGAAAACGACCAGGCCGGGAAAGTCGGGATGATCGGCCCGGAAGGAAGTTTCCGAGGCGGCCACGACCGCGTAGCCGTAGGGCGGCAGGACCAGACGGGGTAGAGGCAGAAGCGATCCGGCCGCCATCTCCACCGACCAGCCCTCCAGCACCTGCCAGTCCCCGGTACGGTTGTAGAGTTCAAACCACTGGTGCGGCTCGGGCGGTTCGAGCATCGGGCAGGTGGATACCCTCGTCTCCGGGTCGCGCTGGCAAAAGGCCGGATAGACCTCGTTGATGACCACCGGAGCACCGCTATCGGCCGGCCCCACCAGACGGTCGGTGAAAAAGACCAGGAAACCGACGGCTCCGGAAATCACGATGATGGCCAGCGCTTCCAGCACAAAGCGATGCCGTTGCAAAAGTTTCAGGACGGTATTCATCAGGCCTCCTTCCGGCGATGCAACGCCGACTTCAATCGCCTTTCGCAAATTTGCCGGGTATCTATGGCCGAAGGAACGGGAAACCGTCCCGGCTTTGTGGAACGTTCCGACATTCAACGGTATGGACGATCATACCTCCTGCCATAGAGGCCGCCGAACTTCCGGCGTTCCCCGGAGCGAGATCGGCCCAGGACTATTTCCGGACGGCCGCATCCCAGACCGACTCGCCAAAGATTTGCCGGGCCCGCAGGAGCATTTCCTCCACCAGGCGGCGGGCCCGGGAAGGGCCGACCAGCAGAGCGATGGAGCGTTCAAAACCGCTACAGGCAGCCTGCACCTGGGCCGGCATGGCATCCCCCCGGGGATCGATCCCCTGCCGGCGAAAGGCATCCTCCAGCAACACCCGGGCAGAGTGCCCCAGATTCTCCACGGCGATACGCCCCAGTTCCTCGAAAAGGCGCTCGCCGATGTGCACCTCTCGTTCCTCGATCAGCCCCGCTTCCAGGAGGTGGACCAGGATCTGGCAGGTACGGAACTCACCCAGGCCGCTTCGTTCGGCGATGTCCGCCACGGTGTTGCGGCCATCCACCAGGGTGAGAATGCGCCATTCCTCCGGCTCCAGGGCAATCTCCGCCTGACGTTCGCCGGCCACGGCCACCAGGCCGAAAACGGCATCGGGGGGAGGGGCTTTCTCCCGGAGCGAAGCCCACTCGTCCACCCGGCGAATGCCTTCGATAATCAGGGCCTCGTTGCTGGCCGTGATCTCCCGTGGGGGGAGGTCCGCCCCCTCCTCAAAGATAAAAGAGCCGGCCGGCAAGGTAAACAGGGTATAGAGGGCCTCCAGCGGAGGCAGACGCCCCAGACGCGCCGAGATCACCTGACCGTTGCGAAAATAGATCCATCCCTCTACCTTCCTTCCCCCCAGATCCCCAACGATATGCACCGCTCCAGTCTGTTTACTCAGGTCCACCAACTGGATGATATCGGGCAGGCTGAATTCGCTAAGATTGCCCTGGAGAGGCATTCTGCGCTTCCTCAAGCACCTTGGGGAAGGCTCAAAGTTTGCTGATGACCAGTTTGCTGATCGCCTTCAAGGTGTCAAAGACGCCCTTGCCGGTCGTGGCTATGGCCTCAAAGCGCTCGACCAGATTTCCATCGCCGCTACGATAACGCAGATAACGATCCAGGACGGCAACCGGCAGGGCGTTCGGTAGGTCCCGCTTGTTGTATTGCAGGACAACGGGAAAATCGGCAAAACGCTTCCCCTGGCGGGTAATGTTGCGGGCCAGTTCCTGCAGGCTTCGGACGTTTTCCTCCAGTTTGTTCCGCTGTGAATCGGCCACGAAGACAACCCCATCGGCCCCGTTCAACACCGCCACCCGGGTGCGCTCGTAAAGCACCTGCCCGGGCACGGTGTACAGATGAAACCGGGTCTGAAAGCCGCGCACCCGGCCCAGGTCCAGCGGCAGGAAATCGAAAAAGAGCGTCCGTTCCGTCTCGGTGGCAATGGAAAGGAGTTCCCCCTTGGCCTCCTTGGGGACCTGGCTGTGGATGTACTTCAGGTTGGTCGTCTTTCCGCTCAGGCCAGGCCCATAGTAGACGATCTTGCAATGGATTTCCCGTGCGGCGATATTAATGAGCGCCATCCCGGCCTCTCTTCATCTAGTCTCGGAACAAGAGGTCAATGGTGTCTTCCATCGAGGTGCGGAAACTGGTGCTAATCACCTCGTCGCGGAGTTTTCCTTCCTGGCGAACCCGCTCCAGGATCGCCTCCAGTTCCTCGGTGGCCTTCTTGGTCAAAACCTTGACCAAACCGATGTGGGTACCTTTGTCGAAGACGATGGCCAACATCCACTGCTCCTCGACCAGGGCGGTAAAGATGTTTTCGCGCACCCCCTGCTGAAAGAGGACACGAAAGTCCCGCTCGCGCAGGAGGCGGGCCACTTCGCGGGAAGAGGCAAAGGTGCCGGCCAGGAGGGCCCCCAGGGCCGTGGTGTCCTGACGCTCGACCTGGCCGTGGCTGGCAATCACCTGCCCACTCTTATCCAGGAGCATGGCATGGGTCGCCCCGGTATCCTCGACAAGCCGGCGCAGGCACTCGTCAATGGCCTCCTTTTCCTCTAAAGAGACGATCAGACTGCTCAACTGAGATTCCATGGGTCATTCCCCCATCCACTTGCCCGGCCGGAAAACCGGCGGATACAAATGGAACTCAGATGGCATTGACCGCATCGAAAAGCGGCTGATGGTAACGTTTCAGCATAAAACGGATGCGCCCCAGGTTGTTACGGCGGCTGGAGACGATAAGCACCATGGCGTCATCACTGAGCGGCTCCAGGATGACCAGGCCCGATTCATACTCCAGGACGGCCTGCACCGTGCCCCCCTTGCCGATCTCTCGCCCCAGAGCCTCAGCCATCACCAGCCCGTTGGAGGCCACGGCGCAGATGGCGTCCACATCCATCTCCGGATCGGCAACGCCCTCGATGAGGAGGCCATCGGTGGCGACAACAGCGGCCAGGGCAACCCCGTTGAGCGAACGGAAACTGGCCAGCAACTCTCGAATTTCTGCAGTCATGCCTGCCTCCTTCGTTTACGCGTCTTCCTCAATTATACAACAAAATCGGTAATTTGACCAACCAGGGCCATGTCCGTCAAACCGGTGATTCGCGTCCGGGTTAGCCGGGCCAGCCAGTCGCCCGGGGCGGTGGTCGTCACCCGGAGGTAGTTATCGCTGAGGCCGCTCCACCCCACTGCCGAGCGGCCGTCCCAGAGAACGAACAGATCCCGCCCGATAAAGGCCTCCCGAAAAGCGCGGGCCATCCGGCGGGCCAGGAAATGCATCTCCTCGCAACGTCGGTGGATCAGGACCGAGGGAAGGTGCCCCTCCATCTTTGCCGCCGCCGTGCCCGGCCGGAGGGAGAAGGGGAAAATATGGAGGTCGCTCAGGGGTAGCGCAGCGATGGCCCGAAGGCTCTCGGCAAAATCCTCCTCTGTTTCGCCGGGGAAGCCGACGATGATGTCGGTGGTCAGGCCGACATCGGGGATGCGGCGGTGAATCTCTTCCACCAGGTCACGGAATTCGGAGAAACGATAACGCCGGCCCATGCGCTCCAGGGTGCGGTCGCAACCGCTCTGGAGCGGCAGGTGAAAGTGCCGGCAGAGGCGCGGCTCCGGCCAGAGTTCGAGCAACTCCAGGGGAAAATCCTGCGGTTCGATGGAACTGAAGCGGATGCGCCGCACCTGCGTCTCCTCCAGGATCAGGCGGGCCAGACCGGCCAGGTTGCCCACCCGGGGGTCGCGGTAGGCCCCCAGGTTGATGCCGGTAAGGATGACCTCAGGATGGCCGGCCCGTTCGACCTGGCGCACCTCTTCCAGCACTTCGTCGGCCGGACGGGAACGGCTGGGCCCCCGGGCCACACGGACGATGCAGTAGGCGCAGCGGTTATCGCAGCCGTCCTGGACCTTGATCAAAGCGCGGGCGGGATTGGCCGGCAGGAGTCGGGCCGGCCCGAACGATTCGGCCGGAGGTTCCAATCCCCGCTCCCGCAGGGCTGCGGCCAGACGGCTCTCCAGGAACGCTTCCTCCTCCCGGGTGAGCACCAGGTCTACCTCCCCCATCTGGCGGAGAAGGGGAGCCGCCACATCGGCATAGCAGCCCACGGCGACGACCAGCGCGCCGTTGCGCCGCGCCGCCCGGCGTAAAAGTTGCCGCGACTTGCGGTCGGCTACATGGGTTACGGTGCAGGTGTTGACGATGTAAAGGTCGGCCTCCTCCTCAAAATCCACCAGGGTGTAGCCAGCCGCCCGCAACCTCCCGCGCAACTGGTCGGTCTCGCTAAAGTTGACCCGGCAGCCCAGCGTTGCCAGGGCCGCCCGCAACGGCCTGTTCTCGGACATCGTACTACCCGAACGGCGGCTCTTTACACTTCGCCGCGGCTTTACCTTTCCCGGCGGGGCCGGCCCACGCGAATTTCGCGCATCTCCTCGACCATCGCCGCCAGAATGCGGTCGGCCCACTGATAGACCGTGCGCCGGCTGCGCTCCAGTTCCCGGGCGACGGCCGTGACGTTGGTCCGATACTCAGGATCCAGCGTATCCAGCGTCACCCGCAGGATGCGAATCAGGCGGTGCAGTTCCGTGGGCGTGAGCGCCAGCCGCTCGACGATCTGCCGCGCCCGCCGATTCTTGATTCCGTCCGAATCGCGTCCCATAGGTTTGCCCAGCCATTCGGGGATTGCGAAATCCCCCAAGTGAACTGTTTTTATCATAGCATATTTTGCGCATTTTGTCCAGCGTAGACAAGGAAACCGGGACATGGTATAATGTTCGCAAACGAGGGAGGCTTGAGATAGAATGAGGGCACCGATGACGATGAAAAAGTATTACCTGGGCTTCAGCCTGACTCCCGGCATCGGACCGATGCGTCTGCGCCGTCTGCTGGAGCATTTGGGCAGCCCCGAGCAGGCCTGGAATGCCCCGGTGGAAGAACTCATCCGTGCCGGCCTGGATGACGCCTCCATCGCCGCCCTCCTGGAGGCCCGCCGTCGCCTCTCGCTGGACGACGAACTGGAGCGTATCCACCGCCTGGGCATCACCCTGCTCACCTGGGAAGACGCCGGATACCCCGAGCGGCTACGGCATATCTACGCTCCCCCTCCCGTCCTCTACCTGCGCGGTACGCTCGATCCTGCCGAGCCGATGGTGGCCCTGGTCGGCACCCGTCGCCCCACCCCTTACGGCCGGGAGGTCGCCCGCCGCCTGGCCGGCGACCTGGCCCGCAACGGCGTAACCGTGGTGAGCGGGCTGGCCATCGGCATTGATACCGAGGCCCACCAGGCTGCCTTAGCCGCCGGAGGCCGGTCGGTGGCCGTCCTGGCCTGCGGGCTGGACCGGGTTTACCCACCCGGCAACCGCCGCCTGGCCGAGGAGATCGTCGCCCACGGCGCCCTGGTCTCGGACTATCCGCCGGGTACCCTCCCCGAGCCGCGCAATTTTCCCCCCCGCAACCGCATCATCAGCGGGCTGAGCCTGGGGGTCGTGGTGGTCGAGGCCGGGGAACGGAGCGGAGCGCTCATCACCTGCGACTTTGCCGCCGAACAGGGCCGCGAGGTCTTTGCCGTGCCCGGCTCCATCTTTTCCCCCACCAGCCGGGGTTGTCACGACCTCCTGGCCCAGGGGGCCCGCCTGGTGCGCGGCGTCGAGGACATCCTGGAGGAACTGCACCTGATCCGGGCCGTCGAACAGCAGGAAGTCCGCCAGATCGTCCCGGAAAATGCCGTGGAGGCAACCCTCCTGGGCCTCCTTTCGAGCGAACCGTTGCACATTGACGAACTGGGGCTACAATCCGGCCTGCCGATCTCCCTCCTCTCCAGTACCCTGACCCTTATGGAACTCAAGGGCCTGGTACGACACGTAGGGGGAATGCACTACGTCCGGACCTAGACTTCGGGGAAAAGGACGATGGACCTGGTGACGCTGCTTCGCTGGCTGGGCTGGGGGCTTTTGGTGGCGGTAGGAGCAGGGCTTCTTTTCCTCCTGGGGCCGGCCCGGCTGTTTCGCAAACTCCGGCCCTTTCCCATCCCCGCCGGAATCGCCCGCCTGCTGGATAACCCCCTGCGCCGCCTGATCACACCTCCCGAAAGAGAGGTCGAACAGATGGGGCTGAGGCCGGGGATGCGCACCCTGGAAATCGGCCCCGGCCCCGGCTTCTGGACCCTGGCTGCGGCCGGCCGGGTGGAAGCGCAGGGCCGGGTATGCGCCGTCGAAATTTCCCCCCGCCTGGCCTCTCTGGTGGCCCGGAAGGCCCGCCGCCGGGGATTCTCCTGGGTGCATGTGGTCGTGGCCGATGCCCAGGCCCTGCCGCTGGCCGACGGCACCTTTGACCACGCCTTTTTCGTCGCCGTGCTGGGCGAGGTGCCCGACCCGGTGCGCGCCCTCCGGGAGACCTGCCGGGTGCTCCGGCCCGGCGGGCGGGTCGCCATCACCGAGTACCTGCCCGACCCGGATTACTCCTTCCCCTCGACGATGCTCCGCCGGGCCGAAGAGGCCGGCCTGCGTCTGAGACGGCGCCGAAATTTCCTTTTCGGTTACACCCTGGACGTGGAACGGGAATAGGAGCCTATCCGAAAACAGGCGTAGGATTTTCCAGGCTGTCCGGGCAGGCTCAGACGCCTGCCACGCGGTGTCAGAATTTCGGCACCTGAAAGGGTGCGGACGGCAGGCCCAGGAGGACGGCATGTCGCTTGTAGTCAGGCTTTTGGGCTCCTACTCCCTGACCTGGAACGGACAACCGCTGGCTCTCCCCCAGCTCCACAAAGCCCGGCTCCTCCTATCCCACCTTCTACTTGAGGAGGGTCGTGCGATCGCCCGGGAGCGGCTGGTCGGATTGTTCTGGCCGGAGCGACCGGAGGCGGCTGCCCGTCGGGCCCTCTCGCAAGCCCTCTGGCAGATACGCCAGGCCCTTGGGCCGGCCGCCGACCGAGTGCAGAGTGAAGGAGAACGGGTTGCCCTGGTGCTGCAACCGGCGGATTATCTGGACGTGGCCGAATTTCGGGCCCTGTACCGCGCCCTGGAACCCTCTGTTGTCCCCTCTGCCGAGAACGTGGAACGCCTTCACCGCGCCCTTGCCCTCTATCAGGGCGATCTCTTGGAAGGGTACTATGAGGACTGGGTGCTCTTTGAGCAAGAGCGCCTGCGGGAGTGCTACTTGCACCTCCTCGACCGGCTACTGATGGTGTACAAACAACGAGGCGAGTACAACCTGGCCCTGACCTGCGCGCTCCGCCTTGTGGCCGCCGATCCCCTGCGCGAAGAGACCCACTGCGAATTGATGCGCCTCTACCATCTGCTGGGCCGGCCCCGGGCCGCGCTGGATCAGTACGAAACGCTCCGCCGACTCCTCCGGGATGAACTCCAGACCACACCCCTCCCCGCCACCAAGGCCCTCTACCGGGAGATCGTTGCCTCCTGGAAAGAAAAGGAAGCGGACGCCTACCTGCCCCTCCGGCCGGCCTCGCCCCCGATCCTCCAGGACCTGAACCGTCTGCCCCTGATCGGGCGGGAAAACGAACGTCTCCTCCTCACGGAAGCCCTGCAATCCGCCGCGCGCGGGCAGAACCGTTTCCTCCTGATCCGAGGAGAAGTCGGCATAGGCAAATCGCGTCTGGTAGAACAACTGGCCGCCGAGGCCGACTGGTGTGGCATCCCGGTCGGGCTCGGCCGGGCCGACCCGACAACCACAACCCATCCCTACCACCTCCTGCGCGACACTCTCCACAGCCTCCTCAACCCCCTTCGTCTCGGCCAGTTGACCGAACTGTTGGAGCCCTACCATCTGAATGCGCTCTCCTTCCTCCTCCCACAGCCGTTCTCCAGGATACCCGACCTGCCTGTACTCCCACCGGAAAAGGAGCACGAGCGGCTCTGTCAGGCCGTCGGCCGCTGTCTGGAGGTGCTGTCCCCCCTGGTCCTGATTCTGGAAGACCTTCATTGGGCCGATGAGTTGACCCTGGATGTGCTGTCCTTCCTCCCCTCCCGTCTCCACGGTGGCATCCTTCTGCTCATTACTTTCAGGAGCGGGGAGGCTTACGAGCGCGAAGCCGTTTGGCAAACGCTGGAGATCCTGGAGCGGCAGGTTTCCTGGCAACACCTTTTCCTGCAACCTCTCAATCTGGACCAGATGACCACGCTGGTCCGGCAATCCCTGAATCTCCATACGCAGGTGGAGCCGTTTGTCCGACGACTGTGGACCGAATCCGGAGGAAATCCGCTCCTAACCATCGAGATCCTCAAGGCCCTCCTGGACGAGGGCCTCCTGTCGTCGTTGTCCGACGGGACTTGGCGCCTCCCCGACCCGGCCTTGCCCTGGCCGTCCCCGGTCTCCCTGCGCAACCTCGTTGCCGAACGGATTGCACGACTCTCCCCCGCCGAACGGGCGATCCTGGAAGCCCTTGCCATCCTGACCGGGCAGGGCGACTTTGTACTTCTATCCCACCTGCTGGAAACCGAGCCGGCAACCCTTCTTACCCTGCTTCGGGACCTTGTCCGGAGAGGTTTCCTTCAAGAAAAGGGGGACGGCTACACCTTTGAGCATGGGCAGATCCATCAGGTCATCTACCAGGCGATTACCCCGAACCGGCGGCGGCATTTGCACCGCCGTGCCGGAGAGGTGCTGGAGACCCTGCACCCAGAGTGGGTCGAAACCCTGCTCTACCACTTTGAGCGGGCCGGCGAACGGGAAAAGGCAGCCCACTACTACCTCCGGGCCGGTGATCAGGTATGCTCCCATAGTCCTCTGGCAGCCCTGGAGCACTACGAACGGGCCCTGGAACTGACCCCGGCCCAGGATCTGGATATCCGCTGGGCAGCCCTCGACGGTAAGATGCGCGCCCTGACGGCCCTAAGCCGAGGGGAGGAGCAGGCCGCCGTCTTGGAAGAGATGGAACATCTGGCCGAAGAAAAAGGGGATCCCGGCCGGTTGGCCAGGGTCCGCTACGAGCGGGGCTGGCTGGAAGTCGTGAGCGGCGACCCGCTCCGCGCCCTGTCCTTGCTCCACGAAGGCATCGACCTGGCACGGCGTGCCGAACAAACGCCCCTTCTGGGCCACTGCTATCTCGCCGTCGCCACCGCCTGCTGGCGGACGGGCCGTGGGGAAGCGTGTCGTGAGGCCGCAGAGGAAGCCGGTCGTCTCTTCCATCAGGTCGGTGACCAGGATGGGATCAGTCGGGCCTTGAATATGCTGGGAACCTTTTACCTCTCCTTCGCCGAGGACTATGAGCGGGCCCTGGCTTGCTTTGAGGAAAACCTTCATCTCAACCGCCGGCGAGGTCACCTGTACCGGGAGATGGTTTCCCTCCTCAACACGGCCATCGCTCGGTCTAAGTTGGGCGACTACCGACGGGCCCTGACTTCCCTGGACCAGGTCGTCGAGGCCACCGTCCGCCTGGGCACACGCAACCTTGAGGGAATCGCTCGCCTCGGGCGGGGAATCTGTTATCGGGCGTTGGGTGCTATGGAACAAGCCCGGGAAGAAGCCAAACAGACCCTGGCCATCTGTCTGGAGGTGGGAGATCACAACTTTGCTCTGGAGTCATGGAATCTCCTGGGCGCGATCGCCCTGGAAGAAGGACGGTACGCCGAGGCCTGTGCCAATCTGCGACAAGGCTTGAACCTTGCCCACACGTATCACCAGCAGCGCGATGCCGTCCTCCTGACCGCCTTCCTGGCGCTGGCCTGCCTGCGAGCCGGGGAGGAAGAGGAGGCCGGCCGTCTTGCGACCCAGGCCATGCATGAGATGGAAAGGTGGGACGAACCTTACGATCGACAGGATAAAGCCCTCTTTGCCTGCTACCAGGTCTGGGCAACCCTGGCCGGTCCGGAAAAGGCCCGTCCTGCCCTGGAACGAGCCTACGCCCTGCTTCTGGAGACGGCCGACCGCATCCAGAATCCCCTCTTGCGTCGCTCCTTTCTGGGGAGCACAGAGCATCAGGCCATCATCACCGCCTATCGTCTGGACCGGCCGCCGCCTCCCCTCCTGCGGCAATGCCTCCGCCTCCCCTGCGCCGGCCGGCCCCCGTCGGAGGGGAAACAGGTGGAGGTAACCTGGACCCTCAGCGACCCGGAGGACGGCATCATCGGAAGCCACGTGATGCGCCGAAGACACCGTCTCCAACGCCTCCTGCGTCAGGCCGAAGCCCAGGGTGCTGCTCCAACCATCCGACACCTGATGGAGGCATTGGGTGTGAGCCGGGCTACCGTCAAACGCGACCTGGCCGCGCTGCGCCAGGAGGTAGAAGCAAAAGTTCTGCCCGAAGATTTTTGAACCACCCGGTCCGATGAGCCCCCCTTGCCCTCTTCTTTCCCCAATCTTGGAGACATTTCCGAGACACCCCTGTGCTATTCTGAATCCAACGAGAGACGATCTGGAGACCTGATGACCAAGACCAGACCCCAATCCGGCCAGTTTCTGGTACGGGTATGGTGGGAAACAGACGACCCTTCGAAAGAACTCGTCATGTGGCGAGGATATGTCCGTCATATCCCCTCCGGAGAAGCGGTCTACGTCCGCACCCTGAGGGACCTGGTCGCCTTTATCGAGCGGTGGACCGGGCCGCTGTCCGTTTCCAACCCCTCGACCCAGGAGCCTCCAATCGCCCGCTAGCGGATCGGTTGTTGGAGAAAGGAAAAAGAGGAGGTAGAACGATGAAACGCACACTTATTCTGGTCAGCCTTGTCGGGATTGTCCTGGGCATCCTCATCGCCGGCGTGGTGCTGGCCCAGGGGCCGGAGCCACAGGAGGAGGTCGTCGCAAACGAGGCGGGCGTTACCGCAATCCTGGACGACAAGATTCCCATCCAGGGCCAACTGACCGACGCCAGCGGTGCCCCCCTGACGGGCTCCTACGATCTCACCTTCCGCCTCTACAGTGCCGCTTCGGGGGGCACACCCCTATGTGAGGACACGGACACGATCGATGTGAACAACGGCCTCTTTTTCGCCTACATGGACTTTTGCACCGCCAACCACATCAACGGCCGACAACTCTACCTGGGGATCGAGGTGGGCAGCGACGGCGAGATGACCCCGCGGCAGCCGATCTATGCAGTGCCCTACGCCTGGAGCCTGCGGCCGGGGGCACTCATCAGCGATACGATGAGCAGTGCTCCGCTGAATGTATACAACCACGGCAGCGGCTGGGGATTGGACGTCTACAGCGCCGGACATGATGCCGTACATGGCCGCACGGGTTCAACCAACCATGCTGGCGTAGCTGGTGAAAGTCGGGGCAGCGGCATCGGAGTATATGGTGAAAGCAGGACTGGCGTAGCCATCATGGCCGCCGGCACCGGCATCATCCAGAGCACGGCCAGGTCCTACCTCTGGATCAGCGGAAATGCCCTCCAGAAAGCCAATTCTGCCGACACCACGCTCTTTGCCTACGATCTCTATGGGGGGTATCAGGTCCAGGGCGGTTCCGATTGGATCCACAACAAAACCGTCCTGGTGCCGGTAACCATTCCCGGACAACTTTACGGCCAAAATGTCACCGTTACCGGCCTGGACCTGTACTACAGAACGTCGGACGACGTAACCGGTATCGCGGTCAGTGCGATGCGGTTGCAAAATGGGGTCGGGGCAGGTGACCTGATCTTTTGGGACGGCACGGATTACGTTTGCCCATCCCCGGCCCAGTGTACAAAGCACTGGGACCCGACCACGAACAACGTCCTCAGCGACCAGCGCGGAGTTCTCTACATCGCCTTTCAACTGAGTTTTGCCAGCGAGACCTCTTATGTTCAAATCGGCGGCGTGCGGTTAACTCTGGAGCACGATTAGCAGGAGGTGCATGATGAGGCGAGTCGCCATTCTCCTGACCGTGGCCGTCGTGCTCCTGCTGGCCGGCCGTGCTCTGGCGATGTCCTCCGCCAACTACCGGCTGGACTGGTTCACCCCGCTGACCGGCGGGGGCGGCGGGCCGGCACAATCGGCCCACTACGCCGTCAACTTCACCGTCGGCCAGAGCGCCATCGGCATGGCCTCCAGCAGCAACTACGGCGGCTGCCTGGGCTACTGGTGCGGGGCGGCGGCAGAGTACCGCATCTACCTGCCCCTGGTGCTACGGAATGCCTGACCTCACCCCCATCCCCGCCGCCTCCGGCGGCCCCCTTCCCCCTCTCCACAGGCGAAGAGGAGGAAAGGAGCCGGGGAGTAGGGGGTGAGGTCCCCGGCGGCTGTGCCGCCACCCTGAGGAGGATGCGATGAAGTGGACCCTTGGGGTGATTTGTCTTTTGCTTTTAGGGGGCTTGCTGGCCTGTACCCCGACGGGGATTCCTCCGGCGACCGCTCCGGGGGAGAGCCGGATTCCCCCCCGACCAACGCCGGCCGGCGGCGACGGAGCGACGCCCTCGGCGATTCCCTCCCGCTCCCCCGCGCCGGCCGCAGCCCGCTGTCCGCCCCTCCCTGCCCCCTCCCCGCCGACCGTCACCGTCTCCACCGAGGCCGACCTGCGCGATCAAGCCTACAACGCCGCTCCCGGCACGACGATCCTGGTCGCGGCCGGCACCTACACCATGCAGGACTTTGTCCACATCGTCCACCGTAACATCGCCCTGCGCGGGGCCACGGGCAACCGGGATGACGTCGTCCTCGATTTCGGCGGGGTGCACTTTGGCATCCTCGTCGAGGCCGACGACGTCACCATCACCGACCTGACGATTCGCAACGCCAGCGACCACGGCGTGGCCATCAGCGGCAACGATCGCCCCATCCTCTACAACTTGCACATCCAGGACGCCAGCGACCAACTGGTCAAGGTCAACCCCCTCGGCGACGGCAGCGACGACGGTCTGCTGGCCTGCTCGCGGCTGGAGTACACCACGACCGCTCCGGACGAGTACACCAACGGCATCAGCGCGCACAACGCCCACCGCTGGACGGTGCGCGATAACGAGTGGTACCGCATCCGCACCCCCGGCAACAGCCCTGTCCCCACCATCCTCTTCTGGTCCGGCTCCTCCGACACGGTCGTCGAGCGCAACCTGCTGGTGGACTGCTACCAGGGCATCTCCTTCGGCAACGCCAGCCACGGGCCGGGGGACCATAGCGGGGGGATTGTGCGCAACAACGTCATCTATGCCTCGCAGCCCCACGATGTGGTCATCGAGATGGTCCACGCCGACGGCTGGCTGGTGGCGAATAACACCGCCCTTTTGCTGAACCCGGCCCCCGGCCTGACCTGGGGCATGGAGGCCCGCT